>JAQUYX010000144.1 GCA_028691615.1 Victivallaceae bacterium
CGGCGGGGATCGCCTGCGGACTGCGCGGGCATATCATTGTTGACGAACACATGCGCACCTCCGATCTTTGTATTTATGCCGCGGGCGATGTGGTCGAATGCGTCGATCCGCTGCTCGGCGGACGCGCGGCGGTTCCGCTGGCCGGCCCCGCCAACAAACAGGGACGGATTGTTGCGGACAACATTGCCGGAGGTTCTTGCGTCTATCGCGGCAGTTTCGGAACCAGTGTGGTCAAGGTCGGAGCGCTTACCGCCGCCACCGTCGGCCTCACGGAGGCCCGGCTGCGCGCGGCCAATCGGAAATATCGCAAGATTTATCTGCACCCAAGCTCGTCGGCGGGGTATTATCCCGGCGCGGCGCGATTGGATATGAAGCTGTGCTTCGACGATGCCGGGACGATTCTCGGCGCGCAGATTGTCGGACGCAAAGGTGTGGACAAACGCATTGACGACATTGCCGGAGCGATGCGGTCGGGATTGACCGCGCCGGAGCTGGGGGAGTTGGAACTTGCCTACGCGCCGCCATATAGTTCCGCCAAAGACCCCGTGAACTTTGCCGGATTCATCGCCGGCAATGTGCTTTCGGGGCGCTCCAATATCGTTACGCCCGACTCGCTTCCCGAGGACGCACAAATTGTGGACGTGCGCGAGAAGGCGGAATTTGAACTCGGGGCGCTGCCCGGCGCAGTCAATGTGCCGCTGGGGGAACTGCGCGATCGCCTCTCCGAGCTGGACAATGATCGCCCGATTGTCGTATATTGTCAGGTCGGTCTGCGCGGGTATCTGGCGGAGCGGATTCTCAAGCAGCACGGTCGAACCGTGTTCAATCTTTCCGGCGGGTATTTGACTTGGAGGATGTTTCATCCTGCGGCAGAGTTGGACGGAAAATGTTCCACGCAGAGTGTCGTTTCTTCCCAGCCGGCCGCGCCCGCCGCGCCTGCTGCGGAAACGCTGGACTTGAGGGCTTTGGCCTGTCCGGGGCCGGTGATGCGGCTCAAAACGGCGATGGACAAAAGCGCCGGGGGCGCGCGGCTGCATCTCCTGGCCGCGACGACCTTCGAAGGCGATCTTCGCCGCTGGGCTTCGTCCAGCGGAAACACGCTCGAGAATCTCGTTCGCAAAGAGGACTGGATCGAAGCGGATGTCGTGCGTGGAACCGGGAACGCCGTGTCTGCGGCGGGAGTTTGCGTTTCGGAGGGAAAAACTGCGTCGATCGTGCTGTTCAGCAATGATTTTGACAAGGCGATGGCCGCTTTGATTCTGGCCAACGGGTTTGCCGCAGCGGGGATGAAGGTGGGGATCTTCTTCACCTTTTGGGGAGTGAGCGTGCTGCGGAAAAAACCGGAGGTGTGCCGCCGCAAGGATTTGCTTTCGCGCATGTTCGGCTGGATGCTTCCGCGCGGTCCGGAGAAGTTGGCGCTCTCCAAAATGAATTTCGCCGGAATGGGCGCGGCAATGATGAAGCAGGTCATGGCTTCCAAACATGTCGCGACGCTTCCCGAACTCATCCGTTCCGCAAAGGCGTCGGGTGTGAAATTCATCGCCTGCGAAATGGCAATGGAGGTTATGGGCCTTGCTCCCGAGGAGTTGGACAACGTCGACGAAATCGCCGGCGTGGCCTCCTTCGTCGAATTGGCGCAAAAGCAGGGACCGACGATTTTCGTCTGATGATTCTCCGGCGCGAACGCCGAACGCTCAGGCGTTCGGCTGTTCGAGCTGGAGCCGCGCGAGAATCAATGCGCCCAGCAATTTAAATCGATCCGGATCGCTGCCTTCCCGCCGCAGCAACTGCCAGAACCGCAGCTGAAGACGCAGCGCGTTCGCCCGAAGATCTTCGCCCTGCAGGAATTTGTCCCGGAACCGCCCGCCGGGAAGGAAGCGTTCCAGCAGGAAGTGTTCGTCGTTCATGGCACCCGGGAGAATTTCATCGGAAAGCTCTGCGACCAGCACTTTCGCCAGAAGCGTTGTATACTCTCCGGCGGAAAACATTCCGGTCAGAACCTCGGCGGACAGTCCCAGCGACGGTCTTCCCGCCAGCAGCAGCAATTCCTGTTCGATGCGTGCGCCGGGGGTTTTCTCCTCCTCTTCGAAGAGTCTCATGACATGATGCGGGGGCGGTGTCATCGTTCGCAGCAGCGAAAGCAGGCATTGCCGCGAGAGAATCCAGTCGCTTTCCGACAGATAGGCCGTGAAAATCAACTCCGCGTCGTGATAGTCCCCAAACCGGCTCAACGCTTCCGCCGCCGCCGATCTGGAAAATTCCCGCGCCGGACTGAGCAGAATGGCACGCAGCGGTTCGCGCGCCTTCTCCAGATGCAGCAATCCGGCGCAGTAGATGGTGGTATTGACAAAATCCGGATCTCTGTCGTTGAACGAGGCGATCAGCGCATCTTCCGCTTGGGTTACGTTGTGTTTCGCCAGAGTCATTGCCGCCAGCGGGCGGACAGAGAGCGTTTTCGACTGAAGAAGCTGCTGCAGCTCGTCGGTGATCGCGGGGTCCAACTCGTCGGAATCCATGGTCGCCAGATGCAGAAGCGTGCGCATTCTCACCATGCTCGACGGACTGCGCAATCCCAGAAGAAATTCATTGTCCGCCAGTCCGCTTCCGGCGGAACCGAGGGTTTCCGCGCGCCGGCTTTCTTCCAGAGGCGACGCCAGCACGTGCGCCTGAAACACGGCACGGAACGGATTGTGGGAGAGAAAACTTCTGACCACTTTGCCCGCCGGAGCCGCTCCCAGCTCCCGGAACGGTGCCAGCGAGACCAGACAGATCAGGAAAAAGACAGAGCCGACCAGCGCCAGCCCGTTGAACGCCGTCAACTGGAATCGCGTCAGCAGCTCGAACGTCCGGAAAAACTCGAAGAGGAACCCGCTGGCAAACGCCGCCGCCGCGCCTGCCAACCCCGTGAGGGTGAAGAAAAAGGCGATCAAAAAACTTTGATTCTCCTTGTTGCCTTCCGTGGTCAGCAACGAGAGCTGCCCCGAGTTCAACCCCATGTTGACAAAGCCGCCCAGGAGAAAGACCGGCGCGGCGCCCAAGAGTCCCGGGGTGATCCCCCCGGTCGGAATATGAATCAGATTCAGGAAATCGATCATGCTGTGGTCGAGCCAGTTGTTGCCGGGCGTCAGCGTCCCCCAAAGCAGAAATTCGCCGAACTTCAGCACACTGCAGATCATCAGCAATGGTTTTCGTCCGTAGCGGTTGCCGAACGCCGTGAACAAATACCCGGAGACGAAGCTAACCAGACTGGACATTGCCAGCAGAATTTGAATGTCGGTCTGGGAAAATTCCATATCCCGCTGGAGGTAGACGAACGTGAATGCGCTCATGACCCAGTTGCCGATCGACTGGATTGCGAAAAATCCCGACAGATAGCGGAAATTCGACTCCTTCCAAAGCGTCCCGAGAAATTCTCCCAGATGAAAGTGAAACGGTTTTTCTTCCCGTTCCGGGTCCGGCGGAATCGCTTGCGTGATGAAACTCAAATAGCCGAAAATCAAACCGACGCCCAGCAAAAACGCATACGTGCTGCTTTTTTCTCTGCCGAAGTGGTCGGCGAGCAGTCCCATCCCGATGCCTGCAAGCACGCTTGCGACAATCTGTACGGCCGTCCGCCGCGTCCAGAATCGGTGGCTCTCCCGGAAGGGCACCAATTCTCCGATCCATGCCAGAACCGTCGCCCCTTGAAGCTGCGAAGCAATCTGGGCAAGCGCAAAGAACCCCATGAACAGTCCCACCGCCGTCGCCTGATTCAGCCGCCCCCAGGACGCGACCAGCAATGCGATCGCCAGAAACGCGCTGTAATGGCAGACCGCCAGCACCATCCAGAATTTTTTGCGGTGGAAGAAGCGCCGCTGAAGGATGCTGCCGAGCAGCTGCATGGGAAGAAAGATCAGCGAGAGCGACATAACCGCCCCGATTTGGGAGTCGGTCATGCCGATGGACAACAGCATGCCCGAAAGGATGGACCCGCCGATCGTCGCGCCGAAGACACACCAAAGCGCCATCGTTGCGATGAAGCAGTTCATACTTTTGCGTACTTGACGCGGAGATAATGAAACGGATGAATTTGTCATAATTCTGGATAATATACTTTGTTGCTTCCTTTTTGCAAGGGCGAATCTGCCAAATAATCACGCCGTCAGATTCTGCTTTTTTTCAGAAAATGCAGCGAAGACGGCACTGCCAAAACTCGCGTCGTGTCTTTCGGTGCCTCGAAAAAGGCCTGAAATGGTGGCTTTTCGGTCGTTACTCTCCGAGTAGCGACGCTCAAATCTGCCATTCCACTCCTGTTTCGATCCACCCGGATTCCATCGACGGGACTTTTGTCAGTGCCGTCCAGCGAAGATACGCACTTGTATTTTTCCTTTGCCGCAGTATAGTTGTCGGCAAGTGCGGCAGGCTGTTCGTTTCGGAGGAGGTGGATTCATGCGGGTCATTGTCGTTGGCGGCGGGGTCGCCGGATGGGAGGCGGCGTTCGCCGCGTCGGAAAATGCGGAACAGGTGATTTTATTCTGCGGAGAGCCCTGCTTTCCGTATCGGCGTCCGATGCTCTCGAAGCTGGCCGGGAGCAGCGCGTTGCCGGAAGAAGGATTTTTTCTGGGAAGCGCTGGAAATCTACCGAAAAATCTGCAACTGCGCACAACTTCGGTCGTTTCCGGGATCGACCGCAGGAAACAATGCGTGATTCTCTCCACCGGAGAGGAGTTTGCGTATGATAAACTCATTCTCGCCGTCGGCGCAAGCGCATGGACTCCTCCGTTTGACAATCGCGCGCCGGGACGGGTGATCGCCTTTCGGGAATACGCGGATCTGCGGCATTTGCAGGCGCATTTGAAAGAGGGAGTGTCGCATCTTTTGCTCCTTGGCGGGGGCGTGCTCTCGCTGGAACTGGCGCAGGCGCTGCTGCCTCTGGTGGAGCATGTCAGCGTGGTCGAAAACGCCGAACGTCTGCTGCCGCGCAACCTCTCCACAGCGGGATCGGAATTTGTCCTTCGGAGATTGGACAGGCGGGACGGCTTGTCGTTTTTCTTCTCTTCGCAACTGGTTTCTTTCGACGGACAACAGGCGGTTCTTTCCGACGGCACGGAGGTGCCTGCGGAACTGATGATCGTCAGCTGCGGCATGCGCCCGAGACTGGAGCTTGCGCAACAGGCGATGTTGCCATGCGGACGCGGCATCAAAGTGGATTGCTCGCTGCGGACCGAAGATTCCAATCTTTACGCGTGTGGCGACTGCGCCGAGGTGCAAGGACGCGTCACCGGACTTTACGCCGATGCGAAGCGTTCCGGTGCGCTCGCCGGACGCAACGCGGTGACCGGCGACGAAGCAGAAAAGTTTTGTTTCCGACCCGGGGAAATGCGCATGAACGCGCTGGGCGTTAAGCTGCTTTCCGCCGGCAGCGTGGACGGAATGGAAACGGCGCTGGAAGGGGACGGCGCGGAGAATTTCCGAAAACTATATTGCAAAGGGGAGCGCAAAGAGGGTTTGACGCTGATCGGAGATTGGTCCGGAAGCGCCGCGCTGCTTGCCGGACTCGATCGATGAAGGTGGTTTTTTACAATATCGCATATGGGACGGGCAATCCGGGCGGGAAACTGGGGCAGCTGCGCATGGCGTATCGCTATGTGCGCACGCCGGAGGTGATTTTTCGGAAACTGGCGCATTTCTTGCGGCGGGAAAAGCCCGATGTCGTCGGAATTGTCGAAGCCGACCGTGGGAGTTACCGCACCGGCGGGCTCAATCAGGTGGCGGTGCTGGCCGAACTGCTCGGGTGTGCGAGCAAATGCGCGGCGAAATACGCTCCCTCGTCGCTCTTGCGCAAACTGCCGTGGCTGCGCCATCAGGACAATGTACTGCTGAGCCGGAAGATCCCGTCGGAGACGTTTTTTTATTTTATGCCGCGCGGGACGAAGCGGTTGGTGCTGGCCTGCCGGATCGGCTCGATCCTTTTTGTGCTGGTGCATCTGGCGCTGACCAGGAAGGTCCGGCAGGCGCAGCTGATGTATCTGGCGGAAATTCTCCGGGGCGAACCTCGGGTGGTTCTGATGGGCGACTTCAACACCTTCGGCGGGGCGGCGGAGTTGACGGATTTTCTGGCGCAAAGCGGTCTGGTCAGCGCGAATTTGTCGCATCTGCCGACCTATCCGGCATGGAATCCGCTCCGGGAACTGGATTGGATTCTCTGTTCGCCGGGCCTGCGAATGGGCGCGTGCCGGGTGGCTTCGGAGGCGGTCTATTCGGATCATTTGCCGCTGATACTTGAAATTTTGGAGGAATAGGGCTATATTCTGTCATTATGATCAACAGAAAAGATTACATCAGCGACAGTCTGGTCGACATCAAGGACAAACTTCAGGTCGCCGCGCCTGCGGCGAAGAAGAGTTCGAACGCCGCCGTGTCCGAAGAGGAGATGGCGAAGAATGCGGGGCGTCCTCTGCTGGTGCCGCCGAAAGTGGCGGATTTTGCTTTCGACGTGACACATTTGCCCGGCAGTTGCATTGTCCGATTGGGGTTCTACTGGAATTTGTCATTGGCAATCGCCATTCTTCTCGGGGCGGTCATCATTGCTCTGGGCGTGGTGATCGCCATGCGCTGATTTCGGCGGCGATGGGGGGAGAGGAATATGGCATTCGCCGTCAGAGTCATTGCGGTAGGTTCGCTCAAGGATCGTTTTTGCCGGGAGCGCTGCGAGGAGTATCTGAAGTGGCTGCGTCCTTTCGGTGCGGCGGAGGTTGTGGAAATCGCGGATTCCGACGCGGAGCGCGAGGGCGAGGCGATCTGCCGGATTCTGAACCGCGAAAAAGGATATGTCGTTGTGCTGGCGGAAGAGGGGCACACATATACTTCGGAGGAGTTTTCCGGGAAACTCTCGGGGATTGCTCAGCGGCTGATTTTTGTGATCGGCGGCCCCTTCGGCCTTGCGGATTCGGTCAAGCAGCGCGCGGATCTGTTGTTTTCCCTCTCGCCCCTGACTTTCACGCATGAGTTGGCGCGGGTTCTTCTTTTGGAACAGTTGTTTCGCGCGGTCTCCATCGCGCACGGCCGGAAATATCATCATCGCTGAATCCGCTTTGCCCGATTGATGGGACGGGTGGCCGGACTGTCCCTTTTTGTAATCAACGGGGGAGGGTGATTTAGGATGGAAAAAGGTGATTGATCGTTGTTTTTGTGAAAAAAATGCGATAAAAAAGGAGATAAAATCACCTTCGAAACTTGATAAGTTGAAAAAAATTTTTTGGAAGGGGTTGAAAAATGATTCCAGAGGGTGTAGTATAGAGTTAGAGGGTGTAGTATAGAGTTGAAGATCGGTCGGTGATGAGCCGACGAACAACCGTTCCTGTGCTGGAATGGAAATCAGTTTTTGGAGGATTTGTTATGAAATCACGCAGTGGAGACCAGAAACATGCCAGTTGCACGCAATCGGCATTCACGTTGATTGAATTGTTGGTGACGGTCTCAATCATCGCCATGCTGGCGGGAATGCTCCTGCCGGCGTTGGGCAACGCACGGGCCAAGGCCCGCGAGATCAGCTGCGTCAATAAGATCCGCCAGATCGGGACCGCGTCGATCGCCTATCGGGAGGATTTCAATGAGTTTCCATGTACGGAGCGTTGGCTGGACGACTTCAGTCCGGTCTATTCCTACCTGAATTCGTTGGATGTTTTTGTCT
>JAQUYX010000010.1 GCA_028691615.1 Victivallaceae bacterium
CCCCAGTTCCAGCCGCCCGGTGGAAGCCGGCGCGGGAGTGGACAATTCCAACCGCAGTTTCGCCGGGACGAATCCGGATTCTTCCGGAAACTGCTCCTTATAAATCTTTTTGCCGTTGGCGACGATCACCAGCAGTCCCTTGTCGGTTACGCCAAGGCCGAATTCGATCGGGAAACGCAAATTCCGGCGCAGGCCGCCGAGGTTTTTGCGTTTGTCAAAGCTGCGGACAAGCTGAAGATTGTTGGCGGAAAATTCGAGATCGTATCCGCGTCCGGCCTTGTCGCGAAACTCGAAACGGACAACCGGATTGCCCTGAAATTTCGGGCCGCGGGAGAGATCACGGAGCTGAAAACTCACCATTTTGCCTTTTTCCGGCTGAATCTCCGAGACAATCGCGGCGCCTTTGCCGTTGAAAAGCATGGCGATCGCTCCACCGCGGTCTTCTCTGGCGAAAACCGAATTGGGTCTCCCGGGATGTGCGGACGGTTTGAGTTTCGCGGGGTTCCCGCCGAGGATCGTCGAGCGGGACTGCGGCAGCCATCCGGCCTGAAGCGGCAGAATCGC
Source organism: Victivallaceae bacterium (assembly GCA_028691615.1). Lineage (GTDB taxonomy): Bacteria > Verrucomicrobiota > Lentisphaeria > Victivallales > Victivallaceae > JAQUYX01. Next base: position 565 of record JAQUYX010000010.1, read on the forward strand.
AGAGAGCATAAAGAACGTGACAATGGAAAAAATTGCTTTCATTTGGACAACTCCTTAGACTTCACGGCCTCGCTTCGAGAAAAAGAAAAATGTCCGGCCGTATCTGCAAAATTAGCATCATTTTCGGAAAGGGGCAAGTCTATTTTTTAATTTTCCCGGCTTTTTTCCCGGAAAAGAGCCAAAAATATCCGGGCGCGGACTCGAAAAAGCGCTTGGGGGGAAGTATATTATTTTCTATGACAATGTTACCGGGAAAAAATTCATTGGGAGGCAGTTGCATGTTTGAGGAAGTAAGCAGTCAGGTCGATTTTCCCAAGATGGAGGAATCGATCCAGAAATTCTGGCGGGAGAACGATACTTTCTTCCGGTCGAAGCAGCAGCGGGAAGGCCGCAACGAATTTGTTTTTTACGACGGACCGCCCTTCGCCACCGGGCTGCCCCATTACGGCCACCTGCTGGCCGGCACCATCAAGGACGCCGTCCCCCGCTATCAGAGCATGAAGGGCTATCTGGTGCGCCCGACCTTCGGCTGGGACTGCCACGGACTCCCGGTCGAACACGAAATGGAAAAGCAGCTCCAGCTCTCCAGTAAACGCGACATCGAGGCCTACGGCATCGACAAATTCAACGAACAGTGCCGGTCAATCGTGCTGCGCTACACCTCCGAATGGGAATCAGTGGTAAGCCGGATGGGCCGCTGGGTCGATTTCAAGGGCGGCTACCGGACGATGGACCTCAACTACATGGAGTCGATCTGGTGGGTCTTCAAGAACCTCTGGGACAAGCAGCTCATTTACGAAGGCAACAAAATCCTGCCGTACTGTCCGCATTGCGCCACGCCGCTGTCCAACTTCGAGGCCAATCAGGGCTATGCCGACGTGGTCGATCCGGCCATCACCATCGCGTTCCGCAGCGAAACCGACGAGAACACCAGTTTTCTGGCCTGGACGACGACGCCATGGACGCTCTTCTCCAACCTCGCTCTGGCGGTCGGCCCCGCGATCGACTATGTGAAGGTCGCCGACAACGGCAAGTTCTACATCATGGCGGAAAACCGCCTCGGCGCCTACTACAAGGAGGCCCCCGAAATCGTCTGGCGCGGCAAGGGCGTCGAGCTGGAACATCAACGCTATCAGCCGCTCTTCGGCAATTTTAAGGATCTGGCTTCCGACGGCGCGTTTCAAGTCATTCTCGCCGACTATGTCAGCACCGAGGACGGCACGGGCATTGTCCATATCGCCCCCGGATTCGGCGAAGACGACGCGGCGGCGGCGGCCAAATACAAACTGCCGGTGGTTTGCCCGATCGACGAGGAGTGCAAATTCACCGCCGAAGTGCCGGAATTTCAGGGGCGCTATGTCAAGGAGTGCGACAACGAAGTCATCGCCCGGCTCAAGGCCGAGGGCAAACTCGTGCATCGCGGAACCATCAAGCACAGCTATCCGCATTGCTGGCGCGACGACGGCCCGTTGATTTACCGTGCGGTTTCGACATGGTTTGTCGACATCGGCCGGATCAAGGACAAGATGCTGCACGCCAACGCGCAAACCAGCTGGGTTCCCGCGCACATCCGCGACGGACGCTTCGGCAAGTGGCTCGAAAATGCGCGCGACTGGGCGATCAGCCGCAACCGTTACTGGGGCACGCCCCTGCCGATCTGGCGCAACGAGGAAGGCGAGACCATCTGTGTCGGCTCGGTGGCCGAGCTGGAAAAACTCACCGGGCAAAAGGTGAACGACCTGCATAAACACTTTGTCGACGATCTCCAGATTCCTTCGCCGACGGGAAAATCCGCGCTCAAACGCATTCCCGAAGTACTGGACTGCTGGTTTGAATCCGGTTCCATGCCCTATGCGCAGAATCATTATCCGTTCGAGAACAAAGCGTATTTCGAAAGCCATTTCCCGGCGGACTTCATCGCCGAGGGGCTGGATCAGACACGCGGGTGGTTCTACACCCTTGTGGTGCTGGCTGCCGCGCTCTTCGACCGTCCGCCCTTCAAGAACGTGATTGTTAATGGAATCATTCTGGCGGAAAACGGCCAGAAGATGTCCAAACGCAAACGCAATTACCCCGACCCGATGGAAGTGGTCAACCGCTACGGCGCAGATGCGCTGCGGCTCTTCATGCTGGGCAGTCCCGTCGTACGCGCCGAGGACCTCAAGTTTTCGGAGGACGGCGTGCGCGAAGTCCTGCGCGCAGTGATGATCCCGATGTGGAATGCGTACAGTTTCTTCGTAACCTATGCGCGGCTGGACAACTTCCGTCCGACTTCCGACCGGATGCCGGAGAAGCTGGACAACGTGCTCGACCGCTGGATTCTCAGTTCGCTTTCGCAGATGGTCGAGGAGATCTCCACGGAGATGGATCACTACAACCTTCAGAAGGCCGCGAACCGCTTCACGCGTTTTGTCGACGATCTGACCAACTGGTACATCCGGCGCAGCCGCCGGCGGTTCTGGAAGAGTTCCAACGACGCGGACAAGGCCGAGGCCTACGCGACGCTCTATTATGTGCTGCTGACCTTTGCGAAAACGGCCGCGCCGTTCATTCCGTTCACGACCGAGGCGATCTACCGCAATCTTCGGATGGATTCCATGCCGGAGTCGGTGCATCTGTGCGACTATCCGACCCCCGAACAGTGCCGCGACGAGCGTTTGGAGCGGCAGATGGATCTTGCCATGCGCACGGTGAAGCTGGGAAGGTTTCTGCGGACGCAGGGCAATCTCAAAGTCCGGCAGCCGCTTGGACGCGCGGTGGTCGTCGCGGCGAATGCCGCAGATCTGGAGCTGCTGCGCGGGACGGAGAGCATCATTGCCGAAGAGCTGAACGTCAAAGCGGTGGAATTCACCGCCGACGAGGCCTCGCTGGTGAGCTATCGCGCGAAAGCGAACTTCAAGGTGCTGGGCAAGAAGCTCGGGCCGAAGATGAAGGAGGCCGCCGCGCAGATCGAACAACTCGCCAGCGCCGATCTTGCCGCATTGGTGCGCGGCGGACGGCGGAAGGTGCAGTTCAGCGACGGAAGTGAGTTTGAGATCGGCGCGGAGGATCTGGCGATCCAGCGCGACGAGCGGGAAGGCATGACCGTCGCCAGTGAAGACGGGGTGACGATCGCGCTGGACACGCGTCTGACCGTGGAGCTGGAGCGGGAAGGGTTCGCGCGGGAGCTGGTCAGCCGGCTTCAGAATCTTCGCAAGGAACTTGCCTTCGAGGTGGCCGACCGGATTGAAGTCGTCCTCGAATTTCCCGATGAAGCGTCGCGTCAGGCGGCGGAGGAGTTTCACGATTACATCGCCGCGGAGGTGCTGGCGTCGAAGTTGAGCTATGCTCCGGTTGCGCCGGAAGAGCGGCACGATCTTGCGGTCAACACTGTGACCGTGGGCGCGTCGGCGGTCAAGGCATAAAGAATCCGCAATCTCTCGAAACGGCGTTCCTTCCAAGCGCACGATGGATGCACTGGAAGGAGCGGGCACAAAAAAAGGAAGCGGGCGAGGAATCGCACCGCTTCCTTTTTTTGTGTGCGGAAGGATTGGTTTTCGTCCCCCTCTCTCCCGTCGGAATTGTCAGCGCACCAGAGAGCAGGGCCCTCCGACGCAGCCGCCGGGACAACTCATGACTTCGAGGAAATTTCCGGGCAGTTTGCCCTTGGCATAGAGTTTGAGTTGCAGAGCGGTCTTCGCATCGATGCCGTTGATGAACTTGGAATCGAGCTTGAGATCGCTGTTTTCTCCGAGCAGCTCGGTGAGAACCGCGTCGGTCACGCCGCAGCTTTTGGCAAAGTTGCGCGCGGTGGCGATTGCCGGACGCGGCATGGGCCATTCCGGTTGGGACATGATGTCGACGCCCCAGCCGGCCAGCAGCGAGCCGAGTTCTTCGAAAGACATTGCCATGTCGATATTTTCCGACTGAAAGGCCTCAAAGCGTTTGGCGATGCACGGTCCGATGAAAACCGTCAGCGCATCCGGGTGCTTGTCCCGCGCGAGCATCCCGGCATAACGCATGGGGCTCGGCGTGGAGGAGACGCAGGACTGCAACTCCTGCGCATGTTTGCGCACCAGTTCAACATAGGCGGTACAGCAGCTGGTGGTCATCAGTTTCTCGCCTTTGCGCAAGCGTTCGACAAATTCCTTGGCTTCGTTTTCCGTCGTCAGCTCCGCGCCGAGCGCCACTTCGATCACATCCGCAAACCCGACTGCGGCAATGGCGCTGAAAAGTTTTCCGATTCCGCCGGGGAATTGGAACTGCGCCGACGGCGCGACCAGCGCGACAACCTTCCTGCCGTCGCGAATGTGGCGCATGACCCGGTACAATTCCGAACGCTCCATCACCGCGCCGAACGGACATTTTGCAAAACATTTGCCGCAGTAAATGCACTTGTCGAAATCAATCGAGGCATGCCCGGTGCCGTCTTTGCGGATCGCGCCGACCGGACAGGCGTCCTCGCAGGGAACCTTGGTCTTGATGATCGCATTGAAAGGGCACACCTGCAGGCATTTGCCGCACTTGATGCATTTGGAATAGTCGACCTTCGCGTGGTGGTCCTCCACCGAAATCGCCTGCTTCGGACAGGAAAAAACGCAGGGACGCGCGAAACAGCCGCGGCAGTTGGTCGTCACATTGATCCGGCTCTCGGGGCATCCGTCGCATCCCGCGGCGGAAACCGTCAGCGGCTGCGACGGACGCAAATCGGAGCTCTGGGCTTCTTCAAGATAGCCGGAGAGCGGACGCTCCTCGCAGCCGTCGTCGCCGCAATCAAACCCAAGCATGGTCATCAGCCGGTATTTGAGGACGGCGCGATCATGATAAATGCAGCAGCGCGAGGAGGCGGATTGCGCGGGCCGGATGGCGAACGGAATCCGGTCGATGTTTTTTTCCAGCGTGCCGTTCTTAAATTCCCGGACAAACCGGATCATCAATTCCCGACGGAGACGTTCGGCACCATTACTCATTTAGACCTCCTCGGGTTCGATCGGGAGGAGTTTGGACAACGCCCGATGCACGGTTTCCAGCGTGGCGTTGCCCATGACCTCTCCGTCAATGCGCACGAACGGGGCGCGCCCGATGTCTTCACGCGTACACAAATCCATGCAGGGAATGGCAAAAACGTCCACGCGATCCTTCCATGCGTCCGGAAGCGTATCCTCGATGGTCATAAGCTCCGCGGCGCCAAGCATGTAGCAGGTGGTGCCGCAACAGATTTCCAATTTGATTTTGTCTTGCATGTTTGCGGAATCCTTTCTCATATTTCAGAAATAAGTCAGCGTTACTTTTTTGCGATAATCGTTTTCCAGCACCGTCTGAAGGCGGCGGATGATATTGCGCCGGATCTCCAGATCAATGGGCAGCTTGGGGTCCTGATGCGCCTCGTTGACCTTGGTGCCGACCACCAGCTCGATCACATCGCTCTCTTCGATTGCCGCAAGGATCTCCCGCGCGGCGACCGGAGAATCGTCCCAGTTGTGTCTTTCCAGATCGGTGGTCACCCGCGTGAGGGTCAGAATTCCCTCGGTGACCAATCCGACATTGGCCATCTTTCCCGGCGGCGGCAGGGAGCCGGAAACCTTGACCATCTTGAGGTCGAGTTCGACGCGGGTATGCAGCTCCCGGGTGATGATGTTGGCGGTGGTGCCGCCACAAATGATGACGCGGTCGGCGCCGTCGGCGGCCAGCGCGGCGAAGGCGGAGTCGTCCTCTTTGTGGAACGGCGGTCCGGTGAGAATGCGCAGCACTCTGGGTTTGCGGAAATAGAGCACCACGCAGCTGATGTCGTCCACGCATTTATGCTCTTTGTTGAGCGACATGGCATTGAAGGCGATCGCCCGTGAAAGGTCTTTGGCCGAGATTGCCGGTTCCCTTGCGATCAACTCGCGTGCGAACGCGAGGCATCCGCTGCGGCGCCAGCCGAATTTATAAACGCCGGTTCCCAATCCCGCCTGTGTGACGCCGTCGGAACAGAAGATCAACCGGTCGCCGGTGAGCATCTGCAGTTCCGAAATATCCATCTTGCGGTCCGGCCAGCGTTCGGAGACCAGTTCCCGTCTGGAAAAAGAGGGGATTTCCATTTCTCCGCGCAGCTGGATGTAGGAGGGATTGCCCATCTCGATCACCCGCGCGCGGCCGGTGGCCGAAAGCATGTCGACGATGGTGAAGGTGGCGTAGCTGATCTTGCGCACCTCGCAGACGGGCAGCGAATCCATGATGATCTCCGCGGAACGGAGGATCGGCTTGTTCGACTTCATGAATTCCAGCGCCATGGTGGTGGTCATGTTGGCCAGCAAATGCGCCTTGATGCCGCTGCCCAGTCCGTCGGAGAGAACCGCAATGTGGCGGTTGCCGCCGTCCGCCAGCGCCCATTGAAAATCGTCGCCGCAGGCGCATTCCCCGTCATGGGTGAGCTGGCAGTATTCCAATTCCACAAAAGGAGTGTCACCGGGCATTTTCGTCGCTCCCCGAATAACTGCCGGCGACTTCATCGAGCAGAATTTCCGTTTTGGCCATGTGTTCGCCGAGGTCGCGCGCGATCTTCTGGACGGTCAGGACGTTTTCCCGAATGACCTCGCGCGCCTTTTCCGCGATCTGTTCGCGGCGGACTTCGCTGCGGGTCACATCCTGAATGACCGCTCCGGCGGTGCGTCCCGGAGTGATGCCGAAGACGCTGATATTGTAGATGTTTTTCCCGTGAACCTGATTAAAGCGTTCGAGTTCTCCGCCCTTGGCAAGAACCTCTTCGAAGAGGTCGGTAAAATCAATCATGGTCTCCAAAAAGCCGCCGGTAAGGGAGCCGGTGGTGTTGAACGCTTCCAACGTCTCACCGCCGCAGAGTTCCGCAAAATGCCGGTTGCATTCGATAACCTGAAGTTTTTCGTCGGCAATGACCACTCCGGCGGGAATGTAACGGATGAGCGCGGTGCTGGTCTTCTGCGAAATCTTGCGCAGATAAGAAAGGCACATTGCGCTTTCCGCCTTGCCCGACAGCATGGCGCGGGCGAATTCGCGGCAGGTGTTGTACCCGCAGCCGCCGCAGTTGAGCTCGTCGGCGCGGCCGAATTTTCCCACGGAAGCCAGCGCGGAACGGATCTCCTTCTCGCTCGGCTCCTTGGTCGCGGGCGGAGAGGCAAAGTAACTGCCGGAGATATTCACGGGCACGGGGCGTCCGGCGCTGCTGCGGTCGCTGGAAATCCGGAAGGTCTCCCATGCGGTTTCCGCGCCGGCGGACCCGGCGGGCATGGCCGGTCCGTTGACGCATCCGCCGGGGCAGGCAAGCGCTTCGATGAAGAGTTTCTGCCCGGAGGCGGAGACTGCCGTGCGGTCGAATTTTTCCAAAACTCTGCGCAGGTCGGCCAGCCCGGAGACGGCGATGTACCGCACGTTGTCGCCGGGGCGCCGGATGGTGTCGTTCATGCCGCCTTCCAGCGAATAACTGCGTCCCTCTTCGGCCGCGCAAGGGACCAGATCGGCCTCGCCGCAGGAGGCAGGATCGATATTTTCCGCTTCGAACCAGTCGGCGATCACCGGAAAGGTCAATGCGAGCGCCAGATCGGAGGCGGAACGGTCCGCCTCGTTCTTTTTGGCGGCGCAGGGGCCGATGAATACGACTTTGTCCGCGTTCGGGATTTCGTGTTTGAGAAAACGCGCGTGGGCGATCACCGGGGAACGCACGGGGACAATCGACGGAACCCATTCGCTGTGATATTTGGTGATGAAGTCCACCGTCGCGGGGCAGGCGCTGGAGACATAGATTCCGGCGGGGGCCTCCGCGAGAAATTCCGCGCATTTGGCGCTGACCAGCTGCGCGCCGACGGCGGTTTCTCCGACCCCGGCAAAGCCCAGTTTCATCAGCGCGGCCGCCAGCTGCCGGCAGGAGACATTCCGGAAGAATCCGACAAAACTCGGAGCGAGAGAGACATAGATTTTCTCGCCGCTGGCAAGGAGGAATTTGACGCGGCTGAGATCGGAACGGATTTTTTTGGCATGGGCGGGGCAGACCCGGACGCATTCGCCGCAGCTCACGCAGAGTTCGGGGATGACCGCCGCGCGCGCGTTGACGATCTGAATGGCTTTGCAATCGCAGTGGCGCACGCATTTGTAGCAGTCCTGACATTCATTGGGCGTGGTGTAGACCGGGAAATGGTTGTCCATGATTGATTTTGCTCTCCGTGTTGTCTTATGCCTGCGGGAATGTTTTTTTCAGCAGATCGAGCATCAGGCCGTCGACGACCCGGTGATAAGTGACGCCGTTGATGACCACGTTGGGGCCTTCGGAGCATTCGGCAAGGCAAAGGCAGCCTTCCAGCTCCAGATCGACGCCGTCCTCGAGATGGTGTTCGGCGAGAAATTTTTCGACGGTGTTGACGTTGGCGTCGTTGCCCCTTGCAAAGCAGGAACTTCCGACGCAGATCTTGATTTTCGGTTTGTCGCTCATAACGAACAAAGACTCCTCTTGGCAGTTCCGATTGACTTTCTGCGCCCGCCCCCGGCATCGGCGGCCGCCTTTGGAACGATCCCTTTTCTGCCGTGCCGAAGCAGAGATTTTCCGGGCGGAAAGCCGCGCCGCCGGGTTTTTCCGGTTTGTTCCTACAATACTCTCGCGGAATGAAAAAGTCAATACGGATATAAAATTATAGATATTATTATATCTAATATACCGGGATTCTCTCCTTCTGTCAAGTTTTTTTCCGATTTTTTTCCGACACTTCCTTAAAAAAATGTGCAGTTCCGGGGCAATCTTCGATTGAAAAAACAATCATGGAAGACTATTGTAAGCTCATCGATAGATTCATCGCGTTCTTTGGCGGTAAAAAAAACAACGGGAGGCTGAAAATGAAGCGATTCCGGGTTGTGCTGTTGTGTTTCCTGCTTGGAACCTGCAGCGCATTTGCTGAAAACTGGGACTTTTTCTCACTCGGCGTGACCGAGACGTTTCCGGAAGACAAGAACATTACGATCTGCGGGATCAAGGCCGGGGTGCCGATGTCTTACAACACCGCTCCAGTCTATGGATTGGAAGGCGCCCTCTTCTGGGGCGGCTGCGAGAAGGTCGCCGGAGTTAAATGCAGTCTGATCGCCACCGGCGGCAAGGCCGTCGCGGGACTTCAGCTGGCGCTGCTCAACTTTGCCGGCAAAGTCGCAGGATTGCAGCTCGGGCTCTTCAACAGCGCCAAGGACTCGGCCTTCCAGATCGGATTGCTCAACCACATTGAAAACAGCAGCGTCCCGTGGATGCCGCTGGTCAATTTCAAGTTTTGCAGTGAAACGCAAGCAAAGGAAACGGTAAAATGAAAACTTGGATTGCAATGATGCTTCTTTCCGCCGGACTGATGCTTCCGGCGGCGGTGCTCGGCGAAGTTACTCCCGCACAGGGGAAAAAGTGCGACGCCAAAGAACAGGCCAAATGCGAAGCGCTCGCGGAACGGCAGGGCGCTTCTTCGGAAAGCTGGACGCCTATTCAGATCTGCTTTTTCCCGGGTGTCCCCGAAGCAATGTGGACGTCCAACGTCTACGGATTCAAATCCGGCTGGCCGGTCACCTGCGGTCATGGACGGGTCTGGGGGCTGGAAGGCTCCTGGTTCTATTCCGGAACCGACAACGTGCGCGGCATTCAGGTTTCGTGGATCGTCTGCAAGGCGCTGGAATTTGACGGGATCCAGTCGTCCTGGATCACCTGTCTGAATCTCGGAAAACAGTTCAACGGTCTGCAGGCCAGCGCGGGATACGTCCAAAGCGGCGACCTCAACGGCGCACAGTGCGGGACGGTCAATCTGGCCGGCAATGTGCAGGGCCTTCAGGCGGGACTGGCCTTCTGTCTTTCGAAGGACGTGACCGGATTTCAGGCCTCGCCGGTGGCGATCAACCGCGGGACGCTGCGCGGCGTTCAGTGCAACTTCTACGGTCAGGTCGAAGATGCCACCGGACTGCAGATCGGCGTGGTCAACGTTTCCCGCGGCGGCGGCTTTCAGTTCGGTCTGATTAATGTGATGAAGGATGGTTTTCTGCCCTTCTTCCCGCTCTTCAACTTCAGTATTTGACAGGATTTTCCAGCGAAAAAGCGACGGAGGGTACGAATATGATCGGCTGGCAGGAAATTGTGGTGATCGCGCTGGTTGTGCTGGTGCTCTTCGGCGCAAAACGGATTCCGGAGCTGGCCCGTTCGCTCGGACGGGCCTCCTATGAATTCAAAAAGGCCAAGAATCAGCTCGAGAAGGAGACCGATGATCTGGTGAACTCCTCCGAGCGCCGTGCCGAAGCGGAAGATGCCGCGACGGACAAGGTCGATTCCGCACCGGCCAAGGACGACAAGCCGCAGGAAAAGAAAGGCTGACCTTTTTTCCCCGCTCGCAAGAAGGGGGGCAAAAGGCATCGAAGTCGGCATGGAGGAAGAGAGTTTCGTCACACATTTGGATGCGCTTCGCAAGGCATTGCTCGGAGCGCTCATCTTCCCTGCGCTCATGCTGGTGCCCGGGTGGCTGCTCTCGACCAAAGTGATGGATTTCCTCATCGGGTGGTGTTTGCGTGCGCCGGGCGGGGAGGAGATGCAGCTGCACTTTTTCTCTCCGATGGAAGCCTTCACGGTGCGGCTGAAAGTCACGCTGGTGCTTGCGCTGGTACTGGGGTTTCCGGGGGTGCTCAGCCGGGTTTGGGGATTTATCCTGCCGGCGCTGTACGACCGGGAACGCAGAGCTGCGCGGTTCTATCTCTTCTTTGCAACCATCCTCTTCTTTTCCGGCGCGGCCTTTGCAGTGGTCGGAATTATGCCGTTTGTGATCCGGTTCGCGATGAATTTCGCAACGCAGAAGATGACTCCGCTTCTGGGATTGTCGTCGTTTTTCGAGCTGGCGGGGGAGTTGGCGCTGGCGTTCGGGCTGATGTTTCAGATGCCGATTGCAGTAATGCTGCTGACCCGGTTCGGTGTGGTGCGCAAAGAGGTTCTGGCCGATAAGCGCCCTTATGTGGTGGTGATTTTGCTGGTCATCGCGGCAATCTTGACTCCGCCGGATATTGTCAGCCAGATCATGCTCTTTCTTCCCGCATGGCTGCTCTTTGAACTGGGGCTGCTGCTCTCCCCGGGAAGCAAAAACGAGCCTTCCGAGGAGTAGCAAATTTTCCGCCCTCGTGCTACCGGTCGAAGGAAAATTCCGAAACCAACACCAGAAGTCCCCCGATCATACACGCGATCGCGCTCGAAAAAATCAAATTGTACCCGGAATACTCCGTGGCCGCCAGGAAATTGCTGATTCCCGCAAAGAAGATGAAAAAACAGAATGACGACCATCCGTAGTGATTGTAGCGGAATTGGATAAAGTATGCCAGAAACCCGAAAAGAATGAAAAGATAGGTCATCTGGTAATTGAAAAATCCGATATTGGCGACCAGCAGCATTCCGATGACAAATCCCGGCGCGGCCAGCAGGAAACGCGTGGCCGCCTTGTGATAGGCGATCCGCCCCATCGCGCCGCCCATGTAGCAAAAGTTCGCCGTCGAGATCATCCAATGGGACTCCGGCCAGCGAAGCACGCGCGCGCAGAAGAGTCCCACTGTGGTGACGGCCGCCATCCGCAACGCATTTCCCGTGCTGATCGGTTCCGGTCTGGGCGGATAACAGCACCGGTGCGGCAGCATCCAGGGCTGAATGGCGATAACCCAGATTCCGGCGAAGCCCGCGCATTGCAGGGCGCAGAAGCGGTTGAATCCTTCCAAATAGGAGTGAGAACCCGAAAACGTCAGATAACTTGCGGTCAGAATCGCCGTGGCGAGCACGGGATGGCGCAGCTGCGAGGCGACCAGAAAAACGGCGCAGAACATGACCAGCATAAGTGGAACCTGCGTAGGCCAGAAGACCGAAAGCAGAAATTGCAGAACGCCAATCAGAAATGTTCCGGTGAAGAGCACTCGGACGCGCGCGAGAAAATTGCGTTCATCGAAGGCGGAGATCGAGGAGAGGGCCGGTCCCATCACGAAGACGAAGTCGCCGGACGGGTGGTGAAGGAATTTCCACAGGACGAATCCGGTCAGGCCGGTGAGCAGCATGGTGGCCGCCTTTGCCGTGGCGTAGCAGGTGTGCTGCCACGGGTCGAGCGCGGTGATGGGAATTTCCTGTTCTGCGGACATCCTTGTTCCTCTCTCTGACTTGACGGCACGGCAAAAGTCCCGCCGATGAACCTTCCACTTCCCGAAAAATTTTTCCCGGCAGCGCGCTTTTTCCTCCATTCGGCGCGACGTATCTTATCCGAAACAAACGAAGTTGCAAGCGGGGAAACCATTTTTTCATGTTTTTTCCAGAAAAAACAACAAAAGTGTAGCTTTTTCCTTAAAAATGACAAAAATGTATCTTTTGTGAAATTGAAACTTTCCGTTGAAAAGCTATATTATCCTGCGAGCCAAAGGATAGAGATGTTTTTACATTTTTTGGCACGTTATTTGCTTATTGATTGACACAACCTGTAAAAAAGAACCTTTTAAGGCAAACAAAGGAAAGGGACGAAGAATGAATGTTTATGCAAGCCGGGTGTTGGAGAATCTGACCAAACAGCACAGCAACGAGAAGGAGTTTCTCCAGAGCGTGACCGAGGTTTTCGGAACGCTGGGCAAACTGCTCGATCGTGAAAACAAGTATGAGAAGAATAAAATTCTCGAGCGGATCTCCATTCCGGAGCGCGCAATCACCTTCCAGGTTCCCTGGGTCGACGCCAAAGGCGAAATTCAGGTGAATTACGGATACCGCATTCAGTTCAACAGTGCAATCGGACCGTACAAGGGCGGACTGCGGTTCCACCCCTCCGTGAACATGAGCATTCTGAAGTTTCTGGGCTTCGAGCAGATCTTCAAGAACAGTCTGACCACCCTCCCGATGGGCGGCGGCAAAGGCGGCAGCAACTTCGATCCCAAAGGCAAGACCGACGCGGAAGTGATGAGCTTCTGCCAGAGCTTCATGCGGGAACTCTATCGCCACATCGGACCGAACACCGACGTCCCCGCCGGCGACATCGGCGTCGGCGGCCGTGAAATCGGATACCTCTTCGGCCAGTACCGCCGCATTGTCAACAGCTACGACAGCGTGCTCACCGGCAAAAAACTCAACTGGGGCGGCAGTCTCGTTCGTCCGGAAGCCACCGGCTACGGCGCGGTCTACTTCGCCAGCGAGATGCTCGCAACCCGCAAGATGGATTTCGCCGGTCGCCGCGTGCTGATCTCCGGCTCTGGAAACGTCGCGCAATACGCCGCCAAGAAGGCAATTCTGCTCGGCGCGAAAGTCATGAGTCTTTCGGATTCCTCCGGCACAATCCTCGTCGAACAGGGCATGACCTTGGACCAGCTCGAAGCGATTATGGAGCTCAAGAACGTCCGTCGCGGCCGTCTGAGCGAATACGCCGCCACCGACAAGTCCACCAAGTATGTCGCCAGCGAGCGTCCGTGGAAGCAGCTCAAAACCGAGATCGCCATGCCCTGCGCAACGCAGAATGAACTTGACATCGACGATGCCAAGGCTTTGATCGCCGGCGGATGCGTCTGCGTCTGCGAAGGCGCCAACATGCCCACGACGCTGGAAGCGACCAGCTGCCTGCAGAGCAATCACGTCCTCTTCTCGCCCGGCAAGGCCTCCAATGCCGGCGGCGTGGCGACCAGCGGACTGGAAATGAGCCAGAACGCCATGCGTTTGAGCTGGACCGCCGAAGAGGTGGACGCCAAGCTGCACGGAATTATGGTCAGCATTCACAACACCGCGAAAGCCGCGGCCGAAGAGTTCGGCGAGCCGGACAACTACGTACTCGGCGCGAACATCGCCGGATTCCGCAAGGTTGCCGACGCGATGATCGATCAGGGCATCTGATCCGATTTATCCACGAGAAAGAAAAACACCGTGTTCCTGTAAAGAAACACGGTGTTTTTTTGTCCGCGCACTCTGCCGGACGCATGGCATGAAATGCGATGCTTAACGGAGCGCTTTTTTGCATTCGCGCAGGCGAACGGCCTCGGGTTTTTCCTTGTAAAAGGGATCCAGCGGATAGCACCCGGAAATCATGCCCGCGCGGGGCGCATTCGTGCAATCGCCGAAGGTGCGGCAGATGCGGCAGCGATTCAACGTTTTTCCCGCCAGCACATCGGCGCAAAATTCCGGATAGGAGAGCACCATGCGTCCGATTCCGGCAAAGTCCGCAATTCCATGGGCAATGGCGTATTCCGCGGCATTCGGCAAATATTCCTGAAGGCAAGTCAGCCCGGAGGCGATCAGCCGCACGCCGGGGCACAGCTCTTTGATCCGCCGCGCGGCGGCCAAATGCCGGGAAACATTGTAGAGCGGATGCTCCGGCATCTGATACCCGTCGGAAACAGGGTAGTACGCCGGACGCTGCATGTGCACATTGTAATAAGGACTTCCGATGGTCGCGCAGATCAGCTCGGCCCCGTGTTTGCGCATGAGTTCAATGAGCTGCACCGTCTCCTTGAGATCGGGATCCATCCCCTTGCCGGTGCCGTCCCCGCCGAAGGCGTAAGGATATGGTTTTCCCGCGGGCCAGTGCATGGGAATGCCCGTGCCGTCCGCCCCCTTGACGAAGGGAAAAATATCGAAAAGGCTCACGCGCGACGCGATCCCGAGCCCGGGAGAGTTTGCCTTGATGCCGTCGGCGATCGACGTGAAGAAGCGCGTGCGGTTTTCAAAGCTGCCGCCGTAGCGGCCGCTGCGGTCGTAAGAGGTCAGCAACTCGTGCCCGAGATACCCGTGGGCATGCTTGATGTCCACAAAATCGAATCCCGCTTCCTGCGCAAGTTCCGCCGCGTGGATGAAGTGTTCGACAATGTCGTCGAGTTCGCCATCGGAAACCACATCCGCGGGGGAGCAGTGGAATTTTTCGTCCAAAAGCACATGCGCGTAGGCAGTTTTCGGTTCCAGTTTCATCGCCTCATTCGGATGCGAGAAGCGCCCCGAATGGGTCAGCTGGAGCCCGATGACCAGCTCCCCCGAATCGGAACCGAATTGATTGCGGTGCGTCGCACGCATCTGCGTGACCAATTCCCGCAGCGCCGGCATCGTGTGATCGGCAATCATCAGCTGGCGCGGATTGCTCCGCCCCGAATGAATGACCGCGGCCGCCTCGGTCCCGAAGAGCAGTTTCGCTCCGCTTTGCGCAAAATGCAGCCAGCGGCGGCGGGTAAATTCCCCGGGAGTCCCGTCGGCCATGCAGTCCCACCCCTCCATCGGAAGAATGGCCCAGCGGTTGGCAAAACGGTGCCCGGCGCATTGAATCGGCGACGCCAGATGCTGCGTGCCTTCGGCCAGACCGATGTCGATTTTCGCTTTCTCTAGTTCGCCGCGAAAGGCGTCGAGTGTTTTGCAGGAGGTGACTTTGAAATATTCGCTCATCTCAGAACCTCTTTTCTTTACGCAGGTGAATGATGACCAGTTCGCATGCTTCAAGCGCCTCATAGGTGTGTTCCAGAAGCGCGTCGAATTGAATGGACATGCCGGAGGATAAAATGCGGCTCTCGCCGGGAAGCTGGAAATGAAGTTTGCCGCGAAGCACCCAGCAAAGTTCGTAGTCGTCACTGTGCGCTTCGCGCCGGGAGAGCTTGTCGCCCTTGCGCCCCACCGCGTGCATGCAGCGCAAATTGCCGTAATCCACCCGGTCGAAGGTGAAATCTCCCGAAGTGTAACGCGTGGCGTTCACGCAATGGCTGATGCGATTCTCCGCCAGCGAAACCAGATCGGTCAACGTCAGCCCGAAAACCTTTGCGATCCGGTACAATGTGTCCAATTCGGCTTTGCTGCGGTTGCGTTCCAGTTTCGAGATGACGCTTTCGGCCACGCCGCTGGCGGCGGAGAGTTCCGCAATGCTCATGCCCCGGTTTTTGCGCAGTTCCCGCAAAATCCCGAAATCGCAGACATGTTCCAGATCGTTCATCGGTAGATCTCCTTGTCCCGGTATTCGCGCCAGATCGTTTCGAACCAGCCGTCGGGAACCGGAACCGGACGGGCCGCCTGCCAGGAGGAGACGCTTTCTCCTTCCGAACGCGGAAGAGTCTCCAACACCTGTTTGCGAAATTCCGGGTTTTCCGGAACCATGCGGCAGCGCAAGCGCGGATGAATGCACTCCCCCTTGGAATCGAGAATCGCCGCGCCGCCGCGGGAGCCGACCTTGGAATCAATCGTAAAGAGAATCGCTTCCAGATAGGTTTTCTCGGCGAAGAGCAGCGAACGGGTGCGCCAGAGCTGCGCATATTCGCGCCCGGAAAGCCCGGATGGAAACGCAATTGCGTAACAACGGCGAGCGGCGGCATTCTCCGCCAGCGCGACGGTAATCGAATGGCGTTCGCGGAGAAATCCGCCGACCCGGCTCATGCGTTCCTGAAGCGCCGCACAGTCGCGCCGCCAATCGCAACGGCAGGAAGTTTGCGTTCCCGGTCGAACCTCCTCCAGAAGGGCCGAGAGAAGTTTGTCCGGGGCATGTTTTTCCGATTTGTGCGCGGCGATCCACTCCGCCGCCCGAAGCGCGCCGCACTGTCCCGCATTGAGCGCAGTTCCGCCGGGACGGGTTACGCCGTGAGAACCATTGACTTCCCCAACCGGAAAGAGTCCGGCGATATTCTCCGACTGCCAGAAAGCATCCGCGGCAAGTCCGCCGTTGTTATGCTGGGCGCAAACGGCGATTTCAAGCATTTCGCTTGCAAGGTCGATTTGGTGTTCGCGGTAAAGTTCGATGGCCGGGGCGTTGAGCTTTTCCAGCCGCGCCAGCGGTGTCCGGCCGAGTGCTCCGCTGTGGGTCAGGTACTCCCGGCACTCCTCCGATAGCGCGTCGATCTTCAGATCCGCCGGATCGGTTCGATAGTCGAGGAAAACGCGGCGTCCGCGTTCCTTGGTCTCCCGGTGGACGAGAATGTCGATCAGCGACGACCCCGGCACATGCCCGGCGGCAAACGGCCACTGATAGCCTTTGAGAAAGATCAGATTGTACATTTCCTCGATCGAGTCGAAGGATTCCCGCAGAAATTCGCGTTCCTCCGAACCGTCCGGAGCGGTCGAGACGAAACGCGGCAGAACCTGCATGTAACTACCGGAAACATTCCAGCGGAATTGGATCGAGGCAAGACCGAATTGCGATTCCGGCAGATTGCGCGCCTTGGCTCCGGCCTCCAACGCCACACCGATTGCGCCGGTATGCCCCTTCGGGTAGACGCTGTCGGCGTAAAGTCCGCCGGGACCGCCAACGGCAAACACGGTGTTTTCCGCATAAACCGTCTCAAAACATTCGGAATTGGCCGGAGCGTCGGTATCCGCAAAAATCCCCCCGAAACAGCGGTTCTCCGCGACAAGAAGGCGAATGAGAACACGGTGTTCGACCACTTCGATTTCCCGCCGCCGCAGTTCAACAATCATTTTCCGGCACATCTCGCGCGACGTATAAGGTCCGCAGCTGGTCGCGCGCCGCCGCGGATCATGGTCAGTTTTGTATCCGGCGTACTGTCCGTAGTGATCGTGGGGAAACGGCACGCCAAGCCCGGTCAGAAAGAAAAATCCCGCCGGCGACGTCGCCGCCTCCGCCAGAGCGATGTCTCCATGCACCGCGCCCCCCCGCGCCAGATCGCGGGCCATGCAAATCGGAGAATCCGCCTCGTCACCGTACATGCCAAGTTTGTAGTAAGTTTGCTTGTCGCTTCCGGCATTGATGCTTGTTCCCATCGCCAGTCCTTCGGTGTAGACCGCCAGAGGCGCGACGCCCAAGGTTTCCAATCGCAGCGCCGAAGCCAATCCGGCGGCGCCGCTGCCGACAACCAAAGTATGAATGTGACGTTCTTTCATTTTGCGTCTTTCTCCGGTCAGAAGCGTTCCACCGTCAGTCCGCCGTCGATATTGATGACCTGCCCGGTCGAATATCCCAGCATCCCGGAGGCCAGCACGGCCACGGCCTTGCCGATATCCTCAGGCATGCCCCAGCGTTTTTGCAGAGTCAGCCCGTCGGCGATCAACTTGTCGTATTTCGCCGTGACAACCTCGG
The DNA here is from genome assembly GCA_028691615.1 of Victivallaceae bacterium. Lineage (GTDB taxonomy): Bacteria > Verrucomicrobiota > Lentisphaeria > Victivallales > Victivallaceae > JAQUYX01. The sequence goes on from JAQUYX010000010.1 coordinate 18,552, forward strand.
TCATATCGCTTTTGACAATCCCGGGACGCAATTCGTAGACCGCGATCCCCTCCTCGGCCAAACGGGCCGCATAAAGTTTGGTCGCCATCGCCACCGCCGCCTTGGAAAGACAATATTCCCCCCGGTTGACACTGGCGTAGACCGCCGACACCGAACCGGTATTGATGATCGCCCGGAAAACCCCGTCGCCGCGGAATTTGCACATCGCCTTCGCAGCCAGCTGCGTCAGGAAAAAGGGTCCTCGCAAATTAATTCCCATCACCCGGTCGAAGCTCGCTTCGGACATTTCCAGCAGATCCGCGCGGACATCCGGCGCCACGCCCGCATTGTTCACCAACACGTCAAGCGTCCCGAATTCCGCGACGAAGTCGCGAATGAGCGCCTCGCGTTCCGCCGCGTCGGAGACGTCGCAGTGAAAGCCTTTGGCGGGAACATGGAATCGCCCCGACACCTCGTCGGCAAATTTCCGCATCTCCCCGGCGTCTCCCCGCCCGCAGAACCCCACGTGAAATCCGCGGCTGGCCAGCTCCAGCACAATCCCCTTGCCGATCCCCCTGGTTCCCCCGGTCACAAGAACATTCGATCCAGACATGAGAGCCTCCTTGATTAAAAATATTCTTTATCGCTATATTTTTATATATTATATAGCATAAAAGAAATATTGTCAAGAGGCATTCGCTCCTTTTTGCAAAAAAACTTTTGAAACGGAAAACAGCCGGTTCTGAAAATACCGGATGCGAGATGGAAAAACCTTTTAAGGAAAGGTTCTTTCCTTCTCGCGCTCTTCCTTTTCCAAACCTTTTTTGAGTCTCATGGATCCAGTTGGCAAGCCAACTGAATCAATGTGAGAATTGTTCAATCGCAGAATGTCGATTCCGCCGCAAGACACGGCGCGACTAAAAAGAGACCCGCACCTCGCCGGAAATTTTCATCGGCGGCGGCATCAGCACAATGCCTTGCGGTTTCTCCCAATCCCGGTCCCATGTGTGCAACAGCAGCGGATTGGTCGGCGGGCCCCAGGGATTCAGATCAATGACCAGAATCTCATCGCTCGCAGTGAAATAAATGTCCATCACCAGCGTTTTCACCGGCAGCATCCAGATGATCTCGCCAACAAAGTTGCGCGCCAGATCGTAAAACTTGTCCTTGACTCCCTCCAGACGGCGGAAGTGACGCAGCAGATAATACTGGCTCATGGCAAAAAGCTTTCCGTCCTTGATGAAAAGGCGGAATTCCCGCGTGCGATTCATGTGCCGGTAAGGACGGATGCAGACATACTCCACTTCTCCGCGTTCCGCACTGGCGCGAACCTTGGCGCTTCTCGCCAGAAATTTCCACGCGCTCTCCGGAGAAAAAACCGCGCCGTGCTTGGCCTCGAACCGCTCGGTGTCGGTCGGCGCGCACTTATCCACCGTGACAAAGCAATTGCCGGGGATCGACGCCATCGGGTGACGCATCAATTTGATCGCCTCGGACACCGGAGACCCCCGGAATCCGCGTTCTTCGCCATTCTTCAATGCCTCAATCGCCTCGCTGGAGAGTTTGACGAACGATGTCAGAAATGTCCGTCCCGCCAGCACCGGATACCACACCGGAATCCGGAAAAAATCATTGGAATCCATTTTACGACCTCTCTTCCCCCGGACGCTCGCTGCGCAGCCTGGCCAGGACAAAAAGCATGAACCCGGCCATTCCCAGGGCGTATATCAAACTATATTCTAAATACGGAAGCTCCAGCAACGTCGCCAGCGCTCCGACCAACATGGCGGGAAAACCGGCGTAAATCGCCAGCACCGCCATCTTGTTCCGATACGGAAAGCTTTCCCAGCGCCGCGTCGAAAACATCAGCACCAGAGCAAACATCATACTCAATAATAACGCCGGAATCCAAAAAGTCAATCCAAATGTCGCCCAGAAGAGGAGAAAGAGTGCAATTTTTGCACCTTTGGCCAATTCGTCGAAGCCAACGGTTTCCCCCTGAAATTTCTCCGGCATCGGCACTTTTGCGCTTTTTCGGAAACTTTCGGCCACCTCCTCGCGCAGATCCTTCTCATCGGAAATCTCCGGGGAATCCGGCATTCCGAACGGGGAAGTCGCCTGCACCAAATAATCCCGCCCTTCCCGGTTCAGCCCCAGAAAGAAGAACTTCTTCGGCGTCCAGATCGTCAGCACCTCCCCCGGCTTCGGCAGCGGATACATCGTCTTGGCCTCCGGCGTCCGGGGCAAATACCAGATGCTGAATTTTCCGTCCTGCACAAAATGCTCGGACTCCGGGTTGCGCTCCGGCCTCAACCCCGCCTTCGTCATTTCAATACGTCCGAAATTTTCCCGCAGAAGATCGGACATCCGATCCAGCGCAGGGGCGGTTTTGCGCAGCGACGCCGCCCCCATCATCCCCCCCAGCAGCACGGATAACAACAACAAATGCCACAACGCCCTCAACAAACTTTGTCCGGTCAGACGGACAAAAATATCCGTTCCGGTACAGCAGCCAACAATCGCTTCCCAGAACCCGATTTTCTTCTTCTTTTCGTCCATCATGGCTTCCCCGCAGATTGCTCTAGCGTCGATTGTAATGATTGCGCATCGCCGTCCGCTCCAGAGCGGAAAGCTCTCCGGCAATCTCTTTGCTCGCGTCCCGCGTCAGGCGGTCCACAAAAAGTTTGCCGTCCAAGTGATCGATCTCATGCTGAAGACACCGCCCCAGAAGTCCGCCGCATTCACAGGTGATCGTTTCCCCGTCCAGCGTCGTCGCGCAAAGCTCGACCACCGCCGGGCGCGTCACCGGCGCAAAAATCTCCGGCACACTCAAACACCCCTCCTCGCGCGTCGCCGTCTCCCGCGACGACCCGACAATCACCGGATTGACCAGCGTCAACGGCATTCGCGGCAACAGCAGCTCTTCGCCCTTCGAGGTGTACTCCTCCGGCTCCGGAATTTCCAGCACAATCAATCGCAACAGCTTCCCCACCTGCGGAGCCGCCAGGCCGATGCCGTCAAATTTCCGCATCAGACGAAGCATCTCCGAGGCCAGAAGGCGCACTTCCTTGTCCACCAGAGGAACCGGCAGCGCCGGACGGGACAAAACCCCCGAGCCATACAATTTTACGGAATATGATTTTCCCCCGGAAAAAAGTCCCATGCTTCCCATGCTCCTATGCGAACGGATTCGTCGTCACTTCTTCTGGACAGAAGCCGGAGTCCCGAGCGTGGCCGCGTTCTCGTTCATATTGGCCGTGTTCTTGCGCTTCAACGCGACGGAATCCTGCTCGGCTTTCGCCTTTTCCCGGGCTTTTTGCGCCTCTTTCGCGCGGTCGTAGGCCTCCGAGCCGAACGACTCGTTCAAGCTGTCGTGACCGTGATAAAACCCCGCGACATTCGACGCCGACGCCGCTTCCAGCTGCGCCCGGGCATTGCGGACATTGATGACCGCCGTCGCCAAGGTGCTCTGCGCGTCAATCAGATCGCGCTGCGCCTCGTTCAGACGGGTGATCTCCGCGCTTCCCGCGTTGAACTCCTCTTCCACCAGATCGCGCTGCTTGCTGGTCAGTTCCAAAGTCTTCTCGTACAAGCGCGCCTGACGGATGCTCTGCTGGTAATTCTCATGCGCCACACGCACTTCATTGACCACCGAAAGCCACTGCGACACCAGAGAATATTCCGTGGCGGCCAGAACCGCTTCCGTCTCCCGGGTCTGATTGTAGCGGATGAAACCATTGAAAATCAGCCATTCGGCCTCCACACCCACGGCAAAGTTCGGGCCCTTGCCGAAGTAGTCGGTGCCGTACCCGCCGTAAGTATTGTTGGTCGTACCGTATTCGACCGTGCCGTAGCCGCTCACCGTGGGCGAATAAGCGCTGAAAGACTTATATTTGTTGTAACGCGCGACTTTGACCTGTTCGCGATACCCGGCCAAGTCGGGACGGTTGGAGAGCGCGGTGTCCAGATAGGTGTCCACCGACGGCAGAATTTCATTCATATCCAGCGTGCGGTCGGGAAACGTGATTCCCGGAGGAAGTTTGCCGTCCGCGTAACCCATAAGCTGCGCCAGAGAAAAAACCGCGGTCTGGTATTGATAGTCGGCGACAATCTTCGAGTTTTCCGCGTTGTTGACGTAAATTTTGAAGTTGAGCACGTCGCTCAACGGAACCGCGCCGTGTTCATGTTTGAGCTCGGTGTCCTTGAGGTTCTTCATCTGGAAGTCCATGTCCTCTTCGGCGATCCGGCGCTTTTCGCGGGCAAGCTGAATTTCATTGTACGCGTATGCCACGGAACGGATCAGCAGACGGCAGGCGTCTTCCTCCATCAACTTCTGGTAATTGAACTGCGCGTCGGCAATCTTAACCTTGAGATAGCGCGCAAATCCGTCGAAAATCAGATAGCTCGCCGTCAGTCCGACCGTGGTCGCAGTGACGTTGGTCTTGCGGGTCAAACCGTCGCTGTCCTGATATCTCCGGCTGTGCGTGTAGTTCAAATTGAAGTAGGCCGACAGCGTCGGGGAATAAGCGCCCAGAGACTGATAGTAAGCCATCTTCGCGGCATTGACCGAATGATATGCGGAGATATAATCAGGATTGTTCTTGAGCGCGATATGCTGTGCGGCTTCCAGCGTCAGCTCGGTGATCCCGCGCAACTCGTCGTCGTCGCGGGCAACCTTGCGGGTGAAAAAGTCCGTGCTCTCCAGTGTCTTCGGCACAGCCGGATAGTTATAGCAACCGCCCAGCACGATTCCCAGTGCGGTGAACAGAAACAGGCTTTTTTTCATCATACAGCACAATTCCTTGCTTTGATTCAATATGGATATAGATATAATATACACTCTCAAAATAAAAATTGCAACCCCGCTACCTCGCTCCCCGCCCCGGAAAAAAACGTTTTTCTTGCGTTTTCCGTTTCCGAAACACCGAAGACGCGGCACGCGTTTTGTCCGTGCCGTCCCGTGTCACGACTGCGGTTCTTCCTCCTCCGCCGCCCCCTCGGACGGGTGGATGCCGATGACAAATTCCCCCTTCGGCGTAACTTTCTCAAACGCCGCCGCCACCTCCGCGGCGCTCCCCCGGATGACCTGCTCGTGAATTTTGGTCGCCTCCCGGATCACCGCCACGGACGCATCCGGTCCAATCACTTCGGCGATCATCGCCAGCGTCGCCGCCACCCGGTAAGGGGATTCAAAGACGAAACAGGTTCGCGGCGACCGGGCGATCTCTTCGAAAAACGCGCGTTTGCGCCCCGATTTGACCGGCACGAAGCCCAGAAAGCTGAATTCATGCACCGGCAGCGCCGCCGCCGTCGCGCTGAACGTCACCGCGGAAACCCCCGGAATGACGATCGGCTCGATCCCCGCGCGAACCGCTTCGCGCACCAGAAAAAATCCCGGATCGGCAATCGCCGGCGTGCCCGCGTCGGAAACCATCGCCACCGTCGCTCCGCGGCGCACCTCGTCGAGCAATCCGGCGCTTTTACCATGCTCGTTGAATGCGTGATAGCTGGCCAGCTTCACATGGATGCCGAAGTGGTCGAGCAGAATTTTGGTGCGTCTGGTATCCTCCGCCGCCACAAGATCCGCTTCTTTGAGCGTCGCCACCGCGCGAAAGGTCATGTCGTCGAGGTTGCCGATAGGGGTGGTCACCAGATAAAGACGACCTTTGCCGCTGTCTTCCATAGCTTTTCCTTATTGATTCCCGTGAAAAAGGTGTTACATTATAAAATGAAAAAAATGAAAATACGGTCGGAACGGAAAGGATGTCGCCGAAAGTTTCCGGCAGTCCCGACGGACGTCCCGATGATGTATCTTTTAACGTTTGCAATGCAACAATATTGCATGCCGCCGCAAAATTATCAAGGAGAAGACCGAGAAGATATGGAAAAAACGCCGGAAACCATGCGGCTCTGCAAGGCGATCGCCGCCTGCAATTTTGCCTCCCGCCGCGGCGCCGCCGATCTGGTGAGGGCCGGGAGAATCTCCGTCAACGGGCAAATCGTCCGCGATCTTTCCACGCAGGTCGGCCCGGAGGATGTCGTGGCGTTGGACGGCACGGCGGCGCCCCGGCGCGAAGAACATCTGTCTTTGATGTTCCACAAGCCGCGCGGATACGTCTGTTCCCACGCGGACATGCACGGGGAACATCTGATTTACGAGCTGCTGCCCCCGGAGTACCGGCAGAAGCATTTGTTTTCGGCCGGAAGGCTTGACTGCGACAGCGAAGGACTGCTCATCCTCACCGACGACGGCGAATATGCGCAGAAGCTCATGCACCCCCGCTATGAAATTCTCAAGCGTTATCTGGTTCAACTGGACCGCCCTTTGGATGCGGCGGAGCTTGCTCGGCTGCGCAACGGAGTGGAGGATCTGGGCGAATTTCTCCGCCCGCTCTCGGTGACGCTTGCGGAGGGGGAGAAAGAGGAGAATTGCTATTGGTTTGTGCTCAACGAGGGGCGCAAGCGGGAAATCCGAAGGCTGTGCCGCGCGGTGCATCGGCGCGTACAAATGCTGCGCAGATGTTCCTCAGGGCTTCTGGAGCTGGGCGATCTCGCGCCGGGAAAAGTGCGAAAACTTTCCGAAGAGGAGATCGCCCGGTCGCTGTGCCCCCGCGCCGTGCCCGGAGGAAAGTAAAAAAAACGGGCGTCCCCGTTGCAAAAGCAGACAAAAGCGGATATATTAACGAAGCATTTTTATCATACCCCCCAAAAACAACCACGCGAAGGGACATTTGCAATGATGAAGATAGACCGGTCGCTCTTGCGCAAAAAAATCCTCGGAGCCTGGCTCGGAAAAGCCGTCGGCGGCACATTGGGACAGCCATGGGAAGGGTCCAACGGCCCGCTGGCATTGGAATTTTATGACCCGGTGCCGACGGAGATGATGCCCAACGACGATCTTGACCTTCAGGTTCTCTGGGCCTGCAAGTTGGCCGCAGAGTGGGACGGCGTGGTCGACAAGCGCAATTTTGAAAAAGCATGGCTCTCCTGTGTGGATTTCCCCTTTGATGAATACGGTGTGGCCATCCGCAATCTCAAACGCGGCATCCATGCGCCGCACACCGGATATTACGACAATTATTTCACCGACGGGCTCGGTGCGGCCATCCGCGCGGAACTCTGGGGATGTCTTGCGCCGGGGGACCCCGCGCTGGCGGCGAAGTTCGCTTACGAGGACGCTTGCGTCGACCACGCCGGCAACGGGATCTATGCCGAACAGTATCTGGCGGCCATGGCCAGTATGGCTTTTGTCGAATCGGACTGCCGCAAACTGATCGAAGCGGGGCTTTCTGTAATCCCCGCGGAGTCGCTTTTGGCCAAGGCGATTCGGGACACCATTGAGTTCTGCCGCGACGAATTTGATATTGTCTGCGTGCGTGCAAAGATTCTTCAGAAGTATAACAGCGCGAATTTCACGGACGTGAAGATGAATCTCGCCTTTGAAACCGCCGCGCTTCTGCTCGGCGGCGGCGACTTCAGCAAGACAATCTGCTATGCGGTCAACTGCGGACGCGACACGGATTGCACCGGCGCGACGGTCGGTGCGATTCTGGGCATCGCCGATCCCGACCGGATTCCGGAAAAATGGCTCGCGCCGCTCGGCCGCAGCCTGGTGGTGAGCAAGGAGATCACGGGGATCAATCCGCCGGATTCGCTGGACGGTTTTACCGATCTGGTGCTGGAGCTTCAGAGCAAGGTTCGGCTGGAGAGTCACTCCGATCCGGCGTTCGATCCGGAAAAATATGCGATCAAAGGGTTTCTCTCGGATTATACCCCGTGGTTCATCTGGGACTTCCGCAAGTTCACGCCGAAGGCCGCGAAGGAAGAGCGCGAAATGCAGCTGCCGGGCAATCTGCTCAAGCTGGATTTCCATAACGCCCGTCCGGAGACGCTGACGATGCTGCGGGTGCCTTTTTCGATTCCGCACGATCAGAAGCTGCGTCTGCTGGTCAACACGCCGGCGAACGTCAATGTGTGGGTGGACGGGGTCTTTGCCTTCGGGCGGGAATCGGGGGCGATGCTGCCGGCGTTTCACCGTGCGCCGCAGAATCAGCGGTGTGATCTTGAGCTCAAAGCAGGAAAGCACGAGTTGCTTATGGGAATTGCGCCGGCGTTTGAAGGGATGAATTCGGCACCGTTGCTTTTCGGATTGGCGGATCTCAGGAACTTCTGGGAAAGCTCCGTGGTATACGGCGCATAATCATTCAACTTCTGTAAATCGGGAAGAATCAAGATGGGTAAAAGTGAACTTCAAGCCTCGTTTCAGGCGCAGTACAATGTCAAACCGGAGGTGTACAGCCGCGCTCCGGGACGGCTGGAAATTCTCGGCAATCACACGGATTACAACGAAGGTTTCGTGCTGAGTTGCGCGGTGGGGCAGAGCACGGAATTTGCGCTCGCGCGGCGTTCCGGACGGATTTGCCGGGTGCGCGATCTGCGTTCTGGAAGCGAGCGGACCTTTTCGCTGGACGAACTCGGACATCCGGGCAAGGGGGACTGGGCGAATTATCTCAAAGGAGTAATCGTCGAACTGGGCAAGCGGGGAATCGAAGTTCCGGCGTTTGACGCAGTGTTTCGCAGTCAGGTTCCGCTCTCTGCGGGGATGTCCAGTTCCGCGGCGTTGGAGATCGGGTTCGGCTTTGCGTTGCGCCAGATGGTGGGCATCGATTCACTGAGCAAGGCGGATTGGGCGCGCGTGGGGCAGGGGGTGGAAAACAATTATCTCAAGGTCAACACCGGGCTGCTCGATCAGTTCAGCTCGATTTTCGGACACCAGAATGAGTTGATCTATTCGGATTTCCGGACCGTTGAGGTTCTGCGGACGGTCAAGGTGCCGGAGAAATATCTTTTTGCCGTAGTTAATTCGATGCAGAAACACAATCTGGTCGATTCGGAATACAATGTCCGGCGGATTGATTGCGAGAACGCCGCGCGCAAGCTGGCGACGAAGAATCCGAAAATCAAAGCGCTGCGGGATGTTTCGCTTGCGGAGCTTGAGGCGGGGCGCGATCTTCTGACCGAACGCGAGTATCGGCGGGCGCTGCATGTGGTCGGAGAGTGCGAGCGGGTGGTCGAAGGCGTTCGGCTTCTGGAGCAGGGCGATGCGGAAGGCTTCGGGAAGCTGCTTTTTGCCTCGCACGAATCCAGCCGGGTGAATTTTGAGAACAGCACACCGGAATTGGATCAACTTGTCGAGCTGGCGCATTCGATTCCCGGCTGCGTGGGCGCGCGGCTCTCCGGGGGCGGATTCGGCGGGATTTCGATTCACATGGTCGAGCGGGAGAGCGCGGCGGAATATGCCCGTCGGATTCGCAGCGCCTATCAGTTGCGCACGAAACTGGACCCGGAGGTGATTCTCTGTGATCTGGGCGAAGGGGCGCAAAGTTCGGCGTACTGATCGTTTGGGCGGTGTTGTCAGAATAGACGTCTCAATCTAGAAATTTCGCAAAAAATGCAAAAGTCCGCTTGATAAATCGTCGAAGTGGAGGCATATTATGGAACGTGCCGCGAAAAAGAGTTTGTCGAATTGCATTTGTAAACCATAAGATATGAGGTGATGAAATGTCCCAGCATGCCAGTCTTCGCATTGGCGGAAAAATCCGCAAAGCCAGAAATGTGATGAAACGCTTTGAACGTCTCGACGTTCTGCGTGCCGCCGGCAAAGTTGCCGAGGATAAAGTCTTCGGTCTGCCGAAGACGAAGCCGATCAACTAATTGATCGCATTCGAAGAAAGCCGTGTCTTCCAAAAAGACGCGGCTTTTTTTGTGCCGTATTCCCAAAGGATGCCGAGGCGAAAGGGACGTTGCTCTCATGCCCCCACCTTCTCCCCACACTGAAAAATCTCCGCAGTCTAAACAAAGTGACGGTTTCGTTTTTCCCCTTGAATAAGCATAAAATCCGTCACAACGACGAAGATCTGACGGATATGGAAATGATTTGACGATCTTCTGACGGATGATTGACGGAACGGTTGATTGCCGTTTTTTTTGGGGAAGGCTTTTGAAACCGCCGAAAGGCGCACCGTGCGTTTCGGCAATGCCGTTCTCAGGAAAAAAATACAGAAAATCAGACCGGCAAAGACTTGTATTTTCCGTTGACAGCGTGCATATTACCTTCTTTAATGAACAGGAGGGGTGTTTTGTCTTTTTTTCGGACGATTGCTGTCGTGACAAGTCTGCTGATTCTGGGCGGAAACCTCGGGTTTGCCGCCGGAGACGATCTTGTCCGCAAAGCCGGATCATTGCGGGATTTGCGCAACGTCACCGCGGACAAGTGGAGCCTCGTCGGAAGCAATATTATCGTCGAGGGCCATGTCCACGTCCCCTACGGCCCATATGACCTCTATGCCGACCGGGCCATTGTCAACGTCGAAAGCAAGGATGTCGAGGCGGAAGGCAACGTCCGTCTCTACAACCGGCGCATCGAGAGCGCTAAACTGACGCTCGATCAGCTTGCCCGGCTTCAGAATGCGCCGGACACCGTCGTCCGGGTCGACAAGCACATCACCACGCCGGACGGACGGCATTTGGTGCAGGCAACCGCCTTCTATGTCGGCGACAGCCTGACCGCAAAACGGCTCGCGGGCAATTTGTCCACTGGGTTTTTCTCCTTCGAAGATGCGCATTGCCGCTTCAAGGACTTCGCGGCCAAGGCCAAGCGCGGAATCCGCCGCCCCGACGGTCAGTTCGACATCAAGGACGCGGAGTTAAGCTCCTGCGAATATTTGAAAGAGGATCACAGCCATTTTTCCATCGCAGCCAGCTCCGCAAAGATCTATCCGCATCAGACCAACGTGATCGGAGCTGAGGATTACAACTACGATTACGCCGAACACAGCGCGGTGCTCGACAACGCGTTGTTCAAGGTGTACGGGATCCCGATTTTCTATCTGCCCTGGGCTTACAAACCCAAGGATGAAAGCCCGGGACTCTTCAGTTTCACCGTCGGAAGCTCCTCCGACTGGGGATACTTCATCAATGCATCCAAACGCTTTGTTCTCAATGAATATCCGTACGTAGAGGGGGAACTTCTGCTGGACTACTTCACCCGGCGCGGCATCGGTTACGGCGCGAACTTCAATATCGCCACAGAGAACAGTAAAACAGAACTCTTCGGCTACGGAATCTACGACCTTCAGCCTTATCGGAGCAACGACGCCGAGTACGGCCGCTTCAAGATTCCGCATTTCCGTTACGATCTGCGCGCGGTCAATGTCACGCATCTGACTGATCGGCTGGATTTCCGCGGCAGAGTCGAATTCATGAGCGACATCTATATGCAGTATGACTATTTCAACGACAACTTCGACGCCAATACGGAACCGGCAACCTACGCCTCGTTTGAATATCAGTTCGACCGTTTCTCCACCGCGCTCTACGCCAAGGTGCGCGCCAATGACTTCTTCACCACAGTCGAGCGGTTGCCGGAATTCCGGTTGGATATGCCTCGGCAGGAACTCTTCGGCACGGGAATCTACTATCAGGGCGAACACAGCATCGACTACCTGACCATGAAATACCGGGAAGACAGCATGAACGGCATCAGCAAAATTCACGGTGTCATGGATGATTACAGCGCGTTCCGACTGGATACGCTGAACTTCCTCTATTACCCGATGCGCTTTCTGGACGCGATCAACTTCATCCCGCGCGCCGGCGTGCGGATGACGGTCTACGATCATACCAGCACGACTCCGGTCACCGAGGAGAATTTGGCCAGCGCTTTTTATGCGAACATCCCTGAAACCAACCGCTTCCCCTCCTATCTGCCCGGCACGCGCAACTACACCGAAGGCAGCGGAACCGCCCGGTTCATCGGGGAATTCGGGGCGGAGGCATCCACCAAGTTTTACAGTTCATGGCAGAATGTGCGCAACGGTTTTCTGCGGCTCGACGGTCTGCGTCACGTGTTCGTGCCGTACATCAACTATACATATATGACCAATCCGACCACGGATCGCGACAATTTGTATTATTTTGACGACATTGACCGGCTGCAGAAGCAGCACTTCGTCCGATTCGGCGCTATCAACCGTTTGCAGACCCGGGCATTGGACCGGCCCGATACCATCCGCACATTTCTGACGATGGAGAACTACTGGGATTACCATATCGAGCAGCAGGACGGGCTCAGCCATATCGGAGATTTTTGCACCCGGTTGACTGCGGAGCCGTTCAAGGGACTGCAGATCGGCACATTCTTCTCCATCAACGCGTCCGGCGAAGACAATTACCGCGCCCCCTCCAAGAAACTCGACCGGGAGGTGGAACGCAAGGGAATTTCCGGGACCTGGCTCAACCGCTGGGAGCTTTCGTTGCGCTATGAACCGGTGCAGGATTTTGTCGCCCGCGTCCGCTTTGTTTATCAGGACGGATACCAGACGCAAAGCGCCTACTCCATGGGCAGCACGCTGGACGAGTTGGAGACCGGAAGCGCCTTCGACCGTTTTTATCTGGGGCGCGCACAGCAGCTGGTGGTGGGCTTTTCCATTCCGCTGACGCCGGATCGCAACACCAAGCTGGCCTATGAGATCTTTTATGACTTCGAGGCCGGTTTTATCCGTTCGCAGAAAGTTGCGCTGAGCCACCAGTTCCACTGCTGGATGTTCAGCATTCAAGCCAGCCAGCGCCGGGATTATGACGAATACGGCGGAACCAGCAACCGGCTCTCTCTGGGAATTACCGCTTCGCTGGTCAAGCCGTCCACTCCGTTGCGCAGGATTACTTCAAGCGTGCTCGACGGTTACGCGGATGCCCCGCCGACAGCAAAGGAGATTTAGCAAATGTTGATCGTAACCGGAGGCGCCGGCTTGATCGGCGGCGCGGTGGTTCAGGAATTCAACCGGGCGGGTGTGGATGACATTCTGGTAGTGGATCATCTCGGAGAATCCCCGGAAAAGTGGAAGAATCTGCGGGCATTGCGCATGAGCGATTATCTGGAGAAGGATGATTTTCGCAAGAAGCTCGCTGCCGGATATTTTGCTCCCGGAGAGATTGACGGCATCATCCATCTCGGAGCATGTTCCTCGACGACGGAAAGCGACGCCAGTTATCTCATCGACAACAATTACCACGCTACGCAGGAAGTTGCGGAATATGCGGTCAAAAACGGGATTTTTCTAGTTTACGCCTCCAGTTGCGCGACCTACGGCGGCGGGGAAGAGGGCTATGCCGATGACGAGAGCCGGATCGAACGTCTGCGGCCGTTGAATATGTACGGATGCAGCAAGCAGCTCTTTGATCTCTGGGCGCGTCGCCGCGGATATTTCAAGGGGATTGCGGGATGTAAATTTTCCAATGTCTACGGGCCGAACGAATTTCATAAAAATTCCATGCGCAGCGTCATTTTGCGCGCATACGAGCAGATTACAGCTACCGGCCGGATGCAGTTGTTCCGTTCCTATCGCGAAGAGTATGCCGACGGCGAGCAGAAGCGGGATTTTCTTTACGTGAAAGACGCCGCGCGGATGGTCAAGATGCTTTATGACAAAAAATGTCCCGGACTGTTTAATATCGGTTCCGGCGTGGCGGAAACATGGAACAGTCTGATTCGTTCGGCGTTTGCCGCGCTGGGCAAACCTGCGGCGATTGATTACATTGATATGCCGGAAACGCTGCGCGGGAAATATCAGTATTACACTTGTGCGGAAATGGACAAATTCCGCGCGGCGGTAGGCGAGTATTCGCTCTTCTCCTCGGCGGACGCGGTGAAGGATTATTGCCGCTACCTGACAGCGGGGAAACTGCTTGGAGATCTTCCGGATCGGGAATTGCAGTGCCGTCCGAAATGAGCGGTGCAAGTCTTGGCAGTACCGTCTTTCCAGACGTTGCTGGCAGAAGTCCTGTCGATCATGCAGGCACTGTTTTTCTAATCCGGCATGGAGAAATTCCCGCAAATTATGCGGGGCGTTACCTCGGCTGCCGCTGTGATCCGCCGCTCTCCGAAGAGGGGCGCGAAAGCTGCCGCGCACTGTCGGAACTTCCGGTCGACCGGGTATATTCGAGTCCGCTGCTGCGGGCGCGGGAGACGGCGGCGTTTTTGCCGGTGAAATTCACCGTGGAAAATCGCTTGCGGGAAATTGATTTCGGGCAGTGGGAGAATTTGACCTTTGAGCAAATCCTCCGGCGCGCACCGGAGGAAGCAATCCGCATTTGGAAAGAAGAGCGTGACGCCATGGTTTTTCCCGGAGGAGAGAGCGTGGCGGAATTCCATTTTCGAGTCACGGCGTTTTTCCGGGAGCTGAACGAAGAGGACGGGAACACGGCGGTGGTGACGCATGGCGGAGTCATCATGTACCTGCGCAGGATTCTGGCGGGAGCATCGGCGCAAAAGGAGCAAACTTTCCTGATTCCGCGCGGAAGTTTCGTCAAGTTCGCGTTTGCCGAGCTGAAAAAACTCTGAGACTCCCATGAGCTTGCGCGTGCGGAAACGGGCGTACGATCCGAACAGTCGGAGCGTTCCATCCGAAGCCGGCCGTGCAATCCTTGCATTTCGCGGGAAAATAAGCAGGAAAAAACCAATTTGCGATTGCTTTTTTGCGGATTGGTGTTACCTTTTTGAATATGAATGCGAATCGCCCTGAAGACACAATAATGAATAAGGAGAACATTTCAGATCATGGACAGCAAACTGTTTCGTCTCGGAGCCGACACGATCCGTATCCTCTCGGCGGAAGCCATCCAGAAGGCCAAATCCGGGCATCCGGGCATGCCTATGGGCTGTGCTGATTACGCATTCGTACTGTGGAGCAAATATTTGCGGCATAATCCGCAGAATCCAACCTGGCTCGGACGGGATCGCTTTGTTCTTTCCGCCGGTCATGGTTCCATGCTGATTTACAGTCTGCTGCACCTGTTCAACTACGGTCTTCCGATGAGCGAGCTGGAAAATTTCCGCCAGTGGGCAAGCAAGACACCCGGACACCCGGAATTCGGCCATACCAAGGGCGTCGACATCACCACCGGCCCGCTGGGCAGCGGCTTCGGGTCCGCCGTCGGAATGGCGATCGCGTCCAAGCAGTTCGCCGCACGCACGGGGTTGGATCAGAGCGATGTCAAACTCGGCAAGATTTATGTGATCTCCGGGGACGGCTGCCTGATGGAAGGCAACAGCGCCGAAGCGGCCAGTCTGGCCGGCCACCTGAAACTGGACAATATCGTCGTTTTCTACGACAGCAATGCCATTACCATCGAAGGCAGCACCAATCTGGCCTTCAGCGAAGATGTGGCGAAGCGGTTTGACGCGTGCCATTGGCGCGTGCTGCAGATCCCGGACGCCAACGACGCCGCGCAAATCGACAAGGTTCTGTCCGAAGCGCAGCAGAGCGACGGACGGCCGACACTCATCATCGGCAAGACCACCATCGGATTCGGTTCGCCGAACAAGGGCGGCAAGGCCGGTGCTCACGGCGAGCCGCTCGGAGAAGAGGAACTGGAACTGACCAAGCGCAATCTGAATTGGACGCTGCCGCCCTTTACCGTGCCGGAGGAGCTGAAAGCAGCCTTGACAACACGCACGGCACAGCTGGCAACCGAGGCGGCTCAGTGGGACGCCGCCTTCCGCAAGGCAACCGCAGGGTGCGATCTGGTGGAGAAACTCTCCGGCAAATATGTGCCGGAAAATCTTCTGGAAGAGCTGCTCAAAGCGGCTCCCGTCGACAAGGCCGTCGCCACCCGCGCTTCCGGCGGGACGATTCTTCAGAAAGCCGCGGAACTGGTTCCCGCCCTCACCGGCGGCGCGGCCGATCTGGCGCCTTCCACGAAAAGCAATCTCAAGAACGAAACCGATTTCTCCGCGGAGAACCGCGCGGGCCGGAATCTTCATTTCGGCATCCGCGAATTGGAAATGGGAATGGCGGCCAACGGCATGGCGCTTTTCGGAACAACCATTCCATACAGCTCGACGTTCACGGTGTTCTCCGACTACATGAAACCGGCGATCCGGCTGGCGGCACTGCAGAATCTGCAGGAGCTGTATATCTTCACCCATGACTCCTTCTATGTCGGCGAAGACGGACCGACGCATGAGCCGATTGAACAGCTGACCATGCTGCGCTCCATTCCCGGAATGACCGTCTACCGTCCGGCGGAAGCCCATGAAGTGGCGCATTGCTATGCGGCGGCGCTTCGCGGCAAGGGACCGGCGGCATTGCTGCTGACCCGGCAGAACCTCGATCCGTTCACGGCGGAAGAGGCTGCGCGCATTGACGTGACCCGCGGCGCCTATGTGCTCAGCGACGAAAAAGATTTTGAAGTCATTGTGGCGGCCAGCGGCTCGGAGGTCAATCTGGCGCTCGGCGCGGCTCGGGAATTGCGCGCCAAAGGGATTCGCATCCGGGTGGTGTCCGTGCCGTCGCTGGAAACATTCCTGCGTCAGGACGAAGCCTACCGCAAGAGCGTGTTCCCGTGCGCGTGCCGCAAACGGGTTTCGGTCGAGGCGGGTTCCACGGCGATGTGGTATCGGATTGTCGGTCTGGACGGTCTGGCGATCGGGTTGGATCATTTCGGCGCCTCCGCGCCCTACAAGGTGCTGGCCGAAGAGTTCGGGTTCACCGTGCCGCAGGTAGCCGCGAAAATCGCAGCCTATCTCGGGAAATAATTCACGATGCGGATGCGGGTGGAAGACTCCTGTCTGGTGGTGATCGACGAGCAGGAGCGTTTGTGCGCGGCGATGTCGGAATTCGACGTCACCCGGACGGCGCTTTTGGCGGCGGCGGCCAAGGAACTTGGCGTGCCGGTACTGGCGACGGAACAGAATCCGGAACGGCTGGGCGGCACGCTGCCGCAAGTCGTTGCGGCATGGCCGGAGGCAACGAAGGTTTTTCCGAAGTTCAGCTATTCCTGCTGGGGAGAACCGGAGTTTGCCGGGGCGCTGCGGAGGTTGCCGGTCAAAAATGTCATTCTCACAGGAGTCGAGACGCACGTTTGCCTTCAGCAGACAGCGTTTGAGCTGATGGATGAAGGCTATCGTGTCATCGTGGCGAAAGACGCGGTGGCGTCGCGTCGGACAAGCGACCGGGACACTTCGTTGTCGTTGCTGCTGGCGCGCGGCGTGATGGTGACGACTGCGGAAAGCATCGTCTTCGAATGGCTCGGCACGGCGCGACATCCGTCATTCAAAACGATCCTGAAACTAGTGAAGTGACGGTATTTTCTCGTAGAAAAAATAAAAAATAACGAAAGAATGACGGATTTAATCCGTCATTTTTTTACGGAAAATTGTGCCGGAATCGGGGATTCTTTGGAAGAATTCACCGGAATTTCCCAGCCGCTGCGTTGCAGGGGAATCGAAGACTTCTGCTTGCGAAAACCAGTCGGAGTCATGCCGGTTTTTTTGCGAAAAATCCGGGAGAAATAATACGGATCGGAAAATCCGAGATCCAGTGCGATCTCTTTGACCGGTTTTTGAGTGCCCTGCAAAATATTTTTTGCCGTCTCCATTCGATGGTTCAGAAATTCGGCATACGGGGTTGTGCCGAACTTTTTTTTGAAAATCCGAATAGTCTGAGAGACGGAGCGCCCGGAAATCGCGGCGATCTGTCGTAATTCAAGGTGTTCTTTGCTCTGATGCTCCGCGATGAAATCGTACATCCGGCGGGAATCCGGAGCATTGTCCGACGCATTGAGAAATCTTCCCAGCGCGGCAAGAATGGACGGAATGATTTTTGCGGCGGCAATGTCCGCCGGCAGCAGAGCTTTCTGGAGCAGCAGAAGAGACTCCTCAAAAAGTTCCCCGAGCGGGCAGTTTCGAACCAGCACATGATCCTTCAGCCCGTATGCGGAGAGCAGCGATCCAACGATGGAACCGTCAAAATTAAACCAGATTTTGCACCATGGCGTTTCCGCATCGGAGGCGTAGTAATGATTGCTGAAAGGGGGAATCAGATAGACATCGCCGGTCTGCGGTTTGAAATATTGCCCGTCGACAATCAGAGTCCCAGAGCCGCTAACAATATACTCGACAACCGCCTGCGAAGCTCCGCTTCTTGCGATATAGTAGCTCCCGTCACAATAGCTTACACCGGCCAGATTGATTTTCAGGGGGGAGTCCGGCGGAGCCTCCGTGACACTGACGATTGTTTCCCGCATAAGGAGATTTCCTACATGAATAAGGCGAAATGCGTAAAAAGTTCTTTTAAATGCGTATTTTATCCATTTATAAAGAAGATAGTACGAAGTATAATATTTTGCAAGAGGAATCCCGGTGTTTCCTGAAAAAAAGATTGACATTCTTCGCGCAGCACAAAAAAAGTGGGCAATTTTTGGGTAACTGAAATCCCCTTCTCTCATAAAAACCTGAATCCGTGAAATAATTGGTGAAATCGACGATAAAATAGAAGAAAAAGATGTTGAGTCGCAGTATATTATGTATGTGTTTCGAGACATGGATAAACTCAACCCGACGGGTGAAATGAATGGC
>JAQUYX010000145.1 GCA_028691615.1 Victivallaceae bacterium
ATGCGCCATGCCGACGTGATTGTCGCCTCGGACGACCAACGCATCGGGACGATGGCGGCGGACTATTTTCTGCGGCGCGGCTACCGGAACTATGTTTGCGCCGCCGTGAATGTCCGCGGACGCGCGGACCGGACCCGGGTGCAACGTGCGGGTTCTTCCGTCGAGACGCTGCCGTTGCGGTTCGACGGAGCGTTGAAGGAAGAAAACCGGGAATTGGCGGATCTTTTGTTGCGGTGTACCCGTCCGTTCTGTGTTTTCTGCGACAATGACTTCGATGCGGCGACCGTTGTCGACGCGGCTGTGAATGCCGGATTGAACGTTCCGCGCGATCTGGCGGTGCTCGGGGTGGGCAACGAATCTTTTTTCAGCAATCCGGGGGCATTGGAACTCTCCAGCGTGGACAGCCGCCTTTATGAACGGGCTTTCTTTGCCGCGCAATGCATGGACATGCTTCTGGACGGGAAACTGCCCCGGCGGGAATCCGAAGGGCAGGAGGCGATCCTTCATCATTTTGCGCCGAAGATCATTATGGAACGGGCCAGCACCGATTTCTATGCGATTGAGGAGCCGCGTTTGCGCAAGATGGTGCAATTTCTGCAGGAGAACGCCGCGTCTTCCCACTTTCGCGTCGCATTGCTGGCGAAGAAATTTCTTTTGACCGAGTCGTCGATTTACCGGACGTTCCGCGCTGCCTTCGGCATTTCCCCGAAACAGTTTCTGCTGGAAGAACGTCTTCGGATGGCGCAGCGGAAACTTGGGGACACCTCGGACACGCTCCTGTCGATTGCCGAAGAGTGCGGTTTTCCCGGCCCCGGCGCATTGCATTATTCCTTCAAGCGGAAATTCGGCTGTCCCCCCAACGAGTGGCGCGAATCAATGCTCGCCCGGTGGAAGTAAAACAACTCGGATGCGCAATCCGAAAGGCTATTTTTTGCGCGCGCCGGGCAGCGGCAGCGCCGCCGCGCCGTTCGTCAGATCCGTCCAGAGCGTTCCCTCGCCCGCGTAAATCACCCGCACGGGAATCTTGTCCCCCAAGCTCTCGACCATCGTCAGATCTTTGAGCAGCGCGGGATTGCCGAGCGCGGCGCTTCGCAGTTTGCCACCCATCGCTCGCGCATTGTCCAAGAGAAACTTTACCCGGACGGAGGTTTCTCCGCGCAGCAGCGCACTCTTGGCCTCGATTTCCGAACGCTGAAGATCCAGCTCGGCGCTTTTGCGCAGCGTTTCCGCCTGAATTGCGGCAACCTCTTTTTTGCGCGCGGCATTGATTGCGGCGACCAGCTTTTCGGTCTCCTGCCGAACTTCGCTGCGCCGCTGCTCGATCAACTCGGTTTCGGTATTCAACTCGGCCAGTTTCCGGGCGGTTTCCTGCATGGAAACGTTGGTCAGATTCTGTTCGCGGGCAAGACTGACCGCCTGAATCGGCTTGAGAATGTCCTGCGGAATTTCCACATTTCGGATGATCGCGTTGTGTACGACAATATGTTTGGAGGCCAGAATCCGCTCCAAATCCTTGCGCAGATCGTTCTGGAACTTCTCGCGTCCGTCGCCCATGATGAAATCCTGCGCCCGGTAGCTCGAACCCTTCAGGCGCGACACCGAAAGCACTTGCGGCAGAATGATCTTTTCGACCACCTGCGGCAGGTCTCCGTAAGAAAGATAAATCTGCGAAATCCGCTCCGGCAGGAGTTCAAATTCCACGGTCATATCCAGCGATACTTTGAACCCGTCCCGGGACGGAAATTCCACCGCGCGGCTTGATCCGAAAATCACCGCCGCCGCGGCGGCGACCGGAGTTGGTGCACTCCCCTCATGATCCAGATCGACGCTTCGCGCTTCGCTGTTGCGCCAGGAACCGCTTTGTCCCCGGGATTTTGTAGACATCTTCACTTTGACCGCCGGGCGCTCCTGCGACACGTTGCGCCGCCGCAATTCCGACTGAAAATTGAGCGTGCTCTCCTCCATCTTCTTGAGCGCTTCGCTGGCGCTTTCCAGACGGTTCCGGGTCTGCACCACGCTTCCGCCGGGCGCGCTCCCGGACATCGTGACCTGATTCATGCCGATTTCGATCACGTTGACCTGCTCGGCATAACGGTTGATGTAATACAGTCCCGGCTGCAGCACGTCTTTGCGCACGCCTTTCTCTCCGGCGCCGGCAAATTCGCCCGGGCGGGGCGCTTTGCCGGTCTGACTGGTTACCACTCCGACATAGCCGAGGGGAATGTTGATCGCATCGGCGATCTCCACTTGGTATCCCATCGGATTGAGACGGTACAAGCCGGGGCCGAGCGCCTCGCGCCAGACGCCTTTGCTCTCGCGGTCGGGCGCGATGATCTCCCCGGGGGGAAGCTCTTTGCCGATTTTGGAGGTGACAATGCCGACCTGTCCGAGTTCGATGCGCACGGCGGGGACGATCTTAATTTCATAATTCACCGGATCGAGGAAATGACGGCCTTCGCCGAGCACTTCGCGCCAGACGCCCTTCTCGCCGCGCTCGACCAGCAAGGCGCCGTTTTTGGGTTCACGTCCGCTCTTGGATGTGATGACCGCCATTGATCCGGCAGGCACATAAAACCGGCAGAACCCCCACTGATAGAGAATCCATGCGACCAGCACGATGCAGACAAGGCCAATCAGTGTGGAGAGAATCGATGTTTTCCCCATCATGGACGCAACATTTTTTTCACTTGCTTTTGCACTCATTTGCGCACCTCGTTGTCTTCGACTTTGCCGATGCCGGGCAGTCCGAACGACCCCGCGTCCTTGCCGTTGACGACAATGGATGTGAGGTTGGGCATCAGTTTTTCATAAAGTTTGCTTCGAATGTAATTCTCCGGGGAACCGAAGGCGGCGATCCGCGTGGAAAGGACTTCGGCGTCTTTGCGCAACCCCTCCTCGATGACTTGCCGTTCCGCTTCGGCGGTGTTGAGCCGGGCGCGGGATTCGGCCTTGGCCGTTTCGTAATCAATGGCGGCGACCCGGAGCAAACTCTCGGCGGCGGCGATTTTTTCCATCTGGGCCTGATTGGCGGCGATCCGCGTGGTCAGCTGTTCGGTCTCCGCGGCGACTTTGCGCAAATTCTGTTCGGCAAGCATCTTCTGGCGGGCGAGTTCGGCTTCGGAACGGGCCCGGGAGATTTCCTGCGAATATTTGTGCGCCTCCTGCTGCGCGAGTTCCCGGTTGCGGATGATGCCGGCGATCTCCTGCGGCACGATAATGTCGCGAATCAGCACGGAATTGATGACGATTCCCCATTTGCGGCAGTTGCCGCGCAGGTACTTGTCCAAATCCTCCTGAAAGAGCCGGCGGCTCTCGCCGATGATGAACTCCGTGGCGCTTTTTTTGCTGCCTTCAATGCGCGCAAAACCGTGAACGGAGGGCAGAATGATTTTTTTGAGAATGTCGTCCATGTTGCCGACCACCTGCGTCAACCGGGAGGCCAGCGCCGCGTCGATGTTGAATTCGACCGTCCCTTCCAGCGACACGGTGAATCCGTCGAGCGTCAGAAAGGTGATCGCATCGCGCCCGCTGAACTCATGGCGCTGGCTTTGGGTGTTGACGATGGTTATGCTTTGCAGAAACGGATTGACCCGGTGCGTGCCTTCCTTGAGCACCTCGGCGATCACGCCTTTGCGCCCCCGCTGGACGAGGAATCCGTCCTGCACGGTGAAATCGTTGGGGACGCCGGAAAAGACGTCCGCGCCGGTCAGACTGGTGACCACTCCGACGTTGCCGGGCATGATTCGGATGTCGTCGAAGAGCCGCACTTCATAGGCGTGCGGGTTGATCCTGTGCCGTCCCGTGCCGAGCACGCCCGGCAGAATTCCCCGGCTCGCGTCGTTTGCGGCAATGATCGTGCCGCTGTCGCGTCCGAATTTGCGAACCAGCACGGCGAATTTTCCGGCCGGAACTTCCAGCGCGGGGACGATCTGCCAATCCCAAAGATAAGGATTGCGGAAATAACGGCCTTCGCCGAGGACGTCAAGCTGGATTCCCTGCTGTCCGGGTTTGACCGCGATGATTTCTCCGGGGGGCAGCGGGGTTCCGGTTTTCCGGATCAGCACGGCGATCTGGCCGTTGCCCGGCTCGATCCGGCATCCGTACCAGACAAAAAGTCCGATTGCGATCACAACGGCCAGAACGATTCCCGGCAGTAGATTTTTCATTCGTTTGCGCCTCCATGGTTTTCGCGCTGCAACCGCCTGCGCTTTATTTTATTCTATGGAAGATATCGCAGAATGGCGATGTTTTCCAGTAGCCGAAGAATTTTTTTCGTTTTTTTGTGGATAAATGGCGGCGCAGCCGACGTAATTTTCCATCGGAACAACCTTGAAAAACATTCTTTAAGCACGTATATTTGAGAATCGAAAATACCATCACGCACGCTCAATTCAAGGAGTCTTGCAGCCGAATATGATTTGCTTTGCGAAAATTTGCCGCATGGTCCGTCTTTTTCCGGTTGCACTGTCGGTATTGAGCGTGCTGCCCTGCGGCAAGAATTTTCAGCCGGACGAAATGGAACTGAGTCGCTCGGTCAACGCGTTTCCGCTGGTCGGAATCCTGCTCGGCGGCATTGTCGCGCTGGCGGGAATGCTCCTGCAAACGGGGTTGCCAATTCTGCCTCTGGCGGTCGCGCTGGTGCTGATCGCGGAGGCGCTTTCCAAAGGATTTCATCTGGACGGAGCGGGCGACACCTTCGACGGACTGCTTTCCGGCAGAACGCGCGAACGGAAACTGGAGATCATGCGGGACAGCCGCATTGGTTCGATGGGGGTGCTGGCAATCTTTTCGGTGCTGGCGTTGAAGATCTCGCTTCTGGCTTCGCTGCCGGCACACCGCATCGCTTTCGCAGCCGGAAGCATGGTGCTGGCCGGACGCTGCGGGTTGATCTGGCCGATCGCATTCGGACAATACGCGCGCCGCGAAGGCCTCGGCGCGCTCTGGTTCCGCCAAAAACCTTTCGTGGGAATGCTGTTGGCCGCAGTGCTTCCCGCGTCCGTTCTGCAGTGGGACCGCACGCCGGACGGGTGCTGGATTGCCGGAGCGCTTCCGGTGGTGTTGATTCTTGGCGGCTGGCTTTGGAGTTTGCAAATGAAGAAGGTGCTTGGCGGGCATACCGGCGACACGCTGGGCGCTTTCGAAGAGTTCTCCGAAATCGCCGCGCTGCTGCTGATTGTGACAATCGGACGCTGAGCCGACACTGCCGAAGTGCCGCGCGGAATCCTTCTTGATCCACCGTTTTCGACTTTCCGCAGGAAACGCTTGCATGGAACGCAATGCTGTGCTATATTAATGCGCTTTCTATCATGATAAATCATAAAACCTGTATTTTTGCTTCATTCGCGCGGCCTTGCGCGCGTCTGGTTACCTCTGGTAGCCAGACACTTGCAAAAACACGCGACTTTGGCAAAAATAACGCATTTATGGCATCTCATTCAAGAAAGCGTATAAGTTGTTTTGGAAACCCGGGGTGCCCGCCGCATGGGGCGGCGGTGCTGAGATCATACCCGAGAACCTGATCCGGATAATGCCGGCGGAGGAACCTGGTTTTTATGTGCCGTTCCCCGGAACACGAAAGGATTTGTTCCATGTCGATCGAAAATGTCATCTCTTCGGCCATCGTGCGCAGCTTCAGCGCCAAACTGGAAGACGCGCTCAACCTTGATGTGGCCATCGTCGGCGCAGGTCCCTCTGCACTGGTGGCTGCCCGGGATCTGGCGCTCAAGGGCGTCAAAGTGGCGATCTTCGAGCGCAAACTCGCGCCGGGCGGCGGCACTTGGGGCGGCGGTATGCTTTTCAATGAAGTGGTCGTGCAGGACAGCGCGGTGGGGATTCTCGATTCGTTCAAAATCCATCACAAGCCGATCGCCGGAGCCGACGGCTATCACACGCTTGACTCGGTCGAAATGGCCAGTGCGCTCATCTATGGAGCGGTTTCCGCCGGCGCGAAGATTTTCAACTCGATCAGCGTCGAGGATATTGTGTTCAAGAATGGCAAAGTCAACGGACTGGTCATCAACTGGACTCCGGTGGAGCGGCTTGGGATGCACGTCGATCCGTTGACGGTCATTTCCGAAGTGTTGCTGGACGGCACGGGCCATCCGAGCGAGATTCTGCATCTGGCTACGGAAAAAGCCCAGATCCGGCTCGATACCGAAACCGGCAAGGTGCTCGGCGAGAAGCCGATGTGGGTCGATTCCGGGGAAGAATCCACCGTGGAGAACACCCGCGAGTATTTTCCGGGGCTTTTCGCCTGCGGAATGAGCGCGAACAACACCGCCGGCGGCTATCGGATGGGACCGATTTTCGGCGGAATGATGCTTTCCGGGGAGAAGGTCGCCAAACTCATTGCCCAACGATTTGGAAAATAATCGGGCAATCAACCTGACGGGAGACTGCCGAACGAGGCGTCATGAAATCGGGCAATCGGAATTTTTGCTTTGGAAAGCCGCGGATCTTTTTTTCCCCTGCGGTTTTCACGATCTTTCTGGCAATGTTCTGTTTGCTGGCGGAGAGCGTCGCCGGTTCCGTCGGGGCCGCGCCGCGTCCGGAGCGATTTTCCGGACGGCGGATTCTGTGCCTGATCTCCTATTCCCTGTCGCACCCGGAAAGCAACGAGATCGTGCTGCGGATTCGCAGGGAGCTGACCCGGCGGCTGCCGGGAGTCGACCTCAATGTCATTGAACTTGACGTGCTTCACACCGCCGACCAAAAGGAGCGGGAGAAGGTTTTTCAGCGGCATCTTCCGGCGCTTCAAGCGGGCCAGTATGATCTAATTTTCGCGCTGGGGGACGATGCGCTGGAGCAGGTGCTGGCACACTATGCGTCATTGCCGGAGATGCCGCCGGTGATTTTCGACGATGTATTTTTCCCGCCGTCCGATTTGCAGGAGAAATATCCGAACGTCAGCGGCGCGGTTCGCACTTTGGAGATCGACCGGACGATCGCGACCGCACGCAGAATTCACCCCGAGGCGAAGGTCGCGGTTCTTTTGGTCGGGTCGGATCGTCGCGGGGAATTGTTCCGCCGTGTTCTTGAGGAGCGGTTCCGCGGAAAAAACGATTTCCCGGTGCAGGTGGTTCCCATTTCCAGAAATTCCATCGACGCGCTGGCGTCGATTTTTGCCGGTCTGGACCGGCCCATTGTGATTCTCTGTCCGGGACTTCCATTCGGCTTTCTCGGGACGCAGACGCTCGAATCGTTCGGCGATCTCCTCGAGGAGGCGGCGGGAACGCCGTTTTTCACCATGAAGGGCAATTTGTTCCATCACGGCGGGGCCGGCGGACACATGCCCCATCGCTCCCGGATTGCACAGACGGCATCGGCGCAGATGATCGAAGCGCTGGCCCGGCGGAAGGCGGTCGGAATGCCGCTGCGCACGCTCGAAAACGTGCCGGTCTATGATCTGGATGCGCTTAAACGGGGGCGTTTCGATGTCCAGAGGCTGCCGGCGGAATCTTTCCTGCTGAATCGGCAGGAGGCGTTTATTGCAACCTGAATCCGTGAAATAATTGGTGAAATCGACGATAAAATAGAAGAAAAAGATGTTGAGTCGCAGTATATTATGTATGTGTTTCGAGACATGGATAAACTCAACCCGACGGGTGAAATGAATGGC
>JAQUYX010000146.1 GCA_028691615.1 Victivallaceae bacterium
TTCCCGTTCCCGTTCCCGTTCCCGTTCCCGTTCCCGTTCCCGTTCCCGTTCCCGTTCCCGTTCCCGTTCCCGTTCCCGTTCC
Organism: Victivallaceae bacterium; assembly: GCA_028691615.1. Lineage (GTDB taxonomy): Bacteria > Verrucomicrobiota > Lentisphaeria > Victivallales > Victivallaceae > JAQUYX01. The sequence continues at coordinate 83 of JAQUYX010000146.1, forward strand.
CGGCGAGGGCGGGGAGTGGGGGCATCGGCGGCGCAGACAAGGAGGCGAGGGCGAAGCATACTTTTGTATGCGAGTTCCCCGAAGCCGACGCAGTATCCGTCGCCGAGGCCCCCGCTCCCCGCCCTCGCCTACCAGGTGAAGCCCATATTGAAGTGGACGCGCAGACGGCTGGGAACGCCGTCCTGATTGTTGAGGATGGGGTATGCCAGATCGACGCGGATGGGGGCGTTGAGGTAGGGCACCTTGATCCGGAGACCGTAGCCGACGCCGATGTTGACGGAGCCGAAATCGTATGCTTTTTCCCAGACGTTGCCGATGTCGCTGAAGACGGCGCCGCGGATGAAATTCCAGATGGGGTGGGAGATTTCTCCGGTGACAAGCATCATGGTGGAGCCGCCCATGGGGATTCCGGAGGCGTCGTTGGGGGAGACCTGCCGGTAGGGGAAGCCGCGCAGGGAGTCGCCGCCGCCGAGGAAATACCGTTCGAAGATGGGCACGCCGTCGCTGCTGCCGAACCCGTCGACCACGCCGAGGCGGCCGCCGAGCATGAGGATGATGGCCTTGTCGAAGAGCGGATAATACATGCTGCCTTTGAGTTCCACGCGATAGAAGCTGTTGGTGGAGCCGATGATGCTGGGGGCCATGGCGCCCAGCGCGCTCAGATAATATCCGCTGGTCGGTTCGAGCATGCTGTCTCTGGTGTCGCGTTCGAGCAGGAGGGAGAAGTGGCTGACGAACTGTCCGGTCTCCTGCTGGCGAAGCGCGGGGGAGGCATACCATTTCATATCCTTGACCCAAACGCGTTCGAATTTGTATCCGAGGGTTGCGGAGGTGAAATCGTCAAAGAATTTCTTGGTCAACCCGACGCGCACGCCGAGCCGTTCTTCGGTCCAGTTGTCGTAAACGAGCTGATTCAGATACCCGGAGACGTCCAGCCGCAGGGGAATATCGAAGAGCCACGGTTCGGTAAAGTCGAGGTTGAAACCGGCGCGTTCGATACCGTACATGCCCTGAAGCCGGAGCCGCTGGCCGCCGCCGGTGAAGAATTTTCCGGGGGCGAAGAGGTCGAAGTTGTTGTTGGAAATCTCCGCCATGCCGGCGAGACTGTTGTAATCGGAGAAGCCGGCGCCGACCTTGAAGCTGAAGAAGCGTTTTTCTTCGACATTGATGAGGACGTCTTTTTCATCGACGGCGTCGGCATTGACGGCGTTGGCGTTGACCTTTTCAAAATATCCCATGCCCATAAGGCGGTTTTTGCTGGCTTCGACGCGCTGGGGGTCCAAAGGATCGCCGGGTTGGATGGCCAGTTCCCGGCGGATGACCTTGTCTTTGGTGATAAGATTGCCGGAGATCACGATGTCACGAATGGCGTATTTTCTACCTTCGGTGATCTGATATTCGATTCCGACCGTGTGTGTTTCGTAGTCCGGCGTGCGAATGGCGCGGACGGTCACGTCCGCATGGCCGAGCGTCTCGTACATGGAAACGATGGCTTTGCGGCTTTGTTCCTCGAGGGAGAGCCGGAACGTCTGATCCTTGCGAAGAGCGAGCACGGGCAGGATCTCTTCGGTTTTAAAAACGGTGTTGCCGGTGATCTTGGATTGCCCTGTTTTGTAGGGGGCTCCTTCGTCCAAGACAAATTTCAGATCGACAAATTCCGGATCGTCGGGCTGCTGGGAAACTTCCAGCTTGTCAACCTTGAAATCAAGATACCCCTCCTCGTGATAGAGATCGCGAAGGCGGGCGCGGTCGAGGGAAAGCTCCTCGCGGTCGAGCAGACCCATATCGAAAAATTTGCTGAGCGGGTTGTAGCGCGTGGCGATCGCGTATTTGAGTTTCCAGTTGCCGAAGAGTTTATTGCCTTCGAAGGTGACGTGATCGACGCGCAGCCGCAGGTGCTCGGAAATACGGAAAACCACGTCGACCCGGTCCGGTCCGGCGGATTGATAATCGGGCGTGACCGTGGCGCTGCGGTATCCTTTTGAGCGGTAAAATTCGCGGATCTTCTGGGCGCTCTCGCGCAACGCGGTGTCGTTGAGGGGGGCGTCGGGTACGACCGTGACCAGTTTTTTCAGCTCCCGGGTCTTGAACTTCACATTGCCGTCCAGGACGACGGAATTGACACGCGGCTTGAGCCGGAGCTTGTAAATGAGCGTAATTGTGTCGCCGGAACCGCGTTCGGTTTCGAGCACGACGTCGCTGAAATAGCCGCTGCGGTAAAGTCGTTTGATATCGGCGTCGCGATCGGCAAAGTTATATTCGGAGCCGACCCGGGGCTTGACCAGCATGCGAAGCTGCTCTTCCGGCAGTTTCACCGCGCCGGTCTGCTCAAAACGCAGCGCCGCCACTCTGCCCGCGAAGGCACCCGGCAAAAATGCCGCCAACACGGTCAACAAAAACAGAATACGCGCGCCCGGATGTGAAACCAACTTGCCAACCCTTTCTTGGGGAAAGAAACATATTATGGTAAGGTAATCCCGCTGACCGGTTTTTTCAATCGATTCCGACGGCCAGACGAACTTTTTTCAATGTTTTTTCCGCTTCCACCGCCGCTTTTTCGGCATTGCGCTTGAGCAGGTCGCGAACAAAATCAAGATTTTCCGCCAGTTCCGCACGGCGCTTGCGCATCGGCTCGAAAAAGCTCCAAAGCCGCTCAAAGAGCGCCTGTTTGGCGTGACCGTAACCGTAATTTCCGGCGCGGTAGTTCTCCTTCATCTGCTCCAGCTCCGCGGGAGTCGCCAGCAGTTTGTAGAGCGCCACCACGTTGCACTTGTCGGGATCCTTGGGCTCCTCCATCGGCGTGCAGTCGGTGACAATGTTCATCACGGCCTTGCGAATCGCCTTCTCGGCGCCGAAGATCGGAATGGTGTTGTTGTAGCTCTTGGACATCTTCTGCCCGTCGGTTCCGGGAACCACGGCGACGGCGTCGGGGATGTACCCCTCCGGGATGGTGAAAATATTCTCGTTGTAAAGCGTGTTGAAGCGAATGGCAATGTCCCGGGCGATCTCGAGGTGCTGCTTCTGATCCTTGCCGACAGGAACCAGATTGCTCTGATAAATGAGGATGTCGGCAGCCATCAGCACGGGATAAGAAAACAATCCGTTGTTGGGCACAAAGTTATGGGCGATCTTGTCCTTGTAGCTGTGCGCGCGTTCCAGCAAACCGACGGAGGTCACGCAGTTCAGATACCAGGTCAGTTCGCAAACCTGCGGGACATCGCTCTGCCGGAAGAAGATGGTTTTCTCCGTATCCAACCCGCAGGCAAGATAATCCAGCGCGAGAGTCATAATGTTGCCGCGCAGCTTTGCCGGTTCGGGCGAGGTGGTCAACGCATGGTAATCGGCGATGAAAAGAAAGCTCTCCCCTTTGCTCTGAAGATCGACCGTGGTGCGAATGGCGCCGAAATAATTTCCGATGTGGGGAGTGCCCGAGGGCTGAATACCGGTAAGAATACGCATGATGATTTCCGGGAATCTATGGTTGAACGTTCATTTTTTTCAAAACCGACTGCGGCCATTCCAAAAAAAAACAGCGAGAAATTCTTCCCGCTGTTTTTTTCGCTCGACGAAAAAACCTCACGCCTTGGTGAAGTTTCCCGTCCGGATGCATGCGGTGCACATCTTGACCGTCTTGACCGTTCCGTCTTCGTTGACGCGGACGCTCTGAAGATTGGGATCGAACGTGCGCTTGGTGTTCTTGACCACGTGCATACCAATCCCGCCGACCTTCTTGGCCAGACCTTTGCGGACGATTGTGCCGCCGGTGACCTTGCTCTTACCGCAGAGATGACAAACGTTGCTCATTTTTCTCTACTCCTATAATAATCAGTGACTTTATTTTTCAAAAATGGTGGGTTAACCGGGATTCGAACCCGGGACCACCGCCTTAAAAGGGCGATGCTCTGCCGACTGAGCTATTAACCCGACGAAAATCAAAACCTGTACTGCGGATCTCTCAACATCCCGCATCGACACCCCAGCAGCAAGTCGTCTTTTACAATACCACCTTTTGCCTCTTTTTCAAGGCAGGGAAAAAAATTTTTCCAAAAAAAAGGCAAATCTTCTCCTCCCGTCGATGGATTCCGGATGGACCTGGAATAGAGTGAAAGGGAGGTTTTGAGCGTCGCCACTCGGGGGGTAACGACCGAAAAGCCACCGTTCGACGGAGTTCTTCCTGCGACGCCGGAAGGGGAAAGCGCATTCCGCCTCCCTTCCGTCCGGCTCCGCAAAAAACCGGAAAACCTAGGCCTTCTTCTTCCAATCCAGCGCGCCGACCGGACAAGCCTCGATGCACTTGCCGCATTCCGCGCAACTGTTCGGAAGCGTCTTGTCCCCGGCGGTGCCGACATACGCGAAGAAGCCACGCTTCTTCAGCGAGAAGAGCGTCTGATTGACGATCTCTTTGCAAGTCTTGACGCAGATGCCGCACTTCACGCACTTGCCCAAATCCCGCATAATCACCGGGTGGGAATTGTCGTAGGAAACCGGCAGCTTCTCTCCGCCGATCGCGTCCGGACACGCACCGCAGGTTTCGGAATGCTTCCGCAACAGGCAATCATGCTTGTCCGAGCAGCTGCAGCGAATGCACCGCTTGCCCTCTTCGGTAATCTCCTGCTCGGTAAACGTGCAGGCGACCTCCTTGAAGGTGTTCTTGCGCTCTTCCAGCGGAATCAACCGCTGCTGCACACGCCCCGCATCGGAAATATTCGGATCGACAAAAACCCGATCCTTCTTGGACAAGCTCTGCCAATGACCGCGCGAGACAAAAACCGTATGCTCCGCCGGAGCCTTCTCGCCAGTCACCGCTTCCAGCATATCCAACGCCATCCGGCGTCCGCCGGCAAGCGCCTCGACCACCGTCGCCGGCCCCGTGACACAGTCCCCGGCGCCGAATAGAACCCCTTCCACCTTGCTGGATTTGCCGTCGGTCAGAATCTCCCCGTGACGCCCCAGCTGCGTAACGCATTTGGGCGCCCGGATTCCCTGCCCGATCGCACCGATCACCAGATCGGCCGCCACGGTGAATTCACTGCCCGGAACCGGAACCGGCTTGCGACGGCCGGAAGCGTCCGGCTCGCCCAGACTCATCCGAATGCATTCCAGCGCCAGACGGCCGTCCGCGCTCTTGCGCAATGCAACCGGGGCAACCAGAAATTCAAACTTGACGCCCTCTTCGCGCGCCTCTTTGCGCTCAATCTTCTCCGCGGGCATTTCATCTTCGGTGCGGCGATAGAAACAAGTGACATCGGAACTGCCCAGCCGCACGCTCGTGCGCAAGCAGTCCATTGCCGTATTGCCGCCGCCGACGACAATGACTTTGCCGATGGCTTTGTCGCCGCGTTTCCAGCCGCGCAACGCCACTTCCCGCAGAAAGTCAATGCCCTGCGTCGCCAGCTCTTCGCCCTCGACGCGCATTCCCGACGCCTTCCAGCAACCGATGGCCAGTCCGACGGCGTCGAAATTCTTCTGCAAATCCTCGAGCGAAAGATTTTCGCCGAGCTTCCTGCCGTACTCGAAACGGATTCCCAGCTTCGCAAAGTGCGCAATCTCGCGATCGACGATCGACTTGGGCAGACGATATTCCGGAATGCCGTAGCGAACCATGCCGCCGGCCTTGTCCATCGCTTCGAAAACCGTCACATCCACGCCCTTGAGCACCAGATAGTACGCGGCGGAAAGTCCGGCCGGTCCGCCGCCGACAATCGCCACTTTCTTCCCCGTCGAAGGAGCCTTCTCCTCCATGTACTCGTCAAAAACCTTGTCAGCGGCCAGACGCTTGAAATCATTGATCGCCACCGCCTCGCCGTAAACGTTGCGCCGGCAATCCTTCTCGCAGAAACGCGGGCAGACGCGACCGACGGACATCGGCATGGGAATGCGCTCTTTGACGATCTTGAGGCCTTCAACATAGTTGCCGTTCTTAATCTCACGGACATACTCTTCGACCGAAGCATGCGCGGGGCACGCCAGAGTGCACGGCGCTTCGCAGTCGCCGGTATGCTCGGAAAGCAGCAGATTCAACGCCGTCCGGCGCATCGCCTGCACCTCCGGGCTCGAAGCGTCAATGTCCTGCCCCGGCGCGGGACAGGCGGAACAGGAAGGCAGAAATTTGCCGGTCTTTTTGTCCTTGACCACGCAGACAAAGCAGCTGGTGTTTTTGCTCACTCTCGCATCAAAGCAGAGCGACGGAATCTTGACGCCGTTTTCGCCGGCCACCGAAAGAATCGTCCGCCCGCGCTCCGCGCTGACGACTTTCCCGTCCAACAGAAATTCAATCTTATCCATCATATCCTTCTCAATCCTCTTTCCTGACCCGGCTGATCGCCTTCTTCGGACACACTTCCACGCAGCTGTTGCAACGCGTGCACTTCGTCTGGTCAATCACAAAGTCCGGAGAAATCGCCCCCACCGGACAGGTCTTGATGCACATGCGGCACTTGACGCACTTGGACTGGTCCAGCTTCATGCCGACCAGCGGCCCGCAGACCAGCGACGGACAACGCTTGTGTTCGACGTGCTCCAAATATTCATCCATGAAATAGCGCAGCGTGGCCAGCACCGGATTCGGCGCGGTCTGCCCCAGCCCGCAGAGCGAGCCTTGACGAACCTTCTGCCCGATATCCTGCAGGAAATCGATGTCGGCTTTCACGCCCTTGCCTTCGGTGATGCGCTGAAGCGTTTCATACATCCGCTTGGTCCCGACCCGGCAGAACGTGCATTTGCCGCAGCTCTCATGATGGGTGAAAGAGAGGAAATACCGCGCGGTTTCAACCATGCAGCGGCTCTTGCCAATCACAATCATGCCGCCCGATCCCATGATGGCGCCGAGCGAACGCAGCGAATCGTAATCCACCGGCGTATCAAACAGCTCCACCGGGATGCAACCGCCGGAAGGTCCGCCGGTCTGAACGGCCTTGACCTCGTTGCGGTCGGCGCCGCCGATCTCAAAAATGATCTGCCCCAAAGTGACGCCCATGGGCACTTCGACCAGCCCCGGATATTTGATGTCGCCGGCAAGCGCGAAAAGTTTGGTTCCCTTGCTGCCCTGCGTCCCGATCGAAGCAAACGCCGCTCCGCCATCGCGCAGAATCAACGGCACATTGCCGAACGTCTCGACGTTGTTGATCATCGTCGGCAGCCCCTTCCAACCGCTGTCGGTCGGGAACGGCGGACGGAAATGCGGCATTCCGCGTTCCCCTTCCAGCGAATGAATCAAGGCGGTCTCCTCGCCGCAGACAAAGGCGCCGGCGCCCTCCTTGATGATGATTTCAACCGTGCGCCCGTTCAGATCGTTGAGCTTGTGCTCATAAATCTGCTCAATGGCCGCAGTAAGATGCCGGATCGCCATCGGATATTCGGCGCGGCAGTAGATGAAAAGCCGGGTGGCGCCGGTGGCGTAGGCGGCGATCAGCATTCCTTCAAGCACCTGATGCGGGACGCTCTCCATCAGGGAGCGGTCCATGAACGCACCGGGATCGCCTTCGTCAGCGTTGCA
>JAQUYX010000147.1 GCA_028691615.1 Victivallaceae bacterium
TCGAATGCGTTCGTTACGACGGCAAAAACAAACCCAATCGCATCGTTCTGGAAGAACTTGCCCCCGCGATGGAGCGTGTGGGAATCTGCCCCGAAGTGGAATGCGGGTTCACTACGCCCCGGGAGCCGATGAATCTTGAAGGCGATCTTTCCGCGCCCCGACTGATTACCGTGCGAAGCCGGAGAGATTTCACCCTCAAGATGCGAAGTTTCGCGGTGCGGAAAGCGGAGGAACTTGCGCAGGAGAACCTCTCCGGGTTTATTCTCAAAGCACGTTCGCCCTCTTGCGGCGCTGCGGTTCGATTGGGCGACAGCGGCGCAGTGACAGAGGGGCTCTTTTATGCAGAGCTGCGCAGACGATTGCCGGAACTTCCGATCATCGACGAAGAGTCGCTGGCCGATCCGGAAAAACGGCTGGCTTTTTTGAAAAAGGCCGCCTCCGGTACTGGAAAATAAGGCGGCCCGGAAGTATATTACAGAACTTGCTCTGTCTGCAATTCATCCACGATACCGACGATCAATCAAGGAGAAAAATATCATGTCTTTCGATCAAGGAACTTGCAACGTAACCTTTTACACCATTCCCTCCAATCTGCCGGAGGATTTTCTGGAAAAGTTCCTCGCAAAACGCGCGGGGATTCTCAGTTTGCTCAACGAGGAACCGCAATTCGGATGGGTTTCTGGGAAACACCTGCTGGATACCGACTTCGATCTGAATCGCATCTGCCGCGGCGACTTTTTCCATCTGACGCTTCGTAAAGGGCTGCGGACCATTCCGGGCAGTTTCCTGCGGGTATTGCGCGCACAGGCCGAAGACAACTATCTCAAAGAACATCAGGAAGCTGAGTTCGTGCCCCGCAAAGTTCGCAAGGAAATCGAAGAGGGCATCAAGGCGCAGTATCTGCCGGAAATGCCGCCGAGTCTCTCCGGGATCGAACTGGTGATCGACCCGGCGGAAAAACTGCTTTATGTGGGGGCCACGTCCGTGGCGCAGAACGATCTGCTCAAGGAGCACTTCATCAAGACGCTCGGGATGGAGCCGCTGCAGTTGACCCCCGGCAGCATGCTGGCCGATGAATTTGACACCAACGAGACGGCATTCCCCTCGGTATCCTTCGTCGAGGGCGCCGCCGCCGATGAATTTGCCATCGGACGCGATTTTCTGACCTATCTTTGGTACGCCAGTGAAACGGGAGTTTCCGTGACCGATCCGGAATTCGGGAAGTTCGACGTGCTGGTGGAAGCGCCGTTTTATCTGCTGGGGCTCGAAGACGCGCCGGGCGCGGGCGAACTGGTGCTCAAAAAAGGAGAGCACCCGACCGCCAGCGCCGAGGCGAAGAGCGCGCTCTCCGTCGGCAAGAAACTGCGCAAGGCCAAAATTCATTTTGCTCGCGAAAATCAATCGTGGAGCTGTACATTTGACGCGGACAGCTTCGCCTTCTCCGGGATCAAGCTGCCCGAAGGCGATGAAATGAAAAGCGCAAAATGCTTTGAAGAACGCATGGAGTTTCTCTTCGTATTCCAGAAAGTCGTCCGGCTTTATTTCCATCGCTTCGCCAGCATGGTTCTCGCCGCCGATTTCGCGACGGTCGGGGAAAAGGAATTGCAAAGCTGGGTCAGCCAGCGCCAGAGCCTTTGAGCAATCGCGTTGCACGAACTTGCCTTCTTCCCGGAAACTGGAAAAAGGCGCACGGGATAAATTCATGCGGCACGGACTGGACAATTTTCTGTTTCCGTGATAGATTGCCGCTATGAATCATTCCCATCTCAATCGCGGCATCATTCATATTGACATGGATGCCTTCTTTGCCTCGGTCGAACAGCGCGACCATCCGGAGCTGCGGGGAAAACCCGTGCTGGTCGGCGGGTCCGTTGCTTCCCGGGGGGTGGTCTCGACTTGCTCCTACGAGGCGCGCGTCTTCGGGATTCATTCCGGCATGCCGATGGCACGCGCGCTCCGGCTTTGTCCATCCGGGGTCTTTGTGGAGGTGAATTTCCGGAAATATTCGGAAGCATCGCGCAAGATCATGAAAATTTTTCATTCGATCACCGATCTGGTCGAGCCGATGTCCATTGACGAAGCGTTTCTGGATGTCACCGAAAACCACCTTGCACAACCGGATTACGCCGCCGTCGCCCGAGAGATCAAGGAGCGAATTTATGCGGAAACCGAGCTGACCGCTTCCGCCGGCGTCTCGTACAATAAATTTTTGGCAAAGGTCGCCTCCGGCTGGCAAAAACCAAATGGGTTGACCGTCATAACGCCCGAAGAAGCGGAATCGTTTCTGGAACGGTTGCCCATCGAAAAGTTTTTCGGCATCGGGAAGGTGACGGCGGAAAAACTGCACCGCATGAATGTGCGCACCGGAATCGATCTGAAGGCGCTGTCGCCGGAACTGCTCACCGCGCATTTCGGCAAAAGCGGCGTATTCTATCATCAGATCGTGCGGGGAATTGACACGCGCCCGGTGGAAACCGTTTGGGAACGCCGCAGCTACGGACGGGAAACCACGTTTCCTCGCGACACCGGGGATCTCAGGAAATTGCGGGTTACGTTGCGGATTCTTGCGTGCAACGTTTCCCGACAGCTGGAACACAGCAAACTGAACTGTCGCACGGTGACGATCAAACTGCGTTATGACGATTTTCAGACGGTAACCCGTTCTGCGAGTTTTCCAAAACCGCTTGCGACCGGAGCTGATCTGGGTGCCGCCGCAGTCGCGCTGTTGCGCAAAACCGAGGCGGGACAGCGCAAAGTCCGCCTGATCGGAGTAAGCGTTTCCAATCTGGCAGGCGCTGATGTGGTGGAACAATGCGAAGCGCAACAACTGTACTTTGATTTTATCCCGGAGAAATTCCGAAAATAGGACTAAAAAATCAGACGCGGCGCTTGGCCGAACGCTTCTTCCACGCGGCGCCCAACGCGCCGGAACCGATCAATACTGTGGCAAGCACGCCGGGAAGCGGCTGGCCGACCGGAGCGGAAGCATCCGCGCCGGAGATGGTGAATTCCAAGGAGTTACTTGCGCCGTCCGTGGGGCCCCATCCGCCGGAAAAGTCGTCATAGCCCATGATTGCGGAGGTATTGGTCGCTCCGTTGTTTCCGACATAGGCGGCGTATTTTTCGCCGCGTTTGCCGTTGCGATGATAGCTGTCCAAATAATTTCCTTCGCTGGTTTTCATCCAGAAAACGATGGATTCGCCTGCGTGGAACTCGCCGAGGGAAACCGAACCGGCGGTAAAGAGCTTGTTCAGATCGAATGCGGCCCCGACGCCAGTGCTTTGTCCTTTTTTGTCCAGATAATAATATCCGAATTCCGTCACGCCCTCCGGCAAAGCGCCGCTGTCGATTGAAAGCGAGAGATTCACGGTCTCATTGATCTTGACGCCAACCCCTTTATTTTGGTTGATCGCCGTATATTGATGAGCCGCGAAACTGCCGGTGCAAAGAAGCAGCGACAGGATTGCAAACAGGATGATTTTCATTCTTCTTTCCCCTTTCGAAACATAAAATAGGAATTATGCATAACGTAATATACCATATGGTTTCGAAAATACAAGGCCCAAAAAGATTTTTTTCAGTGTCAAAAAAAGTCGCGTTCCGCCTTGTCCAGGAACGCTTTCCACGAAGGACTCGGCGTCGGGTTATCCCCCGGCTCTGCCAACGAGTATGGGTAGAGGAGCGGAAACGGATAAGTTTTTCTCTCAATCTCAAATGCCAAGCGTTCCAGACGCTCCTGACGGCGCAGGGCAAATTCCAGATTCCGAAATTGTTCGGCGATCCGTTCCAGTCCGCCTTCGTTGCGGCGAAGCGATGCGACCGCCTGTTCCAGATCGGAACTTTCCTTTCGCAGCGACAAAGGCAGCATCCCGCGCAGAGCCGAACACATACGCACGCGCGACAAACGTAAGTTTTCCCACTCCAACTCTTTGTCTTTATAGAGATCGTTCAGCCGGACAATCGGGACAACCTTGCCGTCCGGTCCCGGAATCGTCACGATCCGTCGCAATAAAATCCGGGCGAAGTGAGCCTCCAACGGCGCGGAAAACTGGAATGCTTCGCTCCATGCCTGCCGGAAAAGATAATAATTGGCCTTGCCCCGCCGGGTCAATTCGCTCAGATCATCTCCGAAAAAAGCCGCGGAAACCTCTGCTTTCTGCGCAAAAATCCGCATCAGACCGCCTTCCGCCGCACGGGACAACGGCATTCCTTCCGAAAGGCGCAGCGCATATTCCGCCAGCGCATTGTCCCGCTCCGTCGATCCCTTCTGCGCCGTATCCAGCAAAAAACGCGAAAGATCCTCCAATACCGCCCTCCCCGTCGGAGAATCCGGCCGGGCCGTCAGCTCCAACAAATTGGTCAACTGCGTCGGCCTGCCGATTTCCAGCAACATCCGCAATCCGCGGTTGCGCCGCTGCCGCTTGATCATTCTGGGGTCGTTCTCGTCCCGCTCATGAAGTGTTCCGGCGATTCCACAGGTCAACCAGACCGGAAATCCGACCTCCGACCGAGCCGGACGTTGCAGCCGTGGCAGAGTAAGCGCATAATAAAACTTTCGCTGAAACTGAAAATCCCTCTCAAAGATTTCCGGCGATTCCGGCACTTGAATAAGGACTCCTCCCGAATCGTCGCGAAGAACATTAATGCTTCGCGCCTCCGGGACGATTTCCACAACAAGGAATCCCGCGCGCTGCCGCACGTCCAGTTTAAAACAGCGCACCAAAAAATTGTCGATCCGGCGGATCTTGCGAAAAACCCGATCCGCCTCAATGCTCATGCGTTCGGATCTTACGCGCACGCCACCGGCCGTGGTAAATGAGTCGTCCGCCTGCAAGGAAATGAGCATCCCAACCGACAGCAGAGCCGGAAAGAGAAATTTTTTTGCCGGAGGAATGGTTTTTTGCATTGTTTTTTCCGTTTGCCGGATTAAGTTACCCAAAGGCGGCGGCCGTTCCGGTCCTCGGCCAATCGGATCAGCGCGCGTACCTTCCGGCAATCATGTTCGGCCGGAAGACAAGACGCGGAGCTTAGCCCGGTTGTCAGAGTGACACTCGCGAAATATATCGCCGTCTTTGCACAATGGCAAGTCTCGAAAAGGGAGAAAACATAAACCTTATGGCAAAAGAAAGTTTTTATCCCGCGGCGCTGACCGTCGCGGGCAGCGACAGCAGCGGCGGCGCAGGGATTCAGACGGATTTGCGTACCTTCAACGCGTTTGGTGTCTACGGGTGCTCCGCGATCACCGCGTTGACCGCGCAAAATCCACGAGAGGTTCGCGGTGTCTTCGGAACGCCTTCGCAGTTTTTGACTCTGCAGTTGGAAACCATCATCGCGGCCATGCCGATTCAAGCGGCTAAAACCGGTATGCTTTTCAACCGCGACAATATCGTCGCCACGGCCGCGTTTTTTAAAACCCATCGGATGCCGCTGGTGGTCGATCCGGTTATGGTGTCCACCTCGGGAGCCAGATTGCTTCAGGAGGATGCTGTCGCGGTGCTGGCGCAGGAACTTCTGCCGCTTGCCGATTGGATCACACCGAATATTCCCGAAGCGGAACTGCTGCTGGGCCGCCGGTTGAATTCGGAAAAGGAACGGATCGAAGCCGCGGCGGAATTGGCCAGTCGTTTTCATGCCTGCGTGCTGCTCAAAGCAGGGCATGCCCAAGAGGAGTCGCCGAAATTCGCCGCAGACATTCTTGCCGCCCCCGATGAAGGGAAACGGTATCGGATTACCTCGCCGAGAATCCCGGTGATGCCGCTCGGATCTCACGGCACGGGATGTACTCTCTCGGCGGCGATTGCCGCGAATCTGGCACTGGGGGAAAATGCATTGGATGCGGTGTGTGAGGCCAAAAGTTTTCTGGTCGGCTCGCTGGCGGAATCCGTGGCGCTCGCGGACGATCTTTCGGCCATGTATCCGCCGGAAGAGGAGTATCAGAGCATGGTGGTCCGGGAAGAGATTTTTCGATGAAAAAAGGCAGGGAACGGGAACGCGGGGCGACGGGACTTTTGTCCGTGCAGTATCTTCTGACGCCGATGATTTTATTGCTGCTTTTTGCCGGTGCGTCCGGATTGGCGGCGCCGGCGAAATCCGCCTTATGGCCGGCGCGCACTTCAATCGCGCAGGGACGAACCTATATTTCGTTGCGGGACACGGCAAAATATTTCAACTTTCAGTTTCAGGAGGACGCATCGAATGTCCGCCTGACCGGAAGTTTTCACCGCTTTCTCTTCCAACCGGACAAGCGCCAGTTCCGCTTCAACGGAATGCTTCTGTACCTGACGCATGCGCCGTTTTCGCGGGGGGATCTGTTTTTAAGTATGACCGACCGCAACACCGTGCTTGCCCCTCTGCTGCGGCGCAATGCGCTCAACAAACACCCGCTTGGGAGAATCCTGCTTGATCCGGGGCACGGCGGCAAAGACACCGGAGCGCAAGGGCGTTTGTACCGGGAAAAGGAACTTACGCTGAAAATTGCCCGGCGCACCGCGGAATTGCTGCGTGCCAAAGGATATGCCGTTACGCTGACGCGCAACACCGACTCGACGGTGGGCTTGAACGAGCGCGCCGCTGCAATCCGACGGACCAAGAGTGATCTTTTTGTATCGATTCATCTGAATGCGACGGTCAACAAACTCATTCATGGCATCGAAACTTACTGTCTGACGCCCGCGGGCGGAGCCTCGAGCAATGCCGGCAAACCGGATGCCCGCAGTTATCCGGGAAACCGCTTTGATACAAACAATTTTGCGCTGGCATATCTTGTACAACGATCCATGCTGCATCAACTCGGCACAGTGGACCGCGGCGTTCGCCACGCCCGATTTCTGGTGCTTCGGGAGGCGACGACCCCGGGCATTCTGGTGGAATGCGGCTATTTGTCCAATTACTCGGAAGAACGCAAACTCGGCAGTCCCGCCTATATCGAACGAATTGCGCGCGCCCTTGTAGATGGGATCGGAAATTACCACAAGTCTCTTCGAAGGTGACTTGTCACATGGTCACTTATGGTGTATATTATAGGAATTTTCATAGAATTTGTAACCTAAAACGGAAGCTGTCGTATGAGCAGAACCAACTCCTTGCCCGGGATTCTCGGGTATGCAAATTTTCCAATTCATTCCCCGGAAAAATTCAATTTTGCCTATGATGTCATCGATCGTTGGGCTGCAATTGACCGCAATAAACTGGCCATGATCTGGACGAACCAGCAAGGCGAGGAGAAGCGCTTTACATTTCGCGATCTCTCGCAACTTTCCAATCAGGCGGCGAATCTGCTGATCAAATACGGCATCACCAAGGGCGACCGGGTTATGCTGATGATCCCGCGCATTCCGCAATGGTGGATCTTTTCTTTGGCGTTGACCAAGCTCGGCGCGATTCAGTGCCCCGTGCCGACGCTGCTGACCAGCGAGGACCTTCGGCAGCGAATCCGCTTCGGCAAATTCTGCATGGTCATCACCGATCACGAGAATCTTCCGAAATTCGAACCGATTTTCGATGACTGCCCCAGTTTGAACACCGGAATTGTCGTGGATGGAAGCCAT
>JAQUYX010000011.1 GCA_028691615.1 Victivallaceae bacterium
TATTCTCAATCATGGCAAGCCTCCTTTTGAATTGTTTTAGTCAACAACACATTAGAAGTGCTTGCCTGATTTTTCAAGCCCTCAGGCCAACTTTTTTCCATACCGGAAATACGCCCGCATCGGAAAACATCGATTTTTCGAGGATCGCGACTTGCAAAGATGCAGTTCCGCATGTATTTGTTTGACGTTTGCGGAATTTGTGAATCTTTCGCATGATGCGGAAAATTTTTAAGAAAGGAAAACGAAAATGAAAAAGTTCAAACACTTTACCGTCGTTGTCGCGGCGGGAGTGCTCCTGGTCGGTTGTGACAAGGCGCAGCCCAAGGTCGCCGAGAAGGTTCCTGAACTCAAGCCCGTTACGGAAGTGGCGCCCGCGGCCGCTGTCGCGCCCAAGGCGCCCGAGATGATTTCGGTAACCGATCCCAAGCTCTGGAGTTTTCTCCCCGAGGTGGTGGCCAAAGTCAACGGCAAGAATGTCACCAAGCAGCAGTTCATCGCCTTTTTCGCCACGCAGATCCCCGGCGGAAAGGTTCCCGCAACTTTGTCGAGCAAAGAACTTGAGCCGATGATGCCCAATTTGCTGCGCGGCTATGTCGATCGTCCGCTGATGCTCGCCGCTGCAGAGAAGGCCGGATTCAAGCCCTCCGAAAAGCTGGTTGTCGAGATGCTCAACGCCAATCTCAAGAAACTGCCGAAGGAAGAGTTCGCCAAGATCAAGGCGCAGGTCGCCATGACCGGCAAGACCATCGATGAGCTGATCGCCGAGCAGGCCAAGAATCCCGATGCGCAGGAAGCCGTCGCGACCAACGCCTTCGTCGAGAAGGTGGTCACCAAGGATATCAAGGTCAGCACCGCTGAAGCCAAGAAGTTCTATACGGAAAACATCAAGTTCTTCACCACGCCCGCGGATGCCGCCGATTCGATCCGTGCCAGCCACATTCTCGTCATGGTGCGCAAAGGCGACAAACCGGAGGCGATCGCTGCGGCCAAGGTCAAGGCGGAAGATATCCTCGCGCAGGTTCGCAAGAATCCGGCCAGCTTCGGGAAACTCGCGAAGGAATCCAGCGAATGCCCCAGCGGAAAGCAGGCGGAAGGATCTCTGGGCGCTTTCGGCAAGGGAAGCATGGTTCCCGAGTTCGAGACTGCGGCGGAAAAGCTCAAGGTCAACGAAATCTCCGGTCTGGTTCAGACCGAATTCGGATTCCACATCATCCGTCGCGATGCGCTTCAGTCCCAGAAGGTTCAGCCCTTCGCCGAAGTCGAGAAGAATATCGTCATGATGCTTGAGAATCAGGCCAAGGAAAAGGCGATGGCTGCGTTCCTTGCCAACTTGGAGAAGGAAAACAAAGTCGAATACTTCTATCCTCCCATGCCCAAGGCGCAGAAGCCTGCTCCGGCGGTGAAAGCCCCCGCAAAGCCGGCGGCGGCCAAGAAGTAATAAGCTTCTTCAAGAGAGAAAGCAAACGGAGACGGTTGATGAACCCGCCTCCGTTTTTTTCTCCCGTTCGCTCTCCAGCCGAGCTGATTGCGGCAGTGGCCAAAACATATCAGATCAGGGAGATTGCCGTGCCGGAGAGGGGAATTTCCTCCGATCCGTTCCCGAGGGAATCCGTCGGGACTTTTGTAAAGACGATACTGACAAAAATTGCGCCGCGTCTTCCGGCGGCTCGAAAAAAGCCTGAAACGGATGCTTTTCGGGAGTTACTCTCCGAGTAGCTCCGCTCAATTCCTCCATTTTATTCCTTTTCCGATCCATCCGGAATCCATCGACGGGACTTTTGTCAGTGCCGTCGCTCCGCTCAAATCTTCCATTCCATTCCCGTTTTTTTCTTTTTCCTGACTTGTATTTTTTATAGATTAGGAGTATCTTTAGATGGTAATGTTAATTTTCGTAAAAAAATAGAAAGAGGGATTTACCAGTTATGATTCAGCAAGTCATCTCGTTGGACGGCACCTGGCTGTTGACTTATGCGGAGGGCAACCCGATCAACAGTCCGGAGGAGTACACTGCGGAGCTTTGCAACCCCTCCCGGGAGATGATCCCCGCCGCGGTTCCCTCTCCGATTCACCGGGTGCTGCAGGAACGCGGGTGGATCGACGATCCGAACTTCGGGATGAATTCGCTCAAGGCGCGCTGGGTCGAGGAGTGCTTCTGGATTTACCGCCGCACCTTCGAGGTGCCGGTGGAGGCGACACAGCCGGAGGTTTGCGCGCGACTGGTTTTCGACCGCATTGAAATGCTCGGCAAAGTCTATTGCAATGGAAAATTTGCCGGAGAAACCCGAAATGCGCTCGTTCCCCAATCGGTGGATCTGACCGGATTGCTCCTTCCCGGCAAAAATACACTGATCGTGCAGGTCGAAAGCGGCGTGTTCGCCTGCGCGGACAAACCGACCATGCACTGCGGTTCGGGGGAGGCGGGGTTTTTGACCAAACGGGTGCACTTGCGTAAATCGCAGCATCAAAGCGGCTGGGATTGGCATCCCCGGCTTCAGCTCGTCGGCATTCTCGGCAGCGTCCGTCTGGAATACGCAACCGCGCCGATGCTCCTTCAGGCCACGCTGCGCCCGCAGTTGAACGAGGATCTCTCCTCCGGGCGGATCACTGCGCTCTTCACGTTTGAACGCGGGGAACATCAGACCGGGACGGTCTCCGTCGGATTGACGGTCGAGGACACCCCGATCAAGCTGGTTCGGAAATTTGAGATCCCCGTCGGGCGCAGCACGGTGGAACTTTCTACCGAGATCGCCAATCCGAAGCTCTGGAATCCGGTCGGCTGCGGCGAACCGTCGCGTTACACCGCCGTGTTGAGCGCGGGGCGTGAACGCAAGGTGCGCAAATTCGGGTTTCGCAAGGTGCGCATTGACCAGAGCGCGCACCCGGAAGGCGGGCAGTTTTTCATCCTCGAAATCAACAACCGGCGCGTTTTCTGCAAGGGCGGAAATTTTGTTCCGGCGGATCTCTATTACAGCGAGGTCACACCCGCGCGCTACCGGCGTCTGGCGGAAATCGCCCGGGACGAGAATTTCAATTTGCTGCGCATCTGGGGCGGCGGCATTTATATGACCGAAGAATTTGCCGACATCTGCGACGAACTCGGGTTGCTGGTCTGGCATGATTTTATCTTTGCCTGCGCCAAATATCCAGGGGAACAGAGCGAATTTGTCGATCTGGTTCGCGAGGAGGCGCGCTGGCAGACGCGGGAACTGGGCAGCCATCCGTCGCTGGTCGTTTGGAGCGGCAACAACGAGCTGGAAACCGGGAATTGGAATTGGTACAAGGGCAATCCGGTCGGCTGGACCGATCACGCCATCTTCCATCACGATCTGGCCAAAATCGTTCATGACGACGCGCCGCAGACTTTTTACTGGCCGAGCAGTCCCTATTCGCCGGAGTTTCGGAACCCCAACGACCCGACGATCGGCGATCAGCATCCGTGGAGCGTGGCGCTCGATTCTCCCGGCGGAACCGATTTCCGGCTTTACCGCGACTTCATCGACCGGTTTCCCAACGAAGGCGGCGTGCTCGGCGCGTCTCCGGAAAAAACCATTCGCGGTTTTTTGCCCGAGGGGGAACAGCGTCTCTTCTCCCCCTCCTTCGATCATCACGACAATACGTTCGCGCGCCGCGATTTTCTTATGGGGCATCTCGGACACTGTTATCAGACCATTCAACTTTGGACCGGACGCGATCCGCTGACGATGGAGCTGGCGGAATATGCCGCGGCCTCCGGTGTGCTTCAAGCGGAAGGCTTGGAGGAGTATATCCACAATTACCGGCGTCGGATGTTCTCCAGCGCCGCCGCGATCTTCTGGATGTTCAACGACTCCTGGCCGACCTCCAACAGCTGGACGACCATCGATTACTATTGCCGCAGAAAACTCTCCTATTTCCCGGTGAAACGGGCGTTTGCGCCGGTCACGCTGACGGTGGCGGATTGCGATGGCATGGTGAAAATTTTCGGCGTCAACGATTCCGAAAAATCCGTGTCCGCGCTGCTCCGGTTCGGAATTTTCAAGACGGGCGCGGCGGGAAAACTTGTTGCCGACCATCGCCGGGAGGTCACGCTTCCGGCAAATGCTTCGACGGTGCTGGCGGAATTTCCCGCCGACGAATGGACCCGTGTCGCCTCATCGGGGGTATTTGCGCTTCTGGAGCGCGACCATCGTCTCTTGGCCGAACACCGGCTCTTCCGGGACCGTTTTAAGGCTCTGGTATGGTCGCACCCGGCTGTCGCCATTCGCAACGTGCCCGGCGGCGTGGAGCTGACCAGTCCCGATTATGTCTGGAAGTGCTGCATCGATCTGGATGGCGAGCGTGAAATTGCCGACAATGCGTTTGATCTCTATCCGGGGATTCCCCGGTTCGTCGCGAGCGCGTCGCCGGTCGAGGTGAAATTCACCGGCAATTGCCTTTTTTCCTGAAAAATTCTTCGCTTGTCTAGAGAGACGGCACTCGGCAAAACTCGCGTCGTGTCTTTCGGCGGGACTTTTGTCAGTGCCGCCTAGAGAATCGTCAGCAGAAGTCCGGTCATGATTGCCGTGATTCCGATGATCCTCGGGATGCCGCAGCGTTCCTTGAGGAAGATTACGCCCAGAAGCATTCCCAACGGAAGGCTCATCTGCCGGAAGGCCTGCACGTAGGTCACGTTGGTGACGTGCATCATCGCCAGCAGCACCAGCGCGTAAGCGGAACTGCTGGCCATTCCGGCAACATGCGGTTTCCATGTCCGGAGGAAGATTCTGCGGAACTGGCAGCGTTCCCACGGAGAAAACATCACGTAAATGCACATGACCAACCCCAAGGTGAATTCCAGCAGCCCCAGATAGGTCACCGCCGCCTTCCAGCTGGTCTCCGTGTCGGTAACGCCGCCGCGCAGAATCTCCAGCGCCGTCGCGTCACAAATGGTGTAGGTGGTCGTTCCGACGACGATACAGACGATGAACCAGGTTGATTTATTCCAGTATTTCTTCCATGCGAACTCCTGCCAGCTCTTAAGCGGCATCAGCGCGCATCCGCAGACGATTACAAACATCCCCGCCAGCGCCATCGCGTCCGGCCGTTTGCCGAGATGAAACACGGTTGTGATGCCCGCCAGCGTCAGCACCGGAAGCGACCGTCCCACCGGGTAGAGAAACGAGATGTCCGAAAAATGGTAGCCGTATGCCAGCCCTGCGCAGTACAGCACCTCGGCCGCGATGCTGATTGCGAAGATCACGTAGAAAATCGGCGGCAGCGTCAAGAGATCCACGTGCCAGTAAATCGCGAACGGCATCCAGCACAGTCCCGCGGTCATCCCCATCAGGGAATAGAAGGCGACCGACGGATGGGAACTCTTGCTTAAAAAATTCCATCCCGCATGCAAAAAAACAGAGGCGAAGAGCAGCAGAAACGCGATCCAGGTCATAAAAAGACGTCCTTGTCGTTGTAAAGTGACATGATTGTGGTAATGTATCCGGTATCTTCGCTATTTTCAACAGAGATATGCAAAATAAAGAATGTCGCTTTTTTACGACATCGGAGGAATTAATCTTATGAGCATCATCGATCAGCTTCATGCTCTCGACTTGAACGGACGGCAGGCCAAAATTTATCTGGCGGCGCTTCAGCTCGGCTCCGCGTCGGCCATTGAGATCGCCAAGTACACCTCCTGCAAACATCCGACCGTCTATGACGCGCTCGATGTGCTCAAACAACGCGGTCTGGTTTCGGAGAGCACGGTCAACAACCGCCGGCTTTTTTCCGCGGAAAATCCTGAAGTGCTTCTACAGGAGGAAGAGCGGCGGATGAACAAGCTTGAGGCGCTGCTGCCGGACCTCAAAGGCTTGTATGCCGGAGGCAGACACCATACGCGCATTCGCCTCTTCGAAGGCGAGGAGGGCCGAATGACCATCTCCAATGAGCTGCTCAACGTGCGGGAAAAGAAATATTACTATTTCGGATCGCTGCGCAATATGTTCGCCCGCACCTCGTCCGAACTCGAGGAGGAGTATTACCGCCTTCGCATGGAGCGCGGCATCTGGTCGTATTCGATCCGGGACCGCGCCGGCGAGGTCGATTATGATTACATGCTTCCCGGCGACCGCAATCTCAGACGGGTGCGGTTCTGGCCGGGCAAATTGGAGGACAGCGTCTCCGGATTGTATATCTACGACGACCGGATTGCCGTGGCCTCCACGCTCAAGGAGAACTATGTGCTGGTCGTCGAAAGCCGCGAGCTGAATATTCTTATGCGGAACATCTGGAATCTGCTCTGGGAAATTGCCGAAGAGCCGTGATTCTGGTTGCCCCGATCACTGCTTTGCGGTTTCCCCGCATGGATTGGTCGCCTGATAGATTCTGGAACTTCCGCCGAACGGATCGGAGGTCATGCCGATCCATTCGAAGTTGTATTTCTCATAATATCCGACGTGATCGGTCACAAGATAGAGTGTCTGGAAGCCCGCCTTCGCCGCCTCTTCCTGCGCGTTCCGGAGCAAGCGCGATCCGTACGCGTGGCCGCGATGATTCTCCTCGACATACAATGCGCAGAGCCACGGCCACAGATCCTGTCTGGCATTGAAATCGTTGACGATCAAGCCGCAGCCGCCGAGAATCGTTTCGCCATCCATCAATAGATACCATTGCGGAAGCGGGGAGGCGGTATGCAGACATGCGGTCATGCAATCGCGGTAGACCGCTTCATGGCCCCAGTGCGAGGAGAAATATCCGATGAATTGTTCCAGACGGTCCGGGTTTTCCCTTAGCGACACCATTCGAAGATTCATAAAAAAATTCCTTTTCCCATAAGTCACAAAAAACCCCTTCTCCGCAAAAACGGACGAAGGGGTGTCTTGCAGAATCAATCCGCAAATATCAGCCGTTGGCGCGCTCGAAATCCTTCATGAAATCGATCAGCGCGTCCACCCCGGCCATCGGCATTGCATTGTAAATGCTCGCACGGCATCCGCCGACCAGACGGTGTCCCTTGAGACTGGTCAGATTTTCTTCGGCGGCCTTCTTGACAAAGAGCGCATCCAGCTCTTCGCTCGGAGTGCGGAACACGACGTTCATGCGCGAACGGTCTTCCTTGACCACCGGCGTCTTGTAGAAATCACTGCTGTCCAGGAACCCGTAGAGCTTGGCCGCCTTGGCATTGTTGATCTTCTCGATCGCCGCGATACCGCCCAGCTTCTTGAAGTAATCGGTCACCAGCGCGAGAATGTAGATCGCGAAGGTCGGCGGCGTGTTGAACATCGAACCGTCGGCAATGTAGGTATTGTAGTTGAGCATCGTCGGCACTGCCGCGGTCGCGCGTTCCGCCAGATCCTTGCGCAGGATCACCAGCGCCACGCCGCTGGGGCCGAGGTTCTTCTGGGCGCCCGCGTAGATCATGGCGAATTTGTTCGGATCGAACACCCGCGACATGATGTCGCTGGACATGTCCGCGATCATCGGGACCTTCGTCTCCGGGAACGCCTGATACTGCGTGCCGGCGACCGTGTTGTTGCTCGTGATGTGCAAGTAGGCCGCGCCCTCGGTGGTTTTCCAGGTGTCGAATGCGGGAATGTGATTGTATTTGCTCTCTTTGCTCGAGCAGACCAGATTGACCTTGCCGAAGCGGGCCGCTTCCTTGGCCGCCTTGGCCGACCAGACGCCGGTGTCCGCATAATCGGCCGTACCGCCGTTGAGGAAGTTCATTGCCAGCATTGCGAACTGCATCGAGGCGCCGCCCTGCACGAAGAGCACCGCGTAATCGTCGGAGAGCCCCAACAGCTCTTTGACGTTCGCTTCCGCCCGGCGGATCACCGGTTCAAAGAGCTTGCCGCGATGGGAGAGCTCCAGAATACCGCAGCCGGAATTGCCATAGTTGCAGAATTCTTCCTGCGCCTGTTTCATGACTTCGACCGGCAGCATGGCCGGACCCGCACTGAAATTGTAAACTGCCATAATTGAGCTCTCCTTCTTCTGGGAATATGGGTTTATGGAGCTTTTTCGCGATCTGATAATATACAGCTGGCATCGATGATTTTCAATGTGTATTGCAAAGAAAGATAAAAAAATATTCAAGTCTTTTCCGCTTGAAAAATCGTCCGCAACGAAGTATCTTAAGGTAAAATATTGTAATGTCCCGGTGGCGTGCGACAGGTCGGGTTTGTCCGTGCCGGCTCGAAAGATTGTCAGAGGTTTTTGGTTATGACGATACGTATTGGCATTGTCGGGTGCGGAGTGATCGCTCCTTCCCATCTGCTCTCCTACTCCCACATCCCCGGAATCGAGGTCGTCGCTCTGGCCGATCTTCAGCTGGACAAAGCGGAGAAGCTCGCCGGAGAATATCATGTGCCCAAGGTCTATGCGTCCGGCGCTGAACTTTTCGCCGATCCCGATATCGACGCGGTTTCCATTTGCACCGATCACGGTTCCCACAGCGCGCTGGCGATCGAGGCGCTTCGCCGCGGCAAACATGTTCTGGTCGAAAAACCACTGGCCAGCAGTGTGCCGGAACTGGACGCCATGCTCGCCGAAGGCAAAAAGCATCCCGAGCTGGTTTTCTCCGGCGTTTTGCAGCACCGGTTCGATCCGGTCTATAAACTTGCGCGGCGCTTGATTGCGGAGGGGATTCTCGGACGGCTGCTCAATGTCAGCCTTATTATGCAATGCCGCCGCGACGCGGCGTATTATGCCGCGGCCCCGTGGCGCGGCAAATGGAGTACGGAAGGCGGGTCGGTGCTGATGAATCAGACGATTCATTTCATTGATTTGCTGGCCTATCTGGCCGGTGATTTCGCGCAGATCACCGGATTTTTCGACAATCTCGCGCATCAGGGCGTCATTGAGACCGAGGATGTCGCGTCGGCGGCGCTGAAGTTTCAGAACGGGGCGCTGGGAACTGTGCTGGTGACCAGTGCGAGTTTCCGGGATTGGGAGATGACCTTGGGATTTCATGGGACAACTGGTTCCCTTGAGTTGCGCGACGGCAAACTTCTGCAGTTTGACTGTGCGGACAAGACGCGTATGGAAAACGTGCAACACAGTTTCGCCGCGCTTGCCGACGACGAAGCGAAACTGCGCGCGGGCAAAGCCTATTACGGAGCCGGGCACGATGCCCAGCTCGCGGACTTTGTCGCGGCGATCCGGGACCGGCGTTTGCCCTTCGTTCCCGCGGAGGAGGCGGCCAAAACCGTGCGCATCCTTCAGCATCTTCTGAAACGGGCTTGACGAAAGACGGGAATCAAAAGTTCTTTTGGGGTTGCTCGCTCTAAAAAACTTTTTTGCAGCGCTTGCAATTTTGTTGGCTCGGACGTATTTTCCTTCATCATGGAAAAAGAGAAGGCTGTTTGCGCCAAAAAGGAATTCTTCTTTCGCAGTGCTGCCTGCCCCGTGGCGGTTCGTTTTGTCGCGCCCTCTGCTGTGGCGGTTCACGGGCACGACCTCACGGACAAGATGCACTTCCACGATTTCGCCGAGCTGGTGATGATTCTGGAAGGCGAAGCGCTTCAGATCATCAACGAGGTCGCCTATCCGGTTTCCGCCGGGGACGTGTTCGTCATTCAGGGGCAGACCACGCACTCCTTTGTCGGGCGCGGATCGGTGAGCATGGTCAATATCATGTTTGCCAAAGAGCATATCCCGCTGCCCTTTGACCGCATGAGGGAACTGGCGGGATACAATGTGCTTTTCGAATTGGAGCCGTCGCTGCGTACACCGGAGAATTTCCGTCACCGGCTGCATTTGGGACCGGCCGCGCTGGCGCAGGGGGAAGCGTTGGTGCGCGCGCTGGACCAGGCGCTTGGCGAAGCGCCGGATGTATTGGTGTTTTTCCAGCTGTGGAGTTTGATTTTGTTCCTCTCCCGCCAGTCCGAAACACGCCCGGCTTCGGGGGAACTTATGGAGTACATCGCCAAGGTCATCAGCCTGATGGAACGCAAATTCTCCCGGAATCTCTCGCTGGGCGACCTTGCCCGGAGTGCGGCGGTGTCGCCCAACACGCTGCTGCGCAACTTTCAGAAAGTCACCGGGAAAACGCCGATGGAAGCGCTTTGCCAGATTCGTCTGAGCCACGCGGAGAAACTTCTTCTGACCACCGATCTTCCGGTCGGCACAATCTCCGTGCGCTGCGGTTTTCCCGACTCGAACTATTTTTCGAGGAAGTTCCGCAGCCGCTACCAGCTTCCGCCGCGGGAATTTCGACGACGCGGCCGTATTTGGTGATAAAATCCAGATTCCCGGTGATTGATTGAAGGTTTTCCATTCGCGGAAAGTCTATATTGGGGGGTAGTAAGAGACGACACGGACAAAATTCGCGCCGCGTCTTCCGGCGTCTCGGAAACGGCCTGCAACGGTGGCTTTTCGGGTAGTTACTCTCCGAGTAGCTCCGCTCAAATCCACCATTTCATGCCTTTCCCGATCCACTCGGAATCCATCGACGGGACTTTTGTCCGTGTCGTCTTGGGACGACACTCGGCAAAATTCGCGCCGCGTCTTCCGGCGGAAATAAAAAAAACCCTAATTTTTAAGGAGAGCAAAAACATGAGCTGCGTGACTGATCGTTCGATGCCGTTCTGGTGTGTCGGCAATCCCCTTTCGGACCCTTTCGGCGGGGCGGTGATGGACAAAATATCCTCGGTCGAGGTTGCCAAAATCCTCGCCTGGGCCAAAGGCGAAAAGCTGATCGAATGCACCAGTTTTCATGACGACGACCTCGTGCCCTGGGATCCCGAGCATCTGGAAGACGATCTGGATTCGAAGAGCTCCGTAAGCAAGACGCTGCACGAGATCAAAAAGATTCTCGATCAGGCGGGCATCCGTGTCCATGTGGCCACCTGCAGTCTGCACGGCAACAAGCTTTTCCGCAACGGCGGGCTTTGCAATCCCGACCCGGAAATCCGCGCGTTGGCCGCCCGGAAGGTCGAGCGCACGCTGCGGATCGGTCATTTCTTCGGCGCAAAATATTTTGTCTACTGGGTTGCCCGCGACGGCTTCGAAGTGCCGGTCTGCACCGACTGGACGCAGGTCTACAAGAACCTCGCCGATGGCCTCAACCACGCGACCGACTATATTGAAAAAGAGCACCTGACCAACTACATCGGCGCTTCCATCGAGCCGAAACCGAACGAACCGCGCGGGCAGATGTTTCTGCCGACCGCGGGCCATGCGGCGGCGTTCATCGCCTGCTGCCTCAAGCGTCCCGATTTCTGGGGGGTCAATCCCGAGTTGCTTCAGCATGAAAGCATGTGCCTCCTGAACGCCTCGATGACGGCGGCCTTCCTCTGCGCGACCGGAAAACTCAAATTCCTGCATTTCGGCAGTCAGATCAAGGCGCAGTTCGACAATGATTTCCCCCCGCTGATCGGACCCGAAGGCCTCAAGGAGACGGTGTTCCTCTTCAAGACGTTGCAGGATCTCCACTGGAAAGGCGTGGTGGAATTCGATTGCCACATGCTGCGTGCGGAAGGCGAGCCGGGCGAGGGGATTGCGCGGCGGAAACAATTCGTGCGCAATTGCGTCGAGGCCTTGCAGATGGCCGAAACTTTGGCGGAACGGATCAAAGCGCCGAAGCTGGGTTCCGGCGCGGCGGCGGCGGATCTTGAAAGCATCCGTCAGATGTGTAATTTGTAACATCGGCGCATCGCCGGGGGGGGGAGTTTCCCCTCTCCGGCGGCGGCGACGCAACCCTGTTTTAACAACCGGATTTTCCGCATTTCGGACAGAGTCCGTGGTATTGAATGCGTACGCCGCGAACGCGGTAGCCCTCCGGCGGAGGGGGGATCGGGGTGTCCCGATCGTAAAAAATGTCCGAGACGCTTTGGCATTCGTCGCAGAAAAAATGCCCGTGCACGGAAATGTCCCCGTCGAAGCGCAGCGTTTCGCCGCCGCCGGGAACCTCTTGAATCAATTCCTTTGCCAGCAGAACCTTGACCGTGTTGTAGACCGTGGCAAGCGACAGACTCGGGTTGTCGTCCTTGAGATCACAATAGAGCATCTCCGCCGTAGGATGGTCGGTGCGGGACTTCAACGAGCGAAGCACGGCCACCCGGGGCGCGGAAGGACGGATGCCCGTCTGGACCAGTTCTTCGGCGGTTTGCGAGGCGGACCACTCTTTTGGCATGGAATTTTATCCTTTCGATGGAGACGGTGCTGACAAGAGTCCGGGAAACCACTGGTTTTTCGTGGTCAAACATCGGACAGGGCAGACCTGTCCGACAGGTCCGACGGAAAATTGCCAGCACCGTCGTAGAGCGGAAAGCTGCTTCGCATTCACGAAACACCTTCCAGAGAGTCGCAGAGATGCGTCCTTTTAGAAGTAGCGCTTCAGAAGCCCGGCGAAGGCGGAGCCGTGACGGGCCTCATCCTTGCACATCTCGTGCACCGTGTCGTGAATGGCGTCGTAACCGAGCGCCTTCGCGCGCCGCGCCAGGGCGAGTTTGCCCTCGGTGGCGCCGGCTTCGGCTTCCACCCGGACCGCGAGGTTCTTCTTGGTGTCCGGCGCGACCACTTCGCCGAGAAGTTCGGCAAATTTCGCGGCGTGTTCCGCTTCCTCGATGGCAATGCGCTTGTAGGCTTCCGCAACTTCCGGGTAGCCTTCGCGATCGGCCTGACGGCTCATCGCAAGATACATTCCAACTTCCGTGCATTCTCCGGTGAAGTTCGCACGCAGCCCTTCGACCACTTCGGCATCCAATCCTTCGACCGTGCCAATCTTATGCATATCCGCCCAGATCGGCCCGGAAGCAGATTTCTGCTCCGTGAACTTCGAGCCCGGCGCCTTGCACTGCGGACAGAAAGCCGGCGGTTCTTCCCCCTCGTACACATAACCACACACAGGACAAACAAACTTCTTCATAAGATCCGACTCCTTTCTTTCTTTTTGTCGGTTTTTAGATCGATTATAATATTAAAATAGTTACAATTACTAAAAATACAAGTGCACTTCTGCAAAAAAATGAGTTTTTTTGGGGAAAATTCCGCCCGTGGGATGGTTTTGCCGTCTTTAGAGCACCAGACCGTCGAGGAAGAGTCGCTCAAAAGAGGTCAGCTGATTCAGGTGCGTTTCCCGGGGCGGGTAGTGCAAATTGGCGAGCATGCGCGGCATGGCCCCCGGATCGGCGGCCAGACGCAGCGCACCGGCCAGACTGGTGTTGCCGACGATTTTGTAGTCGCGTCCGGCGGGCAGCATCCCGATGGCAATCGCGTTGGCGAGCTTCAGATGCCATGCGAAGCCTCCGGCCAGATAAATTGTTTTCGCACGGGCGTGGCAAGTCTCCTCCAGCGTCAAAATTCCTGCGACGACCGCAGCTTTGGCGGTCAATAAAGCGGCAATGTCCTTTTCGGTGACAAAGACGCCGTCGGAAATTTCCCGCTCGGACGCCGCCGGGACATAGCGCCCGAATCGGTTCAGACGCCCCGCTTTTGCCTCCACCGCCAGAAAATCCAGATAGGCGCAGCCGCATAGCCCGCGCGGCTTGACCTCATCCCCTCCGCACATGGTAAAATCCCCCGGCCCCGCGTAATGGTCGATCGCCCCGCGCATGGCGCGCATTCCCGAGGAGAGCCCCATCCCTTCGAAGGCCGGTCCCGCCGCCGCCGCCGCGCAGAGCATCTGATCGCCGCAGTCAAAGGCGATTTCGCAGTTGGTTCCCAGATCGACGAGCATCTCCCCCGCGGACAACTGCGTCTCCGCGATTCCCGCAGTGAGATCGCCCCCGGAATATGCGCCGATGCACGGCACGGTCAGGAGTTCGACGGGACGACCAGAACTTATACTGCTGAAAAGATCGCCCCGCGCCGGAAAAACCAGTTGGGGCGCCTGAAACGGCGCCGTTCCGATCGGAGAAGGGTCGACGCCGTGGAAGAACGAGGTCATGACTGTATTGCCCGCCACCGCAATGCGTGTGACATCTTCGGCGCCAAGTAGGTTCACCAGCTCACGCACCGCGTCGCAAAGGCATATCGTTAATTCATCCAAGTGTTCTTGGGCCGCGACAATCCGCGAGATCACATTGTCCCCCCAGCGTTTCTGAGGATTGAAGACACTGGCGCGCCCGAGGATCTTTCCTCCGCAAAGTTTGGCCGCGGCCAGCGTGGTCGTCCCGAGATCCACCCCGATGACCGCCTCCGGGGTGTCCGGCAAGGAAGGCGAGACCCAGTCGGCAAGAATGCTCTCACTCGTGCTTTTGTCCGGTTCAAATTCCATCACTCCGCGCGGACCGACCAGCTCTGTTTGGCACAGCAGAGCCGTAGCCGGAGCGCGAACCAGCGCGCCTTCCGTTCGCCAGAGGCCTTCCAGAAGCCGGACGGCGCAGCGGCGGCATTGTCCTGTGCCGCCGCAGGGAAGATGGGGCGGAAAACCTTTCCGTGCGAGAAGCGCGGCGAGTTTTCCCGGTGTTTCAAAGGTGATTTTCATAGTGAAATAATGTAGCACCGGCAAACCATCTTTGCAACCGCGTTGCAAAAAACGCCGTTCCCGATGCTCCGGTCAGGGCATCTGCGCATCATGGCGCAACGCTTCATAGAGCACAATAGCCGTGGAATTGGCCAGATTCAAGCTGCGGTGGAAATTCCCCCGCATCGGAATGGTGTAAAGCAGCGGTTCGTACCGCCGGTAGAAATCCTCCGGCAATCCCGAAGACTCGCGCCCGAATATGAGACAGCTCTCGTCCTCATAGGGGCAGCTCCAATAACTGCGGGTCGTCTTGGTCGAGAAAAAATACATCGGCCGCTCTCCCCGCCAGATCAGAAAATCTTCCCATGACCGGTGGACGGTCAACGCCACGTGCCGCCAGTAATCCATTCCTGCGCGGCGGACGTATTTGTCGTCCAGCGAGAAGCCCAGAGGCTCCACCAGATGCAGCGAGACGTCGTTGGAAACGCAAAGCCGTCCGATTCCGCCGGCATTCTGCGGGATCTCCGGCTCGAAGAGAACAATATGAAATTTACGCACGAAACTCTGGGACTCCTTCCTCTCAGTAGCAAAAATCCCGTTCCTCAGAAGTAGAAATGAAACCGTTCAATGGTGTATTCCAACGGGGACGGCAGACGGGAGGCATGCGGAAGCCAGCACAGCGCCAGAAGCACCAGCAAGGTTCCGGCCACACAGATGCGCCGGAGTTTGTTCCGGTTGTCCGCGTGAAAAGGAAAGCGGCTGTTGAAAATCCACAGCAGTGCCGCGGTTGCCACACTTTCCACAAGCGCCTCGATAAAACTGCATCCAAGCATGACGCTCATGATCGACGCCGCCCGGAAATACTTCTCTAACGCCATTTCCATCGACAGCATCCCCGCGGACAGCATAACCGAGAAGAAGGCCGCCGCGCCGGACGCGATATAGTCGTTGAATTTGAGCTTGCGCATGAGCTGATCGCGAATGGCTCCGCCGACTCCGACGCCCAGCACCGCAATGTTGAAGGTGTTCAGCCCCAGCATCACCGTGCCGCCTTCGCCAAAGCAGAACGCCTGCACCATCAGCACCAGCGCCATTGAAAGGATTCCGCCGGGAATGCCCAGCATGGCCGCGGCGAAAACGCCGCCAAGCAGATGCCCGGAAACGTGCATTCCGAGGGGAAACGGAAAGGCCTGCAGTGCGAAGATGACGCAGGAGATAACCAGAAACCGGACCACCCCGGACGCAGAAATTTTTTCCTGTAGAAGATATTTAACGGAAACCTGCGCTGCGAACACGGAGAACACCAAGGAAATCCAAGGGACCAGTGAATTGAGCAAATCGTTGGGAACGTGCATGATGACTTCCTCCTTAAATCTGGTTTCTAATATAGCATATCCGAATGAAAAATACAAATTTTTTCCCCGCCGCCGCGTTTGTAAATCCCCACTGGACGAGATATATTGAGAAGATAAAAACTCTTTCGGGCGGCACCGCAACTTTCTCCTGCGACGTGGCGGCCGGTTTCCCGTGAATTCGCGTGTCCGGGGCAAGCGGACACTCAACCAAACGGATGCAAAAATGAAAAGTTTTCGATCGATTCAGTGCGCATTGCTCCTGATCGGGACGACGCTCTGCGTTTCCCGCGTCGCCGCCATCGAATGCAAGGTGCTCGCCACCGACAGCGTCAACATCAACGACCAGTGTTCGCATATCCCGTCGAACCGGCCGCCGACGATCCATGCGCTCACTCGAGCGGAAACCTTGCGCAACTTCAGCATTGTGGTGTTTCTGCGCAAACCTGTCATTCGCGACGGCAAAACCAACCTCAAGGTCAAATTCGAGGTGCGCAATCCGATCGGCAAAAAGGTCTTCGAAAGCAAGCAGCCTCTGACCGGCTGGGACGGGTCTTGGGCGGACCCCGAACTCTCGATGCTCTCGTTGTCCCGGCTCAATGTCCGTTTTGAACCGACCGAGCCGACCGGCCGCTACACTTATACGGCCACGGTCATCGACCACTTTGACAAGGATGCCTCCGTCACCGACAGCGTTGGGGTGGTTCACGAGGAACCCGCGCCCGACGACGCGCTGCTCGACCGACAGGCTTTGGACCGTTACATCATGAACTACTACGCCATATCCAATCCGGCCAAACTTTGCGCGGCATTCCGCAGTTATCTGCCGTTGGTCGGCGAACTGCGCGCCAAGCGCAAGGGGCAGTACAATCCGTTGCCGGTGACGGCATTTTTCAGTTTTGTGCTGGAGCGCAACGAGGGGTTGCATGACCAATTCATCCGCCTTTATCCGAAGCTCGACCGGACCGGACAGGATCTGGCCGTGCTGGTGCTGCGTGGCGCCGGCGCTTCGGCGCTCAACCGCGCCGCGTTGCTCGACAAGGAACTGGCGGCGAAAATCGCGGGAAGCAAACTGCCGCCGCTGCGCTTCGCCAAGGTGGAGCATCCGGTGCAGATGGATCTTCTCTGGAGCGAATTTTTTGCGAACGGAACCTATGAGCCGCTGCGCAAAATCGTCGCCGCGCTCGATATGGAGAGCGAGGTGCTCTCGCCCGAGGAGTACAAGAAGCTCAAAAATCCCGGCGATCTGGAGCGGAAACGGCTGCTGGCCTATTGCAACGAGCGGGCTGCGGTATGGTCGCTCTTTGCCAACGCCAAACGCGACCGGCTGGTGTTCTTCTATTTGGAGGGCATGCTGCAATCGGGCGAGTTGAGCAAGAAGCGCTCGGGGCTGGTCGCGCTCATTCTGAAGCAGGCCGTCGAAGCGCGGAAGAAGGCCGCGGAGGCCAAGAAGGCTGCGGCAACCTCAGGACGTGCGAAGGCGGAGGCGACCGTTTTGGAAAAAGAGAAAAAAACTCATCCCAAAGCACAATAAATTGATCCTTCCATCCGTTTCATATCCCGGAAACACTTGAGAGAGAGATGTCAGAAATGTCGACAAGAAAGTCAATCGTCGAAACCGTTGAGCCGGAGGATGACGATCTTGTGGCGCGGTATCTCGGCGGCGAAGAGAGTGCGTTTGCGGTTCTCTACGAACGTTACAAGAGCCGGATTTACAGTTATCTTGGCGGCGTACTGGGTTCTTCGCACCGGTCGGAGTGCGACGATGTGTTTCAGCAGAGCTGGATGAAGGTGATTGACAAGCTTCCGGAGTACCGCCCCGAAGGGTATTTTTCCGCATGGCTCTATCGGATCGCCCGCAATCAGGCGATCGATCTGATGAGGCGGCGCGGCAGAGTGGTTTTGCAGGTCAATCTGGACGATGACGACCAGTTTCTTCAGCTCTCCGCGCCGGAGAGCACCGCGCCCGCGGCGGATCTGGAGCTTGGCGAGGTCGGCGAGGCCATTCAAATGGCGCTTGACCAGCTGACTCCGGAACTGCGGGAGGTGTTTGAATTGCGGCGCAACGAAGTGTCGTTCAAGGAGATCGCGCAGATTCAGCATTGTTCGCTTAATACCGCGCTGGGTCGGATGCGTTACGCGCTTGCGCAGCTGAAAAACAAGCTGGCGGCTTATGACAATGGAGGGTTGAGACCATGAAAAAGCAGGAAACGGCGATGCTGACCGAACCGGAAGAGCAATTTTTTCGGACGCTTTGCAGTGAAAAAAATATGTCCGCGCCGAAAATCAGCGGTGCATTGGACGCGTCGATTCTGGCATACAGTCATTCGGCCTGCCGGAAACGGCGCGGCGGAAGTGTTCGCCGGTGGTTTGAGTGGAGTTTTGCGGCGGTTGCGGCGTTTGCGGTGATCGCCGGAACGGTTTGGATGCTGCCGGACGAGGCGCCCGCGGTGCCGAAAACGCAGGCAATTGCCGCGGCAGCTGGTCACAAAAACCGGACGGTCGGGAACTATCAGGCGATGTGGGATTGGTCCGCCGCCGAAGAAGAGGCCTATGAATTGGGAATGTCCATTGAGGTCAATTCCGCGGTTCTGGCCTGCAATTGAAGAAGGGAAAGGTGGGTACGGCATGAAGGCACGGAATTTTTATCAGGCGCTGTGGATCGGGTTGTTCTTGCTGGCGGGGAGCGTACCGGTCGCAGGGATAGCCGGAGAGTGCGGTCCCCGGCGAGGGGGTGTCGCGTCGTCCGATGCGGAAGGAATGTTGCCGCCGCCGCCGCCCCCCCCGGACGGACGCAGGATGACTCCGCCGCGCTGGCTCAAGCTGACCGCGGAGGAGGAAAAGACCTTCAAGGAGCTTTCCAAGAGCAATCCGGCGGCGTTTCATAAGCTTGTCAGGGCGCGCGCCGATCGGATGCGCCGCGAGGAACGCGCCCGCAGAGATGTCGAATGGAACAAAGCGCGTGCGATTGCCGCGATGCCCGATGGAGCGGACAAAGGAGCGAAAATCGCGGAATTGCGTTCGGAGATGCATGCCGAGTTTGTTCGTCGCACTCAGGATGGCCGTTCCCGTCTGGAGGAGCTCAAGAAGCGTCTGATCCAGCTCGAAAAGATTCAGAAGGAGCGCGAGGAGAACACCGACAAGGCGGTGGATGCCGCGTTGACCCGGCTGCTGGAGAAAGCCGCCGCGCCGAATGCCCCAAAATCCCCGGCTCGCCCCCCGAAAAAATAAGAACGGCGTGTTTTGCGCCGCACGTGATTTGCATTCGCGTCTTCCGGGATTGCGAAAAAGGCCGGAACCGGCGCTTTTGCATTTGAAAAACGTCTCCGGGACGGTATATTACCGACAGAAAACATTTATGGTCGGCAAGCATCCACCGAGGGGGAAGATCAATGGGGAAGCGGCGGGGAGTTTTTTGTGTCCGCATGACGGTGGCCGCAGCAGTGGTTGCGCTCGTCGTGGCGTCGGGTTGCCGGAGCGACAAAATACGGCAGGACGAGGCGGTGACGCGCGCCAGAGAGTATTTGTTGGACAATGCTCCGGAATTGGACGAGACCGAGGTGGCGTTCGTCCGGTATAACAAACCGGCTCTTTACAGTTCCGCTCTGGTCGGAGCGGATACCCCCGACGAATCCACAAAGCTTTCCGATCAATGGCTGCAAATTTGCATCACCTGGCAGATTCCCGGCAGAAAAGAACTCTACATGGTCTACGGCGCAAGTTCCGGAAGCATGACTTCGTGGCGTCCTTACCGTTTGATTCGCAAGGAATTTCAGAACACCGCCGCGGAGCGCAACGGACGCATCGCCACCGCGCGAAGCTATGTCCGGGACAATCTCTTCGGCGCGCTTTCCGCAGCCGGATTCAACCGTGTGCGGTTCCATGATCCCGAAGAGGCCGTGAGCGCCATGAAACTTGACGGCGTGCCGGAGGAACAGCTGCTTCTCTTCTGGGCGCTGCCGGACGAAGCGGACCGCTATGCGGTGGTGGCATTGATTCCGCTGGCGGGCAAAGCCCGGTACAAAGCGGTCTTTGGCGGCGTTCTCAGCCGTGCCGAGCTGGACGAGGAGATCGCGGCGAAACCCTCCGCTCCCGCAACTGCCCCGGCAACTGCCCCTGCGGCTGCTCCCGCAACTGCCCCTGCGGCTGCTCTCGCAACTGCTCCGGCAACTGCCCCTGCGGCTGCCCCGGATTCGCTTGCTCCGGAGCAGGGCAATTCCCTGTCGGAAGGGAAGTTGGAATCTCTTGAGAAGACGGAGAAAAATACAAAATGATGAAGAGTATGACCGGTTTCGGCCGCGGGGAAGCGTCGTTTTCCGGCGGGAAAATGATTGTTGAACTTTCGTCGGTGAACCGCAAACAATTTGAACTGCGCACGAATCTTCCGCGCGAATTGATCGCATGCGAGAATTTTTTGCGCAAAGAGATCAATGCGAAAATCACCCGTGGCTCGGTTGCCCTCCGGGTCGTGCGCAGCGCCGCGGAGTCCACGGCGGCGGCCGCCTCGCGGATCGATCATGCGCTTCTGGACGCGCTGATTGACGAATGTCGCCGGCATGACCCGAATGCCGATGTGCCGTTGGCCGCGCTGCTGGCAGTGCCCGGCGTGGTGCTTCCGGCCAGCAATGATGCCGACGCGGAGATTTCCGGGGCGGAAGAGGCGGCGCTGGACGCCGCGTTGCGCGGCGCATTGGAGAATTTCGAGGCGATGCGTTGTGCCGAAGGGGAAAATCTCCTGCGGGACACGGCCATGCGCCTTGCCCGTCTGGAAGCGCTGGTCGAGACGATCCGTCCGGCTGCGGCATCGATCAAGGCGGCGCTGCGGACGAAACTGATGGAATCGATGAAGGCGGAATTCGGCGGCATGGTCGATTGCGCAGACGAGCGGCTGCTCAAGGAAATCCTGTTTTACACGGACAAGGCGGACGTCACCGAGGAGTTGACCCGGTTGGGCAGTCATTTTGCTCAGTTTCACGCTTTTCTCAAGGCCGAGGCGGTTCAGCCGGGACGGAGCTTGGATTTTCTGATTCAGGAGATGTTCCGCGAGATTACAACGCTGGGCAACAAGGCCGGAAGCGTCGCGATCTCCCCCCGGGTGGTCGAATTCAAGGCGGAGCTGGAGAAACTGCGCGAACAGATTCAGAACGTCGAGTAATGCGAGAAGCGTTGGTTGCAAAAAATGAGGAATTGCTGGTTATGACCGAATCGAAGAAATGTTGCGCTCCGCACGATGCGCTCGACGCCGACGCGCTTCAGACGGTTGCGGAAGAGTTGGAGGCCACGTTTCAGGACGGGGTCGCCGCCGGAAGAATGGCCGGGTTGCTTCTGCCCTCCTCGCGGGAGGTGATGGAGCTGGCGGACATGCTGTTCGATGTGATTTTCCCGGGGTATCTGGCCTCTGCGGAGCAGGAACACGGCAAGGCCAAAGAGGCTTTGACCGCGCGGCTGAAAGAGTTGAACCACAGTCTTTACGGAATTTTGCTGCGCGCCTGCCGGGTGGGGCACGAGGCCAAGGAGTGCGGAGAGTGCAAGATCGTCGAAATCAGTCTGCGCGCGGCGGGAATTCTGATCGGAGAACTTCCGGCGATTCGCGAGGCGATGAAGCTCTCGGTCAAGGCCGCTTACGCGGGCGATCCGGCGGCGAAGAGTTTCGACGAGATCGTGCTGAGCTATCCCTGCATCCGGGCGATTCTGGTGCAGCGCTGCGCGCATGTGCTTTACCGGGAGGGAATCCCGTTCATTCCCCGGATGCTGACCGAATATGTGCACAGTCTGACCGGCATCGACATTCATCCCGGTGCGGAGCTGGGCGAAGGGGTTTTCATCGATCATGGAACCGGTGTGGTCATCGGGGAAACCGCCAGACTCGGAAACAATGTTCGCATCTATCAGGGGGTGACGCTCGGCGCGCTGTCGTTCCCGAAAAACGCCTGCGGAATGCTCATCAAGGGGCAGAAACGCCACCCGACCATCGAGGATGACGTGGTCATTTATGCCGGGGCGACCATTCTCGGCGACATCACCATCGGGGCGCGTTCGGTCGTCGGCGGCAACGTGTGGCTGACCGAGAGTCTGCCCGCGGGAACCAAGATCACCGCCCGGATGCCGGAAAACGTGTTCCGGTACGCGTCGGAGGTGCGCTGATATGGCCGATTTGATTGCCAACTACAAGGCCGTTCGCGCCTCCGCCGCGCTCTGCGCGATCGCTTCCGGCCGCGCGCCGGAGGAGGTCAAGGTGCTCGCCGTGAGCAAAACGTTCCCCGCCGCGGACATTCAGAGGCTTTACGATGCACAAAACGTCCGGGAGTTCGCCGAGAGCAAGGCGCAGGAACTCGAGGAGAAGGCCAAAACTCTTCCCGATGACATCGTCTGGCATTTCATCGGCCATCTTCAGGGCAACAAGGTGCGCAAGGTCGTCCGGATCGCCCGGGTCATTCATTCGGTCGATTCCGAAGAGCTGATCGAACGGCTCGACCGCATTGCGGGGGAAGAGCGGAAACACCTGAAGATTCTGCTGGAGGTCAATCTCTCCGGCGAGGAAAATAAGAGCGGCGCCTATCCCGAAGAGATCATCCGCCTGACGGCGACGTGCGTTCAGTCGAAGAATCTGGAGTTGATCGGGTTGATGACCATGGCGCCGGAGGACGCAAACGAGGAGCGGCTTGGCGTGATTTTCGGGACGCTCTCGGATTTGAAAACGGAATTGAACCGGCTTTTTGAACTGCATCTGACCGAGCTCTCCATGGGGATGAGCGGGGATTACAAGGTCGCCATTGCCCGCGGCGCGACGATCGTTCGGATCGGATCGCGGATTTTCGGCGAGCGCGATTACGGGGAGCAAGCGGATTCCGCCCAGTCCACGCGTCACCCGTGCGACGGGGATTGCCATTCCTGCGGAACTTGCGGCGGAATTCGGGAATAAAAAGGAATTTTTCACAATGGATCTTTATGCCGATGTCAAAACGTTCGGCGCCGTCGGCGACGGCGTAGCAAACGATACCGCCGCTATTCAGCGCGCAATCGATTCCGGGAGAGTCGCTTATCTTCCCGCCGGACGTTACCGGTCGGGAACGATTCATCTGCGCAGTCACACGGGAATCCTGCTTGGCCCCGGCGCAGTGCTGACCGCCAGTCCCGACGCGGCGGATTACAATGCCGACGATTACTGCGCGCAGAACCGCGTGCTTGTTTCGGAACTGGTGTCCGGGCGGCATTTGATCTCCGCAGTGGAGGTCGAAGATATTCTCATCGGCGGCGAAGGGGTGATCGACGGAATGTTCCGGCAGTGGATGAACGAGCCGGACGAGACGCTCGGGGTGACGCCGCCTTTTTTGAAACGGAGCGCCGAACGGCCTGGGCAGATGGTCTTTCTCTGCGAATGCACGAAGGTGCGCATCCGCGATGTGGAGCTGACCAATGCGCCTTACTGGCACTGTTATCTGCACGGCTGCGAGGATGTCCGAATTAGCGGACTGCGGATTTTTGCGGATCCCGGAGTCATCAATAACGACGGAATCGATTTGGACGCCTGCCGTCACGTGGTGGTCAGCGACTGCATCATCCGCACGGCGGACGACTGTCTGACGCTGCGCGGGTTGACCGAACCATTGAAGAAGAAGCGCGCGTGCGAATATATTGCGGTGACCAACTGCGTCTTTTCCAGCAGTTTTGCCAACGCCATCCGGGTGGGCGTCGGCGACGGGGAGATCCGGCATGCGCTCTTCAGCAACATTTCGATCTCCGAAAGCCGCACCGGAGTGTGCATCGTGTCGCGCTACTGGCCGGGCGAGGAGGGCGTGGAGATTTCGGATCTGACCTTCGACCACATGCAGATTCATGCCCGACGTCCCTTCAATCTCAAGCTGGACAACAGCCGCGATCTGTCGCCGGTGTGCGCGCGCGGAATTTCGGACATCACTTTTTCGAACATTACCGGATCGGGGGAATTCTCCTGTTATTTCACGGGAACCTCCCGGGGACGGCTCGACAACATCCGGCTTTGCAATGTCCAGCTGCGGTATCGCGGCAAGGGAGTCGCTCCCGACCGGGACGAGAACGGAAAATGGGGATGCTCCTCGACCGATGCGGTGTTCGAGCTGGAATACGCGACGAATTTTCTCTTCGACCGGGTGAATGTGCTTCATGAAAACAGTGCATGGGCGGCGGATCTGCGGGAGACGCATTGCCGCCGCGTTGTGCAAAAGGGGTTGGAATCTTGAGTTCGCAGGCGTGGTTTTTGACATCGTTGGGGGCATTGGCGTGCGGAAGTTTTGCCGTCGCGGTCTTTGTGTTGGGGATTGGCCGGATCGCGGAGGCCAAGCGCGAGGCGCTGCCCCGGGAAAATAAAGTCGGCGCGCTGCTGGCGGCGGTGGCGCTGGTCTGGTGTGTGCCGCATGCGCGCGCGGTGGCGTTTGACTGGATGCTTCCATATTTGTATTTCATTGCGGCGGGACTTTGGGTGCTGGGGGTGAAATATCTGGATTACCTCTTCGCCCGGGCGGCGGCGGGGCTGCTGATTTTGGTCAGCTACTTCTTTGTTCACGGACTCTTTGAATTTGAACTAAGCGGATCGCAGGGGCTCTCGATCGTGCTTTGGATGCTTGGAGCGCTGGGAATTGCCATCTCCGGAAAACCCTGCTGGTTTCGCGATCTCTTGCGTCTTGTGGCGCGAAGCGCGGTCTGGCGCGGACTTTTTGCGGGATTTTTCCTGCTGCTGGGGGGGCTTGCCGCATGGCAATGCGTAACGGGGGCAATGCATTAGTATGGCACAGATATGGGATGAACTTGGCGTGCTGCCGGATCCGGACGGATTCGCCTCGCAGATGCAGAAGCTCCACAAGCTCTTGGTTTGTGAGAATGAAAAATACAACCTCACAAGGCTGACCGGCGCAGAGGATTTCGCAATCAAACATGTTTACGACAGCCTCGCCGCGGTTCGGTATTTCCCGGAACTGGCGACGGAGAAGTTGCGATTGGCGGACATCGGATGCGGCGCGGGATTTCCGAGCCTGGTGCTTGCCGCGGCGTTTCCCAACCTTCAGGTGACGGCGATCGATTCCACCGGCAAAAAGGTTCATTTTGTGGCGCTCGCGGCCAAGGAATTGGGGTTGAAGAATTGCAGTGCCGTGCAGGGGCGTTCCATTGAATTGAACCGGCAGGCGCGTTTTCAAGGCGCATTCGACGTGGTGACTGCCCGCGCGGTCGCTCCGGCATGCAAGATTGTCGGGGAAGCCTGCCGGTTTCCGGCGCAAAACGGCTTTTTCCTGCTTTATAAAACGCCGGAGCAGGCAAGCGAGGATCTTGCGGAACTATCCGCAAACGGCGATGGGCAGTGGCAGACGACCGAGGCCTTTGCTCTTCCCGGCGGCGCCGGAATGCGGTTATTTTTGTTTCAAAGCCGGAAGTGTGGCAGCGGGCAATGAAAAGCGCACTTCCCGAGCTGCTCTCTCCGGCCGGCAACGCCGAGGTGGCGATGGCCGCTTTCGACGCGGGCGCGGACGCGGTTTATTGCGGGCTGGGGCGGTTCAACGCGCGGGAGCGAGCGCAGAATTTCTCGGCCGATTCGCTCGGCAGGGTCATTTCGTTCGCCCACCGTTCCGGGCGCAAGGTTTATGTGACCTTCAACACGCTGGTCGAGGAGAAAGAGCTTCCCGCCGCGGCGGAGGCGATCGCGGAGCTTTCCGCATTGTCGCCGGACGCGCTGATTGTACAGGATCTCGGAGTGCTTTTCCTGTTGCGCCGCTTTTTCCCGGAGTTGGTCGTGCATGCTTCAACGCAAATGGGGATCCATAATTCTGCTGGAATCGCTCTGGCCGCGCGACTGGGCGTCCGCCGGGTGATTCTGGAGCGGCAGGTCACGCTGGCGGAGCTCGAACAGATGATTCGCGCCGATGCGACCGGAACCGAGTTGGAGGTGTTTCTTCACGGTTCGCTCTGCTGCTCTCTGTCCGGCCGGTGTTTGCTCTCGCACGCGCTCTATTCGGAGAGCGGCAACCGGGGGCGTTGCAAACAACCCTGCCGAAAGGCGTGGAACGGGAAATTCTATCTTTCGCCGGGGGATCTGGACGGGCTGGATGTGCTGCCTCAGTTGCGCAGACTCCAGGTTGCCTCGCTCAAGATTGAGGGGCGTTTGCGTCCGCCGGAATATGTCTGGAAGGTGACTCGAGCCTACCGGATGCTGCTGGACGGCCCCCCGGAGCCGGAGGCCGAAACCTATGCCGAAGCGCGGAAATTATTGGATTCGGCGGCTAAACGGCGCGCGGGGCGCGGGTTCTTCTTTGCCGAAGATTACCCTAAAATCATCGATCCCGGAGAGCCGGGGGTTTTTGGAATCCGTTCGGCGGAGATCTTGCGCACCGGTCCGCGCGGAACGGAAATTCGTTTGATGTCGCGCCTGCATCTGGGCGACCGGCTGAGAATCGTGCCGCGCGGCGGCGGAGACGGAGAGAGTTTTTCCCTTACGTCGATGTCGCAGAAGGGGCGTAATGTATTGAAGGCGGCTGCGCCGGCGACGGTGACGCTTCGTGGAATCCGGGGCGGAAGGCCGGGGGATTTTCTTTACAAGATCGGGGAGAACGGGTTCGATTTTTCGCGCCGGGCCGCCGCGCTTTTGCCCGCGCGGAAAAATGTGACGCTCCTGCTGCGCTGTACGGCGCACGGGTTCGAGGGGAGAATCGAGGGGCTGGAACATTTTTGCTGGACGCGGGAGACCGCATTCGCCCCGGCGCAACGGTGCGCGCTGACGGCGGAGACGGTTGCCGGGGAGTTCTCCTCTGGCGTGCCGGAACCGTGGACGGCCGGCAGGGTGGAGGGCAAGGTCGAAGGATGCTTTTTCGTGCCGGCGGCGGAGCTCAAAAAACTGCGTCGGGAATTTTGGCTGGCGGCGGCGGAAGCGTTGCAACAGCTGCCGGAAGGCGGCGGGCGCGAGAAGGTGGAGATCGCCTTGTTTTGGAATCAGCGGAAGGTTTTTTCCGGCGCGGTGCCGCAGGAGAAGGAGTTCTTCCCGACCGCCTCGTTCGTGCCGGAGGGGGAGCTTGCTGCGGAGGAACAAAGACTTTCGGACGCGTATTCCGGAGGGGTTCGCAAATTCGCAGTCCGCAATCTCGGGGCGTTGGAGTCGCTTCGGAACTATCCGGACGTAACGATTCTGACGCGGTTTCCCGTGCCGGTGACAAACTCTTTTGCCGCGGAATTGCTTCGCGAATGGAAAGTATGCGCCGTCGAAGCCGAGCCGGAACTTTCTCTCGCTGCGGAGGAGGCGCTTCGCGAACACTCCCCGGTCGCCGTACTCAAACGCGACCGGCATCCGGTTCTTCTGGCCACCCGGCTGCCGATCGCGTGCAAAAAACTCTCCGACGGCCGCAGCCGGACTTTTTCCGTGCGGGTCGAAGAGGGACTGTCGATGCTCGTGGAGGAGACGGTCGACACCGCTTCTCCCCCCGGATCTTCCGATTCGTCCGTTACGCCATAAGCAAGGCGCGCGAGTGTTCCAGACGGTACTCTTCGCGGAGCAAAGCACACATGGTCTGGTAGACCGACTCCTGCGCGACACCGATTCCCTGGGTAAGATCGCGCTCGTAAACCTGACGGATCGCCGTGGCCACATTGATTTTGGCAATCCCGCGCGCAAAAGAGGCGCGGACACACTCCGGATCAATGCCGGTGCCGCCATGAAGAACCAACGGGATTTTCGTCGCATTTTCGAGCGCGGCAAGGTGTTCCAGATCGATTCGCGCGCGCGGTTTCTGCTTGACCCGCCCCGCCGCGGAAATCGCGCCGTGGATGCTGCCGACGGCCACGGACAGAAAATCGGTTTTGGTTTCGCGGACAAACTTTTCCGCCTCGGCAATATCGGTG
The DNA here is from genome assembly GCA_028691615.1 of Victivallaceae bacterium. Lineage (GTDB taxonomy): Bacteria > Verrucomicrobiota > Lentisphaeria > Victivallales > Victivallaceae > JAQUYX01. Next base: position 27,571 of record JAQUYX010000011.1, read on the forward strand.
AATCCTCTGCGGGTGCGGAACAGCTCCTCGTAAGGCGGAAGCACCCCCGCTTCGTGTCCCATGACCGCGCCGAGTTCGGCTTCCACCGGGACGCGGTATTCTCCGGCCAGCTTCGTCACCGCGGCGGTCGCCGCGATGTTGCCTTCCAGCGGCAGGCGGGAACCGTCGATCATCACCGATTCGTAACCGAGGTCGAGCGCCTCATGGATTTCCCCGAGGTAATCGACTTTGAGGTGGTCTTCGTCGATGACCGGCATGTGGTCGAGGTGCAGGCGGGTGTAGGCCGGATCGCCGACTTTGCGAAATTCGTCGCGGATCGCCTTGAGACTGCCGGAGGAAAATTTGACGATCTCCAGCCGCGCGACCATAATCAGCCCCACGCTGTCGCAATCGCGCAGCGCGCGAACGACCGGTTCCATCATCGGAAGATACGGAATGTTGAAGCCCGGGATGACCGTTTGTTTTTCCAGCGCCCGCTGCAGCAACGTTTTGGTGTCGGGAAGGGCGGCCGGAATCATTTTTGCATCAGACATGAATGGTTTCCTCTCATCAGTTGGGAATGTCGTTTCCAGCATTCAAATTTTTCAGAATAAAACTTTGCGCGTTGCGCATCGGGCTCCACCAGACGGACCAGCTCCGGTTTGGCATGGTCGAGACGGTCGGGCGCGCATTGCTCAAGCGCCGACCGCGCCAGCAGCGCCGCGCCGCGGCAGCCGGATTCGGTCACATCGGTCAGCGCAATCGGAAGATTCAGCACGTCCGCGTGCAGCTGGACGACGGCGGGATGGCGGAATCCGCCCCCGGTGGCGATCAGGCGCGTGAGACGCAACGAACTTGCTTCCAGCAGTTCCGCATTGAGCTTCATTTCGAGGGCAATCCCCTCCTGAAGCCCTTTGAGCAGCTCCCCCCGGGTGGTCGAGAGCCGCCAGTTGAAGACACATGCCGGCGTCTCCGTGTCGAAGTAGGGCGTGCCGGAGGCGGTGAAGTAGGGCAGCGTCAGAATGCGTGTGGGTTCTTCCGGCATCGTGTCGAGCAACTGCGTGAAATCATATTCCGGGGCAAATTCCCGGCGGAAATATTCGAGCAGATTGCTGCCGGTGAGCGAATAGGCCACCGAGGCGAATTTCCCCGGAAGGGCGAAGTCGTAGGTGCACAAATTGCTTTGCCGCAACCCGGCACTGAGCACGCGCGACTCCATCACCGGGACGAAGCACTCCACGCTTCCGGCCGCATACATCGCTGTGTTGCTTTCCCACGCGCCGCAGCCGAGCGCCCCCATGATTTGATCGTGGCCGCCGGCGGCCACGACGACGCCCCGGCCAAGCCCCAGACGGTGCGCAATCGAATCCGGCACCGTGCCGGCGATTGCCCCGCAGGGGAGCGGGTCGGCAAACTCTTCGGCGCGAAAGCCCGCGGCGTCGAGAATTTCCCGGCTCCAGCAATGGTTTTTGCCGTCGAAGAGCATTGTTCGCGCCGCCAGCGGGAAGCCCATCGCCGCCCGTCCGGTCAGGGCATGGACCAGAAGATCTTCAAAGCAGAGAAATTTCGCCGCTTTCGCGCGCAGCTGCGGTTCGTGCTTGGCCAGCCAGAGAAGTTTGCCCAGAGAAAACATCGCAGAGGGGGTGTGTCCGGTGATTTCGTAGAGCCGTTCCAAGCCGAAGTCGGCACTGAAGCGCGTAATCTCCTCCGTCGCCCGGGTGTCCCCGGAGATCATCGCCGGAGCGAGAATGGTTCCATGCCGGTCGATCGGCGTGAAGGCTTCGCCCTGACTGGACACGGCGATTGCCGCGATCGATTCCCCGTCCGGCAGCGCATGGACGCATTGGGCGATCACTTCAAGCGCGCTGTCGAGCACCTGACGGCTGTCCAGAATCATGCGTTCCGGCGACGGCGTCTGATAGGCGTAGGCGCGATCCGCCTGCGTCCGCAGTCGGCCGTACCGGTCGAATCCGGCGGCCTTGACCCGGCTGGAACCGACGTCAATTCCGAGATAGACCGAGTTTGTCACTTGGTTCAAAGCTCCGTTTTGGTCCAGTTCAGGTAACGGCGGAACGCTTCATCGAGCGATTCGCTCCAGAAGCCTTCGGCGGCGCTGACGTGATGGCGGTAGCCGCCGTAGCCGATGGCGCCGAGTTTGCGCTGCAGATCCTCGATGCAAGCGACGCCGCCGCAGCCGAAATAGCCTTCGCCCAGCGGCTCCCCGGTAAATTTGCCTTCGCCGGAGTAGTAACAGAGTTTGCCGTCCTTGGTGGTGGTCGACGCGAAGGTGAAATTCATCGGGCGGATCAAGCCGACATTGCAGCCGTAACCGCAGCCGTCGCCGAGCGCCTTGGCAAACATCGGGTGATCGATCACGGTTCCCTTCTTTGCCATCAGGCGCTGCGGAACCGGTCCGCAATGGAAGAGGATGCAGCGGTCGGGATCGTCGGCGTAGTTGTTGTTCCAGTCAAGGCAGGTGGCGGGGCCTTCGGAGGCGGCGGTGAGCGCCAGCATTGCCACGGCGTTGCCGACATCCAGCTCGCAGGCGGCCGGAATGCAGCGGTCGCCAAGTTCGCTTAGAACAACGCAGGGGGAGATTTTGAGCGTCTTTTGCAGATCGCTCCAGCAGCGCAGCGCCACGGCGTCCAGTTCGTGTTCCGCGATCATCCGGTCGAGCGCGACGGAGATTTTGGCCAGAATCGTGAGCTTGTCGGCCGGGACGCCGGAGAAATCGGTATAGGAGGTGTAGCGCTCCAACTTGGCCAGCAGCTCCTTGTCTCGGTCGCCGACGGCGTCCACGGCGACCAGTAGATCGCTGTTGTCAAACACCTCGGTGGTAATGCCGAAGCCCTGCAGCGCGGTTTCGTCGAAGCGGATGGTTTTGAAGAGCGTCGGACGCGCGCCGACCGCGCCGATGCGGCACCGGCGAAGGCGTTTGACGATCCGGCAGACCGCGCCGAATTTGCGCAGATGCTCCTGAAACAGCTCCTGCGAAGGATGCAGCGTATGCGGCGCCCATGCCGTGAACGGGATCTTGAACTGCGTGAACACGTCCATGATCGAAAATTTCCCGCAGAACGCGTCGCGCCGATGCGCGAAATCCATCCGGTTGAGTTCATCCGGGTAGGCCAGCACATAAATTGGCACGCCCGCGTCGCGCAATCCTTCGGACGCGCCGTTTTCGTCCCCGAAATTCGGCAGGCAGAGAATCACCCCGTCAAATTCCCCTTTGTGTTCCTCCAGAAATTTCGCATAGATTCGGCCTTCCGCCGCGGTTTCGACCGCCCCGAACCGGGTGGCTTCCTCGGGCAGCAGCAGACTTTCAAAGCCCGCTTTCCGCACGGCCTCCACCAGCTCTTTGCGCGCGGAAGCAATCAGCGATCCCGGAAAAAATCCCCGGTTCCCAAAAAAAAGTGCCAGTTTCATAGCTTCGCAATCTCCTTTCCATAAGATGAAATCCTATCCAAAGCATACCTCCTCGAATCGGGAAATGGAATGGACGGCAGAAAAAATACATGTAAAAACAGGCATAATGTGCCGGTTTTATGAAACTTCTTCGTCGGTCGATTGTAAAATTTCCATCTTCGAAGTATATTATCGCGCGAACCGGGGGAGGCTTTTTTCGATTCCCCGGAAAACTCCGGATCAGATTTTTTCGTCCGCCGTCGGATGGAATGCCGGGATTCGCCAAAAAAAGAAAAAGATCGGTTGTTTCGTATGAATTTATTTATCTCCACGCTTTTTACGCAGCCCTGGAGCTTTGTGGTCACGGTCGTGCTGGTGGTGTTTTCCGTAACCTGCCACGAATATGTTCACGCGGCGACGGCCCTCCGGCTCGGCGATTCCACCGCGGCCGACCGGGGGCATCTCACGCTCAATCCGCTTCGGCAGATGGGATGGTTTTCGCTGGCGGCGCTGATGCTCTTCGGACTGGCGTGGGGCATGGTGCCGGTCAATCCGAGCCGGTTGCGCGGACGGTATTCCGCCAGTTTGGTCGCGGCTGCGGGACCGGCGACCAATGTGGGACTGGCGCTGGTCTTTTGCATCCTCTCCGCCGTGGTGCGCCTGACCGGGCTCCCGGACAGCCTTTTCTCCTTCACCGTGCTGGGCGCGGTGCTCAACTTCGCGCTGGCGATCCTCAATTTGCTGCCGGTGCCGGGACTGGACGGGTTCGCGGTGATGATGAACTTATTTCCCGGACTCTTTCGGGCGGAACGGTCGGAATTTTTCAAGGGCGCGATCTTCGTCGGGATCGCACTGGTGTTTCTCTTTGTCCGCTACATCTTCGTGGGCGCGACCTGGTTGACCGGAATGACTCTGGCCGTGCTGCTGCGGCTGTGCGGGGGAGGCGCGGCATAATGCCGGAAGGTCAGTTGCCGGAAATCTGGAGCGTCAGCGAAGTCAATCGCGTTGTGCGTGAATTGGTGGAAGGTTCCCTGATGCCCTTCTGGGTCGGCGGCGAGATCGGTTCCCTCACACTGCACGGCAGCGGGCACGCTTATTTTGTCCTGAAAGACGCCAAAAGTCAAATCAAGGCGGTCTACTTCGGCGGCGCGCGCAAGCTGCGCGAACTCGGCGTGACCAATGGTTCCGCGGTGGAATTGCTCGGCGCACTCACGGTCTACGAGGTGCGCGGCGAATATCAGTTGAGCGTGCGCACCCTTCGCCTCGCCGGGCTGGGCGATTTGCAGAAACAATTCGAGGCCACGAAGAAGAAACTGGCCGCGGAAGGCCTCTTCGATCCCGCGCGCAAAAAATCCATTCCGCTCCTGCCGCAGCGCATCGGCGTGGTCACGTCCCCCGCCGGAGCGGCAATCGCAGATTTTCTCAAAGTGATTTTCCGGCGGTTCCCCAATCTCTGGATTCGCATTTATCCGGCGCTGGTGCAAGGCGCGGGCGCCGCCGCAGAGGTGGCGGCCGGGGTCGAGTTTTTCAACCGGACCGGCGGCGTCGATGTGATTGTCGTCACTCGCGGTGGCGGCAGCATGGAGGATCTCTGGTGCTTCAACGACGAGACGCTGGCCCGGGTGGTCGCCGCCAGCGCCATTCCCGTCATCAGCGCGGTGGGGCATGAAATCGATTTCACCATCTGTGATTTCGCCGCCGATCTGCGCTGCCCGACGCCGTCGGCTGCGGCGGAACAGCTGATCGGTTCCCGCGCGGAGTTCTCCGAACGCATTGAACGGTCGCTGCGAACGCTCGCCCAGAGCGTCCGGATCGAACTTGGACGGCAGCGACTTCGCACCGAGAAGCTCGCCGGACTCTTTACGCCCGGTCAGTTGCGCCGCAGCGCCGAAATGAAGATGCAGCACTGCGACGATCTTGCCATGCGGCTCTGCCGCGCAATGCAACTTGGCATCGAACGCCGGCAGAATCTGCTTGACCGCCTCGGCGCCCGCCTTGCCGCGGTCAACCCCGAGAAGGTGCTCCGGAAAGGGTTTGCCCTGCTGCGGCGCACGGAAAATGGCGAAGTGATCACCAGCGCCGCACAGCCGGTTGGAACTGGTTTGACCGCGCAGCTGGCCGACGGGGAAATCGCCCTCGAAGTGCTGGATTCCTCCCCGAAGGATTCCCGGGGGTAAAAAAAAACGGTTCCGCATCTCCCGAAGGGAAATTTGGAACCGTTTGAACGATTGAAACGCGTAGTTTTTTATTCGTTGATGAAGATCTGGAATCCTGCGTAAGCATCGTTGCCGTGCTCAACCAGATCGAGTCCCTTGAGCTCTTCATCCTCTTCGACACGCAGCCCGATGGTGTGCTTCATCGCCAGGAAGAGCAGCATTCCCAATCCGAACGACCAGACGAAGTAGGCCGCCGCTCCCATGAACTGAACCCCCAGTTGCCGAAACCCGCCGCCGTAGAACAGTCCGGTGCTCGCCGCCGCCGTGCCGAGCACGGCCTCCGCATTGAATAGGCCGCATGCGATCGTGCCCCAAAGACCGTTGACCGCGTGGACGCTCACTGCGCCGACCGGATCGTCGATGTGGATTTTGTCCAGCGCAAGCACGCTGAGGATCACCAGCGCGCCGCCGATCGCGCCGATCAGGATTGCGCCGATTGGCGTAACCGTGTTGCACGGGGCGGTGATGGCGACCAGGCCGGCCAGCGCGCCGTTAAGCGTCATCGAGAGATCCGGTTTGCCCAGCAGAATCCATGCCGTCGCCAGCGCGGCCACGGTTCCGGAGACTGCTCCGAGGTTGGTAATCAGTGCGATGCGTCCGATGTCTCCGATTCCCGCGGTGGTCGAGCCGGGGTTGAATCCGAACCAACCGATCCAGAGAACGAGTACGCCGAGTGTGGCGATCACCAGATTGTGTCCGGGGATTGCATTGATCGAACCGTCGGCATTGAATTTGCCGATTCGCGGTCCCAGTGCGATCGCTCCGGCCAGCGCCAGCGAACCGCCGACGAAGTGGACGACCGTGGAGCCAGCGAAATCACAGAATCCGAACGACTCCAGCCATCCGGCCGAACCGCTTCCGAAGAGGCCGCCCCACGCCCACTTTCCCGCGATCGGGTAGATGAATGCGCTGACGATGATCGAGTAAATCAGATACGAGGAGAACTTCGTGCGTTCCGCCATGGCGCCCGAGACAATCGTCGCGGCCGTGGCGCAGAACATGGTCTGAAAGAACATGAACGTCCAGTTCCATCCGGCCGCCTCATGAAAGACATTCATGAAGAATCCGTCCGTCCCGATCAGCCCCCACGCGGTTTTGCCGAACATGAACGCCGACCCGATCAGAAAGAATGCCAGGGATCCGGTGCAAAAATCCATCAGATTTTTCATCATGATGTTGGCGGCGTTCTTCGCCCGGGTGAAGCCGGTCTCGACCAGCGCGAATCCCGCTTGCATGGCGAACACCAGAATGCCGCCGACAATCGTCCATACGATGTTCAAGTTGATCTGCACGGTTTCGACCGACGCTGCCGTCGCCATTTTGGGCGCGCTTGCGGGGGCTGCATCGGCGCCGAAGAGGCTGCCCGCTCCGAAAAGCAACAGCGCGATTGCGCCGAGCATTGGCCATTTGAGAATTCTGTTCATAAAAAAGCTCCTTTTCAAATAAGATTGATTGATTCCGGCTTACCCGATTGCTTCCGTTCCGCGTTCTCCGGTGCGAATGCGGATGCACTGTTCCATCGGCAGGACGAAGATTTTGCCGTCTCCGATGGTCCCGGTGCAGGCGCCCGCCTTGATTGCTTCGATGGTCTTGTCGACATAGTCGTCGTTGACGCCGATGGCCAGTCGAACTTTCTTAAGCAAATTGACCTCGTTGATGACGCCCCGGTAGCTTTTGGTGTAGCCCTTCTGGCGGCCGCAGCCCAAGGCGGTGGTTACGGAAATTTTGTAAATTTCCCGTTTGAACAACTCCTGCTTGACCGCATTGAGGCGTTCCGGTTTGATGTAGGCGATGATCAGCTTCATACTCCTCCTTTTGTTGAGCGTTGAAGGTGTTCGGCGGAGGTAAAAGCAGAAAGCGTGCCAACTCCTTTTCCGACCGTGCCGCCGCCCATATCCCCCGTTGGCGCAGTCTTTTTGTTTACATGAAATGTTATCATTTACACAAAATGTAATAAAATGCGATGTTTTCCTGTGTGCGGAAGCGTTGGCACGCTATTTGCTTATGTCCCGGTGTCTCGCGGAATTTCCCGCGGATACGACAGCTTACCCAAGGAGGACTCTGCAATGAAGCTGCCAGCAATGATGTCCGCTGCGACCGTTTTGGCCGTCGCGGCAATTTGGCCGGAAACAGCGTTTGCCGCTTCCGGAGCCGCAGACAAAGAAAGAACCATCGTCATCAGCGAGGACCGCGCACAGCATTTCATGACCAGCAAGGTCTATGAACTCAAACATGTCAGCGCGCATGATCTCCTGCCCTACTTGCTCGGCGCCGTCAAACGGTTCGACCCGCAGAGCCGCGTCCAGAGTTTGGACTACTCCGTCGGCGGCAAGGAGTTCCTGGTCATCTCCACCGGAAATCTGCTGATGCCCTGGATCGACGATCTGGTCGCCAAACTCGATTATCCGGCCAAACGCGTCGATGCCAACAACCGCGCCATCGCCGGAGACGGAATCTCCCGCTGGGTCTACTGCCCCGAATACCGTTCGGACGACGATATGCGCAAGGCCGTCGATCAGACTTTCACCGGCGGTTACGGTTCCGGCGCCAGCTACTTCGACGAGCCGACGAACATGTTTTATTTCAAGACATCGAAGTCGCAGGGCGAAGAGTATCTGGCCTTCCTCAAGAAACTTGATCGCCCGGTGCCGCAAGTCGAGGTGACCATGCGCGTATATATGGTCTCCGACAATGATTTCCGGGAACTGGGAATCGATTATGTTTCGTGGAAGAACGGCCCCGGCGGAAAATTGTTCGCCACCGGGTGGAACTTCAATTCGTTCTCCCTCTCGGATCTCGGATCGTTCGCCTTCGACGACCTCTTCACTTCGGGCGTGCTCTCCGCGCTTGGTCCCGCG
>JAQUYX010000012.1 GCA_028691615.1 Victivallaceae bacterium
ATCCTCGTCTGCCTCTGGGGCTGCACGCTGCTGAACTGGTTCGGCATCCGTATTTATGCAAGAATCAGCATGTATGGAGTGCTCCTCGGAACCATTTTTCCGACGATTCTGCTGGTGATTCTGGCCGGAAAATATTTTCTGGGAGGCGCAGTTCCAGCGCTGCACTATGCGGGATTCTCTTCGTTGATGCCGCAATTGAACAGCCTCAACGACTGGATGCTGCTGGCTGGCATGATGGTTTCGCTGGCGGGAATCGATATGACGGCGCTGCACATAACCGACGTGAAAAAACCCAAGCGCAATTATCCGCTCGCGCTACTCTTTTCGGCCGTGGTCATTTTCGCTTCCGACATCGCCGGGTCCCTCGCCATCGCGCTGGTGGTTCCGTCCGGGGAACTCGGCATGGCTTCCGGCGCGTCGGAGGCATTCACATGCCTCTTCGCACATCTGGGGCTCCCGGAATGGAACAAGCCGGTGCTGCTGCTGCTCTCTCTGGGCGCGATCACGACCGTGCTGGTCTGGCTGCTTGGCCCAGTCAAAGGGCTTTGGGAGGTCGCGCGCGAAAAACGGCTGCCCGCATTCCTCGCCGAAAAGAACGCCCACGGCGTCCCCGGCAATCTGCTGCTGCTGCAATCGGGAGCCATTTCGGTGATCTCGCTGGTGATCTTCTTCACGCCCGACATCAGCAGCGCATTCTGGGTGTTCATGGCGCTTTCGGCACAGATGTACATGCTGATGTATCTCTTGATGTTCGCCGCCGCCTTTGCGCTGCGCTTGCGGCGACCGGAACTGGCGCGTCCTTTCGCCATTCCCGGCGGACTCTGGGGCGTCGGGGCGGTTACTCTGCTCGGATCGCTGTCGGCGCTCGCGGCCATGATCGCCGGATTCATCCCCCCGTCGAATATCCGCGCGCTCGGAACGGGCCCGTCCATTCTCTACGCGTGCGGAATCGGCGCGGGAACGCTTTGCTTTGCGTCGGTCGCCTATTTTCTGCTGGGGAAAAAAGCCCGGCTTCCGGACACGCCGGCTTCCGCGCGCGATCAGAATGTGAATTCGTGAGTTCCCGCGCCCAGCACTCCGCCGTCGGCGCGCACGGCGGCGCAGCCGTCCGGAATGCGAATCACGCATGTCACGGCCCCGTCCGCCTTGCGTTTCTCGAGCCGAACCGAGATATTTCCGTATGCAGTCGGCACACGGCCTTCGGCGAAATTCAAATCCAGCAGATTCGGGGTCAATGAAAATTTGGCGAAGCCCGGCTCCAAAGGTTCGATCCCCAGAATGGTGTGCTGCACGAAATCAATCGGCGCCGTCGCGAAACCGTGACACAGACTGCCGGCTTCCGAGAAGGCGGCTTTGCCGAAACGGGCGACGCCGCTTTCATACATGAGTTCGCTGCCGGTCTCGACGCAGCGGCCCCAGAAGAAACGAATGCGTGCGAGCGCATTTTCGGCCATGCCGCAACGCTTCATCGCGCGGAAAACGTAATAGGTCAAATAATATTCCGGCTTGAGCGTGTCGGCGCGATCGAGCGCGGCAGCGAAATCCCGGAGATGCTCTTCCCGAGTGACGCCGGAAAGAATGGCCAGCGCATGTGCCAACTGGGTGGAAACTTTGGCGTCATACTCCTGATCGACACCGCATTCCTTGTCCCAGGCGAAGCGGCGGACGGGGTCCTCCAAAAGTCCGGTGCGTTCGTTGAGGAACCGCGCGAGGACGGCTTTGCCGAGCGCTTCGATTCGCTTTTGGTAGAAATCGAAGTCGCAGGATCTTCCGGCCGCGCGGCAGAGCGCGAGGTATTTTTCCAACGCGATCACGTATAAGGTGTTGAACATCGACTCGCGCACTTTTTCGAATTTGTGCCCGGTCTGTTCAAATCCCCAGTCGTAGAAGTTCCAGAAATCCTCCGGCGGGGCGACAATGCCGTCCGCGTCGGCGGAGGATTCGATGGCCGCGATGATCTTCTCCAGATGGGGCAAATAGGTTGCGGCGGTTTGGAGGTCGCCGGAAACCATCCAGTAGTCGTGGAGCATCTGAAACAGAAAGAGGTTGGTCGGCGGCAGCACGAAGGATTCGCGGCCGTCCGCGCGGGGCGCGGGACAGACGCCGGGAACCCATCCGTCGGGGCGCTGCTGGGAGAAGAGGAGCCGGAAGGCACGGCGATGCACGTCGCAATCGCCGAAGGCGGCCAGCGTGGTGCGGTTTTCGACGATGAGATCGTTGACCCAGAAGGCCCGTTCACGCCACGGGCAGTCGTTGAAAATGTCCGTGGTGCATGTTTCGAGCGTGGCCACGCAAATTTTCCAGATCCGGTTGAGCAAAGGATCCGAAGAGTAAAAGGAGGCGCGGCAGGCGTAATCATACCGATGATCGAGCATGGTGACGCGACGGATGGTCACATCGGCGGCGAAATCGCGCACGACCACCGAGAGGTAGCGCATGGAGCGTTCGCAAAGCGTCGAACCGATCCGGTTGACGCCGTCCTTGAGAATAAATCGGTCGGTAAAGTGATAATTGGAACTATAATGCGCGCGCACTTTTCCCTGCCAAAGGTCTTCGCCGTACACAAGATCGACGACGGTTCCCGACGGCGCCTCGATTTCCAACTCCGGATATCCGATATAATCCTGCCCGAAATCAAAAACCGCCGCGGCCCCCTTCCCGGGGACGGCACGGAGGACAAAAGCCCCCTCTTTGGCATCGGCGAGGAGCGTGTTTTGTCCGCAAAAATCGCCCGGCGACGGGGGTTCCCATTCTTCCCGATTGAGCAGCAAACTGACGGTTTCGCCGGAGGCGAGTTCGCCGGGGCGGAAACGCGCGGTCCGAGCCACATCCAGCGGGCGCACCCGTGTTTCACGCAGCGGCGGCACATCGCGGGGAAGAAGCGTTTTTGCGGCGAGTTTTTCCGAGTGCGCGAACTCTGCGGCGCGAAGCGCTTCCGGCTCGATGCGCAAATCGACATGAAGTTTGTAGCCGCTCTGATAGGTCCAGTAACATTCGTCCGGCAGATATTGCGTAAGTCTCCCGGCCTCGACGGTATCGTCGCTGGCGAAAACGCCTTCGAGCTCGAAAATGGTCGCCGGTTCGCTGGGATCCTGCACGAAGTTTTCATACATCGGCGCATGGATTTCGACTTCGATGGTGTTTTCCCCTTCGTGAAGCGCACCGGAAAGATCCCAAGTGTCGAAGAAGGCCAGACGGCAAGTGCCGCGCACGGGGCCGCGCCCGATTGCGATTGAGTTGCAGGCTAAGGTGTAATAGTTTTCTGCGGAGATGCGAAAAAGCGGCGATGCGGAGACTTTGTCGAGGCGGAATGTGCGGCGGAAGCGGCCGAACACATTCTTTTCGGTTCGGTCGAGACCGGGAAGCGTAATCCATCGAGCCGCGGAGGAAAAAGAACCGGAATCCGGATAAATCAGTTTTGCCATATGAAAAAATCTCCCTGTTTGCGGAAAACTATACTTGACTTTTTATCCTTTTGAATGGATATTTACAAAAATGTTGTGGACTTTTGTGCGCGAGTTTGAGGAGTGTCGTCACCAAGACGATACTGCCCAAAGTCCCGCCGATGGATTCCGGATGGATCGGGAAAGGAATAAAATGGAGAGTTTGAGCGTCGCTACTCGGAGAGTAACGACCGAAAAGCCACCGTTTCAGGCCGTTTCCGAGCCGCCGGAAGATGCGGCGCGAGTTTGAGGAGTATCGTCATCAAGACGATACGGCAAAAGGAGTTTTGATGGACAATCACATACCGCTGCGGATTCACTGCCGGTGCTTTGCAGAAAAGGTTCACCCCTGGATTCAAAACCGGTTGTTCACGCCGTATTGGCGGTTCTATTGGAATCCGACGCGGGGGGGATTTTTGCGCTGCGACGGGGAGGAGATGGAACTGGATCGCGACCACTTCGCGGTGATCGCCGGATACACGCGGTTTGACACTTTCGCACGCGCGCCGTTTGAACAATTCTACATCCACTTCAATCCGGATGACAAACTCCCCGCGCCCGCGCGCAAAATCACGCTCTTCCCCGCCGACCCGGTTTTGATCGCGCGGATCGGACGGTTCCGCGAGGCGTTTTCCCGGCCGGACGCGGCGATCGAATGCGACCTTCTGGCACATGCAATTCTCTGCGAGGCATTGTTGCAGATGCCCGGCTTTTCCCTGCGGATTCCGAAGCAGCCGGACGCGCGCATCGAAAAGGCGCTGCGCTATCTGGAGATCCACCTTTCCGATGCCCCCGGAAACTTGGAAATCGCCGCCGCCATCGGAATGAACCGCAATCATTTCATCCGGCTCTTCACCGCGGAGATGAAGGAGTCCCCCCAGCTGTACAGCCGCCGAAAACGAGTGGAACGAGCCTGCGAGCTGCTGCATTTCAGCGACCGTTCGATCGACCAGATCGCGGAGGCGACCGGCTTTCGCGACCGGTATTATTTCACCCGTGTCTTCAGCGCGATGCTGCGGATTCCGCCGGGAACCTTCCGAAAACTCCGGGCGCATTCGAATGGAGAATTGGCCCCGTGACAGAGCGCATTTTGGTGATCTGAAGTCCTTTTTTCGGTTGAAATTTTCTTCAAGGCATGGTAAATTGTCAGGAAAAGCGACTCGCATAAAGAAAGGAATGTTCTTCTCATGAAAAAAATCCTCGTCGCCGGTGGCGCCGGTTACATCGGAAGCGCCTGTGCGGAATATCTTTTGGATCGGGATTATGAAGTGGTGGTCTTCGATTCTCTGGTGACCGGACACGTAAAAGCCATCGATCCCCGGGCGCGTTTCGTTCAAGGGGATCTGGCCGACCGCGAAACGATCATCGAACTTTGCCGCAAGGAAAAATTCGACGGAATCATGCACTTCGCCGCCTTCTCGCTGGTCGGAGAATCCATGAAGAACCCGTCAAAGTATTTCCGCAACAATCTGGCTTCGGCAATCAATCTGGCCGACGCGGCCGTGGAAGGGGAAGTCGGACACTTTGTGTTTTCCAGCACGGCGGCGACCTTCGGACAGCCGGAACGCGTGCCGATCTCGGAGGAAGACAAGCAGGAACCGATCAATCCATACGGCGAATCCAAGCTCTGTTTTGAGAAGGTGCTCAAGTGGTACAGCCGGATTTACGGCCTCAAATATGCGGCGCTGCGCTACTTCAACGCCGCCGGCGCGACCGGCAACTACGGCGAGGACCACAGCCCGGAAACCCACCTGATTCCGATTGTTCTTCAAACGGCTCGCGGCAAACGCGAGAAGATGATGGTTTTCGGCGAGGATTATCCGACCGCGGACGGCAGCTGCGTGCGCGATTACATCCATATTCTGGATCTCGCGCAGGCGCACATGCTGGCGTTGTCCGCGCCGGAGAGCGGGCATTACAACCTGGGCACCGGCAATGGCTTGAGCGTGAAAGAAATTATCACCGCCGCGGAGAAGGTCACCGGCAAACCCGTCGCCTATGATGTCGCCCCCCGGCGGCCCGGCGACCCGGCCAAGTTGATCGCCTGCAGCGACCGCGCCCGCAAGATGCTCGGCTGGAAGCCGACGATGGAATCGGCCGAAGCGATCATCGAATCGGCATGGAAGTGGCAGCTCAAACATCCGGACGGCTATTGCGATCGATGACCACTGCGGAGAAATTTCCCGACGGCATCGCGTCATGGCTGGATCTGGGGCCGTTCACCGTGTTCGATGTGGAAACCACAGGAATGAGCGCGGTCAGCGGCCGGATCGTGGAAATTGCGGCGATGCGCATTGAGCGCGACGGCAGCCGGGAACGCTTCTCGACACTGGTCAATCCGCAAATGCCCATTCCCTGGGGCGTCCGACAGATCCATCATATTTCCGACGAAATGGTTGCCGACGCGCCGGTATTCGCCCGAATCGGTCAACGGTTTCTGGATTTTGCCGAGGGCAGCACACTGGCGGCCCACAATGCGCGTTTTGATCTGTCGTTTCTGCAGGAAAGTTTGCACCGGAGCGCCTTGCCGCTTTGGCGGGGGCGGACGCTCGACACGCTCAAACTGATCCGCAAAAGTTATCCGTCGCTGCCGTCGCACAAGCTGCAATACCTGCGCGAAGCCTTCCGAATCGACGAATTGCTCGCTGGCGGCGGCCAGTGCAATACGGCGCATCGGGCGGGTGACGATGTGGAAGTGACCGTGGAAATTCTGCGAATCGCGCTGGAGAGTTTTCTGAAGGACCCTCTCCGCCAGCGTACCGGCTCACGTTGAAATAATGGTGTTTTTGTCCGGCATGGGGCGCCGTCGGTTTTGACTCGGCAAAGCGAGACCGGAGATGGAAACATGTCCTTTTTTATTCGGCTTTTTTGCGGAATTCACCGGGAGCTGTTCCATAAGTCCGTTTGAATACTGTGCTGAAAAAGGTGGCGCTCGAGTAACCGCATTCATGAGAAATTTCATCAACCGTCAAGCGCGATGTCCGCAGAAGCAAGACGGCATATTCCAAACGCATTCGCCGAATTGTCGCATGAAATCCTTCGCCCTGATCGGCGGCAAATAATTGCGAAACATATTGAGGGTTGAGCGAAAATTTTTCCGCCACCGAAGCTCTCGTTAATGGTTGACGAAAGTTTGTCTGGATATAATTCATAATTTTTATCCGTGTTTTTTCTCGCTTCGACACGGGGTAAACACAGTCGTCGACGAAACTTGCCATGGTCATTTCCAACAATGCCCGAATGAGATGTCCCGCCACCTTTTCCCGCTGACTCTCCGGCTTCGACGCCAGCAAATTAAGCGCGCGCAACACACATTGGCCCTCTTCCGAAAGCGGCCCGGCACTATGATAATAATACGCCGCGCCATGGCGCGTAAAATAATCCGAACGAATATGATAATCGATATAGGTCATGCGAATAAATTCATTGGTATAGACAATCGAACTCATCACATGAAAATCATCCCAACAACTCTCTTTCCAGCTCATCGGCGGACAATAATGTAAATCGCCCTCATGAAGTCGGCAATCCTTTACCCCATTTTCAGAAGGATAACGCATGTGTTTTGTCCCGCGCAAAACCAAATCCATCTGAACAGAAGAACGCAATGGCAATCCCTCCGGAATCGTCAACGAGGTGTCCGCAATCAACTGGGGACTCGTAGATGGCAAAACCCAAACCACCTATCCGTGGCGTTAAGATGCGTCAAAAGGCGTTCCGGAACAGTATTTTCACGACGTGTTTCACCCGGATGGGTCCCTTCTGTACGAAGCTGAGCAAGCTATTTTTGACCATGTTCGCAACTGGAATAAGGTTCTTCCGAAAAGCGAATCGCCATTGCCGCTTGTAGTGGAGTGATCACACTGCCCGGTGTCGCATCGTTCCGCCGAAAACGGGCCCCGGCAAAGGCCGTGCAAGAAGAGAGGAAGATAGCTGACAACTCCATTTGCTGTTGCAGCTTCCTCTGTTCCGTCGACCTGCGCACTGCTTTGGGCAGCAGGCGAAGATCTTCTTTCCCCCCAGAGCGCATACGGTTGTATCAACACCGCCCCCGAAGCGCTTCAACTGCCGCGACCGCACTCAAGGATGTTTACGGCGAATTTTCGGATGACGGCGCGCTCGCGCCCAAAGGGGAACATTGGCTTCACACCAACCCGACTCCGCCGCGCTTTGATTTTTGACCTGCAGAACCAGCAGCATCCTCCCCGGAAGACTCGTTGCGTCTTTTTCGCAAAGTCGTCTGATTTTTTCTTTTTTTGACATCGCCTCTTGACAAAACAAATTGTTTATGATATAATATATGCATAGTGTATCGATAATGTGATTTTTTTAAGAGACGAATCCATGAATTATCCTGATGCAAAAAACGGACGTCACAAGGAATTTCTGCTCGCGTGGGACGCCATTCTGGGACACGCCGGGATTGAAAACGATCCGGATCTGGCGCGCGAATACAACCGCCGCGCAAACGCGGCGGCCGACGAGATCGCCGCGTGGAATTCCCCCGTGCCGAAACTCTGGAAATTTTACAGTTCCGGAATCATCGTCAAGGCCGGCGGCACAGTGCGCGCCTTCGATCTCAACTGCGGTTGTGAATTGGAGACGGCACGCACCCGGCTGCGCCTTGCGCCGGGAACCATTGCGCGTCTGGCGGACCTGATTGACGAAGCCTACTATACGCATGCGCATGTCGATCATCTCGGCATTGAGCTGGCGGATGCATTGCTCATGCGCCAAAAGACAATCGTAACCTGTCGTGACGCAATTGACAAATGGCTGTTGAATCCGGCATTGGATGCGGAAACATACCATGCGCCGGGGTATTTCTGTTTTCCAAGTTTTCAGCGGGCGGGAAACGGTCAATTGCCGAATTGCGCTTATGTGCTGGAGCTCATGCCCGGTTGCAATTTATTGGTCAAGGGGGATATCTATTGCGGAAGCGACGTCGCAGCGCTTTGCGACTGGATTGATGAAAAGAAACTTCGAATCCATTATGCGGCGGTCAGTCCCTTTGCGCTCTCGCAACCGGACATTGTATCGGAATGTACACGGCGTTACGACACAATCTTTATTCCGCTGCATGAATGGGAATTCGGCCATCGGGAACGGGGAACAGCGGGGACGTCGACCCAAAGTTTTGCCGACTGGTATCGGATTTTCGATTCCGCGCTTGCACGGAATCGTGCCCGTTTTCTTTTCTGGGGCGAATCAACGGATTTATTACCTGTCGAACAAATTTCAACAGAGAAAGGGCTCCCGTCTGCAAAATAAATGCGACTTTCCCCCGAGTCGGCAATCAATTTTCCGGCCTCATCGCCGGGAGATTGCCGACATTGGACAGATTCGATCGTCATAAAAACACAAGAAAGGTTGTACAGATGAAAAGAAGCTTCACGCTGATTGAATTGCTCGTCGTTATTGCCATCATCGCGATTTTGGCAGGGATGCTCCTTCCCGCCCTGAAAAGCGCGCGCAGCAAGGCTCGACTGGTTAATTGTAAAAACAATGTCCGGCAGATCGGGACAAACATAAACTTTTACGCCAATGACAATAACGATTCTTTAATGACGGTCTATGCCGGAACCAACGACCCGCAAAGCATGTGTTACAATAATACATACAATGTCGGCTTGGGGTTGCTTCTGCCTTATTTCGGGAAGACGGGTCTGTGTCTGGGGGTAAAGCGGCCCAAAATTTTTCAGTGTCCGGCGGGCGTCGGCGACACTGCTCACGGGGGATTTGTCAATACTTCCATCAGCCAGTGGGATACCGGAACGGACTACGGGTTTTATCGGGACAGTACTTTTAACACAAATTTGACAAACCAAAACTTTACCGGATTTCGGAAATCTCTGGGAAAACTTTCCAAAGAGGTGTTGTTAATTTGCATTCAGGGTGCGCGTGTCTTCTGGACAAGAGACTTGCACGGCAATGGAGAAACTCCGATTCTTCGGGCCAATGGCGCTGTTCTTTCCGTCTACCAGAAAGATTATCCTGCCTCGAAAGCGCAACATGCCAATCAAGTAATGCCTTTCCTTGATGCGCTGGAATAAAAGCGGCGAACCAATTACGCCGGCAGCCAATCCGGCGTGACAGGGAACCGCGCAGAAGCATCCGCCTGTTAAAGAAATAAGGAAATTGAAATGATGACGGTTTTTTCCAAAAAAAATAACTTCCCCAAACGAAGTTTTCACATCCTGCTGACATTGGCGGCACTGCTGGCTCTGCCACAAGTCGCCTTGGCAGAGGAAGAGGAATTTCTCATCGGTGCCACGACCCATTTTGCCGGGTACAAAGGCGATGCGGACGAGAATATTTCCGTGTTTTCCCAAGCGCAATTATCGTCGCCGCGCGATGACACTCAATTTGAGCGATGGGATAAAGTAAAAGGCGTTTATACGCCCAAAGACATCTATACGAAGTATCTGATCAATGCGGAAAAACATCAACTTTCCCCGATTCAGATCATTGCGCACAACCCCCCGATGTTCGAGCGGATCATCACTCCGGAACAAATCGAGTCTTTCACCCGTTTCGGGGAAACAATTGTCCGGGAAAACAAGGGAAAAACCAAATATTATCAGATCTTCAACGAATGGGACAGCGCATACGGACGCAATCCGCAATGTTCCTCCGAAGCATACATGCGGCTGCTCAAGGTGATGTACCCCAGACTCAAGAAGATTGATCCGGCTTGCGTGGTTCTCTCCACTTCCATTTGTGCCGGTGAGAAATTTCTGCTGGAATGCATCAAGGGCGGACTGCTGAACTATTGCGATGGCGTTTCGTTTCATTCCTATGCGTTTCGGCCTTCCGGAATTTATCAGGAAGGAGCGCTTGATCCGGAGGCTTATACCAAATATATTGGCCGGATTGCAGAGCTGATTCGCAAACACAACAACGGGAAATATGCAAACCTTTATCTCACCGAGACCGGGTGGCCAATGCACTCGGAGTTATATGGCTACGACGAGGAAACTGTCGCAAACTATGTGGCTCGGGTTTTTCTGCTGGCCCGGACGATTCCCGGAGTAAAAGGATTGTGGTGGTACGATTTTCAGGACGACGGCTACGATCACCGCGTCTTTGAAAACAATTTTGGCCTTACGACCTGCGACCTCACGCCGAAAAGCGGGCTTTACGTCCTCCGTTCCATTGCCTCAGTCGTTCGTCGGGGCAAGATGCAAAAAATTTTGAAAACTCCGGATTCCTCCGTCCGGGTTCTGCAATTTGCCATGCCGGACGGCAGCGATGTGCTGGCGGTTTGGACTCTCTCGCCCAACTGCCGGAAGCAAATTATTTTCAATCGCGGCTCCGCACCCGCCGAACCGCTGAAACTTCTACTGGCCGGACAAACCGAACCGATGGTGCGTCAATGGGGATTCCGGGAGTGGATGAATGCGCTGCACCCGCACAGATGGTTTGGATTTGCCAAAAAGAATTCGGATTTGTTTTCCGTCTCCGTCACCGGAAGACCGATGTTGATCTTCGGGAAACTGGATGGTGTCCGTGTGGCGGAAGTTAAGACCATACCGCGTCCTGCCGTAAAAACAGGCAATTTTGCTTCGATGATCATTCCAGAGCAAATTGTCTCATCGGGGAGCTGGATCTCGTTTTCCGGTGACATGAACTATCGAATGATGATGGAATCCGCAACCAAAGAGAGCCGCTCAATCGATGCACGTTTCCGGATCGATGTGGCAGGCGAGGCGATGAAAGTCACTGTGGAAGTGACTGACGACAAGCATGTTCAAAATTTTCCGAAACATGAGCTTTGGAAAGGGGACAGCGTTCAGTTTGCTTTCGCCGCCTTTGACAGCCATCGCTCCATGCCCCGTCGCGGCACGGAGTATACGCTTGCGCTTGGCTCGTCGGGGCCGACAGTGAACCGCGAATCCGCGCAAAACAATACGAAAACGCCTACGCAGATGAAGTGCGACATCCGAAGGGAAGGACCGAAACTGATCTATCAGGCCGTCGTACCAATGGCGGAGCTTGGCATTGAAAAAGGAAACGTATTCGGTTTCTCGATCATCGTCAATGACAATGACGGCATGGGCCGTAAAGCGTATCTCCACTGGGGAGATGGTGTTTATCCGGCGAAAAATCCTTTGGAATACAACTGGATTCTGCAGGGGAGATAAGATCATGAAAAAAATTTGTTTCAGTTTTGTGCTTTTGACATTGGGGATTTTCGCGGCGGGAAAAAGTATCGACATCGGTTTTTCGGATGGGAAAAATCATGGGTGGCGACTTACGATCGGTCCGGAATTTCCGGGTGCGATCGGCAGTTTCTGCATTCTGCCGGGAGAGGGGCCGAACGGGTCGGCGGCGATGCGCCTGGAGACGGTTCATTCGGGGAAAAGCTGTTACACGGGGCTGGTCAATAAGCTCAAGACCCCGTTGCCTTTTCAATGCGCCAGAATCACCTTTCTCAATGTGAGCGGCTACAACCATATCAACATCCAGTTCGACGACGAGACCGGACAGACGCACCAGCAGATTGTAAGAATTCCGAGTGACAGTAAAAAATACCAGACTATCACGGTCAAACCGGGCACGGGCGATTACGTCGGGGCGTGGGGCGGAGCTGCGGATCGCAAGTGGCATGGGAAAATCACCAGAATCGCGATTTTGGGAGACCGCAAGTTTTTGCCGATGGAACTCTATAAAGGTTATTTTTTGATTGCGAACGTGGAACTGATCGCGCCCTGATGCGCTGTCGTTTTGACACAAAATTATTGTTGACACGGCGCGATTTTAACCGAGTGCCATCTGGAAAGCTTGAAGAATTCAGTGGAAAAAATATTCTTCGGGAGTATATTCGATTATGCTTTGGTAAAAGGGTTGCAAGGAGTATATCTTGAAATACGTTAAAATTAAAGAAATCATAAAACAACGGGCGTTGAATGCCCCGCCATCGCAGCGTTTGCCCGGATTTCGCGAGTTGATGCAAGAGTTCAACGTTTCCCAGTCAACCATTACCCGCGCGCTGAATGAACTGGAAAGCGATGGCATCATTATCCGCAAGTGGGGGGTCGGAATCCTCGCCGCGGGCAAGGAAAATTCCATCACCGTGCTCCAACGGCCCGGAAACGGAACAATTGAAAAAGCCCGCAAAGTCCTCTTCTCCTATGCCGCCTACTACTCCGGCGGCTTGTGGAACGCTCTCAACAGCGTCGAACAATACGCCGTTCAACGTCGCGTCAATGTGCTTTTTCACAAGCGGACGCAAGCCACTTCCATGGAGGAGTTCGTCGATTATGTGAAGTCCTGCAAAAAACTTGCGGGTGTCATTTACTGCGAAGATACCCACCACCTTTCGGAGAAGGAACTGGCCTTGCTGGGAGCGCTGCCCTGTAAAGTAATTCTTCACATGTCGCCTTTTGTATATCCGGAACTTCCCCCCAATGTCTACATCGGCATGCCGGATGAATCCGCGGCGGGAAGGATGATGGCGAAGTATCTGTTCAAAAGGGGACACCGCCGCATTGGAATCATCGCGCATTCGCCCAAAACCGACGGCAGCGAAGCCTTTTTTAATGGCATTCTCGCGTACTATAAGGATCATGACGCAAAAATCGAACAAGAGTGGATTTTCCGATCCGGCACCCGCCCGTGGGAAGATTCTCTGGCAGCTGCCACCCAAAGCGTTCGAGCGCATATCAATGAAATTCGCGCTGCCGGGTTGACGACGCTGGTCTTCAGCAGTGCCGACGGCGCCCTCGCCGGAATCCGCCCGCTCCGGGATAATGCTTTGTCGGTTCCAGAGGACGTGGGGATTGCCGGACACGGCGACATGCCGCTGTTTGCAAATCTCCCCGACGCACCTGCAACCGTTTTTTTTGATCCGGCCGAAGCGGTTGCTCCCGCAATCGAAATTATCCTTGCACGCAAAAAATGCTCCATACAGCGATTCCGTATTGAACCACACTTCAAGTGTTACAATGGTGTTTCGCGGTGTGAAGCATAAGCCCCGGAAAAGGCAGAAAAATTTTTGATATGATGAAATATGGCGTCTATCCCTTCTGGTTCTGGAACGGACTTCAAGAAGAAAATGAGATCGAACGACAGCTCAAACTCATGCACTCTGGAAACTGCCGGGGGGTGGTGATTCACGCGCGTACCGGCAATGAAATCGCCTATCTGTCCGAGCGTTGGTTCGAACTGCTCCGCCATTGCTGCGCGACCGCCAGAATCCTTGATATGAAAATCTGGCTTTACGACGAGGACGGCTACCCTTCCGGCAACGCGGGCGGCAAAGTGCAGAAAGACCGACCCGACCTCTGTCAGCAGGGACTGTGTTTCTCCGGGTTCGGCGTCGATCCCGGACATCTCGGACACGCCGGATGCTCCGCGGAACTTCTCGACGCAAAAACCGGCGCATGGCTGCTCCGGAATTACCGTCACATCGATCTCTTTCAGAAAGAGTGTTCGGCGCGGTTCCTCCAATTCACCCATGAGAAATATTTTTCCGAACTCGGAAATTTTTTCGGAAACACCATTGAGGCGATTTACACCGACGATGAAAGTTTTCTCGTTCATTATTTGCCCTGTTTTCCCTTTTCTCCGGTGCTGGAAGAGGCCTATTTCAAAAAATTCAACCATCCGCTCCGGGACGACTTCGCGCTGCTTGCCGGGAATTCTCCGGAATCGCGAAAACTCCGGCAGAATTATTTTTCGCTGGCAAGTGGCCTCTTCCTCGAAAATTTCATCCGACCGCAGACCGAATGGTGCCGCCGCCACAACGTCGTTTATCTCGGACACCTCTCCGGCGACGAGGGGCCGCTGGCGTTTTCCATCCGGCGCTATGGTTCCGCCAAAGCGTATTACCGTGCAGAACATGTGCCGTCCGTCGACGATTATCTCTGCGACCGGCGCGATCAGCGGTATTTGGCGCATGCGTTCTCAAATCCCGGAGATCAGCTGCGCGGAGAACGCCAGATCCGCACCTCGCCGATTCATCTCTACAAACTCGGCGCGTCCGCCGCCGAACAGTACGCACAAGGACGGTTCAGCTGTGAAACATTAACCTTTCTCGGCTGGGATGTAACACCCGATTTCATTCAGAGGCAAATGCTTTTTGAGCTGGGTATGGGCGTAAATCTCATCACGCACCACGCCTATTACTACCGGGTCGGCGGCGGCACGGAAAACGATTGCCCCCCGAGCTACTTTTTCCAGCAGCCGAATTTCCGTCTGTTCAGCGAATGCAACCGCACCTGGACGCGGATCGCGGAACTGCTGGCCCGGGCAAATTCCACAGCACGGCATCTGGTGATCGTACCGGACGCGCTTTTGGGATTGCCCGACGGCAATGATATATGCACCGCCGCCGCTGAAAACGATACCCCGGTCGGCAGAGCCGAAACCGCATATCAGGAACTGCTGCTCAAATTGATGCAAAAACACATCTCCTTTGACATTGCCGAGGAATCCGAATTGGCGGTTCTGGACGGCTTTCTCCGCGTCGGAGACGGCAGATACACTTCCTTTTCGCGCCTGAAGGGAATTTTGCTCTCTCCGGAAACAGAGAAAAAACTCGCCCCGTTTGCGGACAATATGCCGCACGAAGAATATCTCATGGTCGACCGCGAGATTCTGGTGCGGAGCCGGATTTCAGACACGGGCGAGAAGGAGGGATACTTTCTCAACCTCTCAGGGCGGGACCTGCCGCTTCCGATCCGGGAAGAGAAGGCGTTTCTGCTTTGCGATCCGGTGCGCCGGGAAATTGTGTTCCGAGGGACGGAGGTGCCGGAGAACTTTGTCCTCCGCGACGGGTGCTGCGTGATGAAAATGCCCGACAGCTTCGTTTCTCGGGAATATTCTGTAATTCCGTTCGAAATGTCGATTTATGCGCCGCTTGACAAACACACCGCAATCCCGCTGAAAAAGACCGCGTCGGCGGCGGCGGGGGGATATGAAGACTATGAAGGGGTGCTTCCGGATGGCGTCACGCATCTTCAGCTGGAAACGCCCTGGAGTGCGGAAATTCGTCTTGACGGAAGTCTTGCCGGAATCATTTACGGGCCTCCGCATCTTCTCAGGATCGAAGGCAAAAAAGCGGGAAGGACGATCGGCGTCCGTCTGTTCCGGGGAGCCGGAGCTCCCCCTCCGCCGGAGCCGCGGCTGATCGGACGACGCGGAGAAACACCCACCATCTGATCCGCTTTCTATCATGATAAATCATTCAAGAAAGCGTATGAGCCATTTTTTCAGGCATGGGAAGGGCAGAAGCGCTTCAGGAAAAAGAAAATGGAACGCGCTCCTCCAGCTCTTCCAGCCAACAGAGTTCTCCGACATGGCATCCGACTCCGAAATCCTCCGGAACCGTACTAAAACCAATGTTGCAGATTACAATGCTTCGTCCGATTGGAAAGCCGAGTCGAACTGCTGTGCCGAAGCCGTAAAATCCAACTTCCGGGTGAAAGCCGCTGCGTCCCGGGCGCCAAATTCCCGGTCCATTCCGCAATCCTCCCACTCGACGGAGAGCGGGCCGTCGTAGCCAATGCGGTTCAACTGGCGGACGATCCCTTCAAAGTCGACTTCCCCATGTCCGGGACTGCGGAAGTCCCACCCCCGGCGGACATCTCCGAAATTCCAGTGCGAATTTAGAATCCCGTTCTCCCCGTCGAGCGAAAGCGCCGCGTCTTTGATGTGGCAGTGATAGATCCGATCCGGAAACGCCTTGAGAAACCGTACCGGATCCACGCCCTGCCAGAAGAGATGGCTCGGATCAAAGTTGAATCCGAATTCGCGCCGGTTTCCGATTGCTTCAAGCGCCCGGCCTGCCGTATGAAGATCAAACGCAATCTCCGTCGGATGCACTTCCAAGGCGAATTTTACTTGATATTTGGCAAATTCATCGAGAATCGGATGGAATTTTTCCGCAAAATAACGGAACCCGGCGGCAATTTCCTCGTCACAAACCGGCGGAAAACTGTAAAAAAGATGCCAGATCGGAGAACCGGTAAAGCCGGTAACCACCTTCACATCCAGATTGTGCGCGGCCCGGGCGCTTGCCTTCATGCAGGCGACCGCCCATGTTCGTTTGGCCTCGGCGTCGCCTGCGCAGCGCGCGGGCGCAAAGCAGTCCGTGCGGGAATCATTGTCGGGATCGCAGACCAGCTGACCGGCGAAATGATTGCTGATCGCCCAGAGTCTCAAGCCGTAACTTTTGAGCTTGCGTTGAAGTTCGCGGCAATAGGCCGGATCGTCGGCGGCTTGCTCGATGTCGAGATAGCCGCCCAATGTCGACAGTTCCAATCCGTCATACCCGCAGTCCCGGGCCAGACGGCAGAGCCGGTCGAATGGCATATCGCTGAACTGCGCGGTAAAAAGTGTCAGTGGTCGAGCCATTTTCAGATCTCCTCCAAAGTCAGCCATGCCGAGTCCGCTTGGGAACTAAGGACGACTTTCTCAATGAAATTCACTTCGCGAACCCCATCCTCCACGCCCGGAAAGTCCGAAATACTATCCCGGTTTTCCCTACGTGCGTCAACCGCGTCGGCAAATTCAGAATACAAATTGGCGAACGCCTCCAGAAATCCCTCCGGGTGGCCGGCGGGCAAGCGCACGAACCGCTTGAGCGAATCGTCCATCTCCGCCCAGTTTCGCCGGTAAATTTTCATCGCCCCGTCGTTGCTGCGGAAAATCAGATCCTCCGGCGTCTGCTGATTCCATTCCAGACAGCCGAGCGCCCCGTAGATACGCAGACTGAAACGGTTCTCTTCGCCGCATGCGACTTCGCTTAATTCGATCACCCCCTTTGCCCCGTCCGCCAGTCGCAGCAAAATCGTCGCGTCGTCATCGAGAACCCGCCCTTCGACAAAAGTGGCAAGATCGGCACAGACCGCCTGAATTTTCAAGCCGGTGGTAAATTCAATCAGGTGTTCCGCATGGGTTCCAATGTCTCCGACGCAGGCGGCTATCACGGACAGCTTCGGATTGACACGCCATTTCGCCTGCCTTCCGGCATTCGGCGCGGCCAGTCAGCCCAGATCGTAACTGGCGACGATCTTGCGAAGTCGGCCGATTCGCCCCTGCGCAATCATCTGCCGCATTGCGCGGATCATCGGATACCCCGAATAGTTGTGCATCAACAGGAAAAGCAGATTTGACCGATGAACTTTCTTGCGGAGAGCCACCGCCTCTTCCACATTCATGGTCATGGGTTTCTCGCAAACCACATGGAAGCCGTGCTCCAATGCCGCCATCGCAATTTCAAAGTGCATGAAATTCGGCGTCGCAATCGCGACAAAATCCATGCGTTCCCCTTCCGGCAGCGCACATTCCTTCTCCAACATCTCCCGGTAGTTGCAATAGCAGCGCTCTTCCGGCAGAAAAAGCTCTTTCGCCATAGCTTTGCTCTGCTCCGCCGTCGAAGCAAACGCGCCGCAGACCAACTCAATTTTGCCATCCAATCGCGCCGCCATACGATGAACCGAACCGATAAAGGCGCCCGGACCGCCGCCGACCATCCCCATGCGGATTTTTCGCTTCATGCGTCTGTCTCCGCGGTCAGCAGATCCTTCATTGTTTTCAGACTGATTTTCGCGCTTTCCAACGCTCCGAGGGAAGAATTGTCCTGTTCGTAAATCAGCCAGCGGCAGGAGGAGTTCCGGGCCGCGCGGCAGACTTTGGTCAGATCCACCACACCGCGTCCCAGCTCCGTGGTAGTCAAGGGTTCGTCCGGTTTGCAGATGTCTTTGAGATGAATCTGAACGATCCGGTCCGCGTATTTGCCGATATATTCCGAAGCATCGACTCCGCCCCGGTGCATCCAGCACACATCCGGTTCCAGAAATACGTAGTTCCCGTCGGTTTCATCCAGCACACGGGACAAGGCGTACTCGCCTTCCACAAGCGGAAACTCCCACCAGTGATTGTGATAGGAAAAAACTGTCCCGTGCGATTTTGCATTCTGCCCAATCTTTTGAAACGGTTCCACCAGAGATTGCCACTCCAAGGCGAAATCGGAAACCAAACTGAAGGTGACCGCGGGGGTGCGCAACGCTTCGGCATATCCATAGGCGTCACTCTCACAATCTTCCAGCTGTTCCCGGGAGAACATGGCTCCGGCGCATTCCAAATCGAGTTTCCGGAGCAACGCGGCCAGCTCCTCCGGCGGCATTTTACCGTAATTGCCGGCAAATTCCACGCCGTCGAAGCCGAGTTCTGCGATGGTTTCCAGCGTACCGCGAAAATCACTTTTCAGCTCGTTGCGAAAATTGTAAAGTTGGAGTCCGAGTTTCATCTGCCGCATGGTTTTGTCCTTTTTTTACCAGTTTTCGCCAAAGATCTGTTCTGCGTTGCGATAGAAAATATTGCGCATATCCTCCTCGTCGATTTTCGCCGACAGCACTCCGCCGATCGCCTGAAATTCATCAAACCACGGCAGATCCGTGCCGAACAGCAGCCGGGTGCTGCCCACCCCTTGAACCAGCCGTTCAATGATCCCGGATTCGCCGGGAATCGCCGTCAATTCCAGCCACACATTGCCGGGGGTTTCGCGGACAACTTTCACCGCGCCATCCCAGTCGCCGAAGAAACTGTGTCCCATGAAGAATTTCGCCCCGGGATATTTTTGGGCCACCGCGAGCAGGATGGTGCTGTTGGAACAGCAACTCCCGCCCCACGTGTGATTGAGAATCGGCAGCTTCCGCTCATTGGCAAATTTCAGAACCGGTTCGTATGCCTTGGAGTCGACCCGTTCGTTGTGATAATCCGCGAGAAATTTGAATCCAACCGCAAAGGGCGCCCATGCGTCAAACTTCGCCAGATCCTCCCGGATGCGCTCCGGGTAGTGCGGATTGATCGCCACATACATCCGTAAGAGATCCGGCTGACTCCGGCACAGCTGATACACCTGTTCATTGCGCATATTTCCGAACAGAGCTTCGTGATGGGAGAATACCAGATGCTTCACTCCCGCTCGCCGCAGATGGCATGCCATCGTGTCCGGTTCACACCGCTTCATATAGATCGCGTAATGCGCCCCCACGTGACCGTGCAGGTCGTAGATCGGAAAATCGGCGTACCCTGTCCTCCAATATGCCTGCGCGATCGAATGGTCTTTTCCCCAGATGGAATTGGTCATAACTGAGCCTCCTCAAGCAATCTTGACAGATTTTTTCCGGCGATCATTGCCAGCGACTGCGGGTCAAGACCGCTCTGTTTGAGCTGCAGCATCCCGGATCCCGGGAGAAAGCGCGGCAGTCCGCTGCCGAACAGAATCCGGTTTGCGCCGTAGCGTTCCGCCAGATCGCAAATCCCTTCGGGCACCCAGTAGCCGCCCGTCGAGAAATGAAATTCCGGGTAGTTCTCCAGCAGAGGTCTCAGATAACGGTCGGTGCCCCATCTCCCGGAGCCTTCCAGATAAATGCAGCGCAGCCGGGGAAATTCCTCCAGAAAATGGTACAACTCCTGCCATTTTCCGGCGAAAGCGTCCAGCAGCACGGGAATCTTCCGTTCGGTGGCGGCATCGAGAATCCGGCCAAGCGTCAGTCGGCATGGGATATAGTTGTGCCCGAAAGGAGAGAGGGTAATCGCTCCGACCCTCGCCTCCTTCATGAGGGCGAAAAATACGTCCGGCTCCGGCAGCTCATCGCATTGCGAGGGGAGAATACACCACACTCCGGTCAGCCGATGCGCGGGATCTTCCCGGAGAAACGCGGACACTTCGCGGTTTGTCCAGAGCGCCCCCTTGTCAATTCCGATGTGACGGATCAATGCCCGGTCCACGCCGAAGCGATCCATTTCTTCAAACAGCGTCGGAATATCCGGGACCGGAGAATGTCCCATGCAGTTCGACCCGATTCGACAATGAGAATCAAAAAAGAACAAATCCTTCATCCCGGCATCCTTTTTGTTTCGTGAAGTATCTTGCATCCATGCTACGCATGGCGTTTTGTTCCGTCCTTATTGAGACGGCACAGCCAAAACTCACGTCGCGCCTTCTGTCCGTACTGTCTTATTATACTTTGGAAAAAATGGAAACGCAATATATCATAATACGGGAAAAATATATAGAATCACTCCTTTGAACGGCATTGCAAAAAATTGCGCCGTGTCTTCCTTCTCCGCGATTTCCACGGAAATGGCGGCCGTTCCGGCGATGCCATCGATAGAATCACGCAGAGATGTCGGGCGAATTCTGGGCCGCATTGTTCAGATGGTTGCGCAGCCAAAGCCAGAATGCGGCGGGAGAGGCGAATCCGAGTTCAAAGGCGATTTCCTTTTGCTTGAGCCCGTACTCCTGCGCCGCGAGAAAATAGTTCAGCCTGATCTCATTGATATATTGCCGGATGCTTTTGCCCGTCTGCGACTGGAAGCGGCGCGCCAGATAGGATTGCGAATACCCGGAGATCTTGGACAGATGCGCCAGACTGCAGTCGCGTCCGTTCATCACACGAATATAATTGGCGGTGTTCACAATAAAATCTTCGCGCAACGCGGGGGCGGGAATTTTGAAATTCTCCAGCTCGTATGCGATTTCATCGAGCAGGGCGTTGAGAACCGGGCGAAGTTCCTCGCAGCGGAACGTTAGCGCGCATTGCGTCCATTTTCTTTGAAAGTATGTCGTGATATCGCGTTCCAGCCGGATTTGTTTGAATCGGCATGTGTACTGCCCGCTGCATCCGACCTGAAAAACCGCAGCGTGCATTTGCTCCGCGTCAAAATAACCCCAGAGGTGCAGCAGATTGTTGTCGCAAGTCCGATAGCCGAAGGCGTGCGGCATCCACCGGTCGATGAGGAAAATATCTCCCGGTGTGGCGGGAAACACCTGATTGTTGAGCATGTATTCACTGGTTCCGTTCAGAACGAAGAGAATCTCCCGGAAGGCGTGGGAACTGGAAACGAACGTCGCGGTATTTTCCTCGCGGTGAGAAGCCTTTTCCGGATAGATCCGATGCACGCCGCCGCGCAATCTGCCAATCACCTCGTCTTGATCCATAAAAGCAGTTTCCTATATATTTATTGACTTCTTCTATATATTGTCATTCCGGGATAATCTAAATATAATATGTATTGTCAGCTTGGGAAATGCAAACGTTTTTCAAAAAAACAGAGAGGAAAAACAAATGGCGGAATTAGCGGTTCTTGGGGGCGAAAAATTATGTTCTGAAGGATGCCGGCCTCAGTTATGGCCTCCGCGCGATCTGAATACGGCCGAACGGCTCAAAGAAGTGTATCTGAGCGGAAAATGGTCGTTCAACAGCCCGGAGGAGCAACAGTTCGAGCGGGATTTCGCCGCGTTCCACGGGGCAAAGTACGCGGTCTTCATGGCGAATGGAACCGTGACGCTGGAGTGTGCTTTGACGGCGCTGGGAATTCGTCCCGGCGATGAAGTGCTGGTTCCCGCGCTGACCTGGATGGCGACGGCGCTGGCTCCCTACTTTCTGGGCGCCACACCGGTCTTCGTTGACATCAATCCGGAAACACTCTGCATGGACCCGGCAAAAATGGAGGCGGCGATCACCGCAAAAACCAAAGCGGTCATTCCGGTTCATGTTTACGGTTCGACCGCGGATCTGGAAAAGATTCTTGCGGTTGCCTCCGCGCACCATCTGGCCGTGGTCGAGGACTGCGCGCATATGCACGGCGGATTTTGGAACGGACGCGGAGTCGGCAGCTGGGGGGACGTCGGCTCCTTCAGTTTCCAGCAGTCCAAAACCATGTCCTCCGGAGAAGGCGGAATTTGTATTACCAACAATCAGGAATTGGCGGAGAAGATCTATCTACTCAAACATATCGGCTATCAGCGGGGATTGAAACAGGGACAGGCGGTCAAGGCCCCCGAAGGACTGATCTGTCACAATTACCGGGGCACGGCATTTCAGGCGGCGATTCTTTCCGAACAGCTCAAGACACTGCACGATCGGATTCGCATTTACGGGGAAAGTGCCGCAATTCTCCGGGCGGCGATTGCCGATGTCCCCGGCGTCCGGACGCAGCTTCCGGGGCGTCTGGCCGATCCGCAGGGGTATTACTCGTTCCATTTTCTGTTTGACGGCGAGGAGTTCCGCGGGATTTCCAAGCAGGCGATCAACGAAGCGTGCATTGCCGAAGGGGCCAACATCGGCAACGGCGGACACGGCGCGGTGTATCAGCACGTGCTTTTCAACTTGCGTCGGGATGAGTACCGGATCGGTTCCGGGGAACGGTGTGATGTGTGCGAAGATCTTTCCGCGCGGATGCTGGGAATATCGCACGAATATCTCTACGAGCCTGCCGTTGCAAGGAAGATCGGCGAGGTTGTCCGGAAAGTCGCATCGCATCCGGAGGAACTCCGGCGTTACTGCAGGGAGCGGCAGCGCTGACAAACTGCGGCGAAACAATTCTTCTTTGCTTGACAATACGAGGATCGATCATTACAATAAGAGAAAAAAATATAACGTCCCTTCCCCTTTTCCCCTCAATGAAACAGAATCACTGAAAGGAAGTTTTTCATGAAACAAAGCGTTCAATCGGATCAATCCCTCTTGCGACTTCACTGCCGGCACGCTTCTCGGAGCGGACTTTTCACGTTGATTGAGTTGCTGGTGGTCATTGCAATCATCGCGATTCTGGCAGGGATGCTGCTGCCGGCATTGAATCAGGCAAGGGCGAAGGCTCGCACCATCACATGCGCAAACAATCTGAAGACCTGTGCTTTGGCCGCCGCGCTGTATCTGGACGATTCCAACGGTTACATCTGGAGAATGCAAATCAGCGGATTCGGCTGGCTCAACGGCAGCCTCTTCCGAAATCAGGCGGACACCTCGAAGCCCTCGTCCTATTTCCCGAATCTGCGCGTCAAATACACGATCTGTCCGGCGTTTTCCGGCACACGCGAAACCTATACCGACTATCAATATTTCCGATATTGCTACGGCACTCCGAACAACGCCGGGACCGGTGGCTTCGGCGCATTGTATCCGCAATCCGCCGATACGGACACCAATACCGATCTAAATTCAAAACGGGCGGTGCGTGCTTCCCTTGCCATTGTCTTCGCCGATCATTACACGCCCTCCTATAAGAGTTCGTGGGGCAATCTGGACATCAACGGCTCGACCGGTGCGAAATATTTTTCGCTGGCGAACCATTCCAACCGCGGCAATATCGCTTATCTGGACGGTCATGTCGACGGGTTCAGTTCCGGCAACGCCTATCGGGAATCGGTGGTGGATTTGTATACTGCGCAAAAAGCGGCTCTGCCAGCTAAAGTCTATTACATCAACGAGTCCCGTGCGGAAATTGGAATCTGATGAAAACACTTTGCAATCCAATGCGGACGTTTGCCCTGAGCATGCTCGGCGTGGTGATCGCTGCGAGTTTGGGCTGTGTCGCCGCAGCGGCGGAATATCCGCTCTTTCAAAACGCCCCATGCAGAACCCATTTGGGGCTGGGAAAGGAATTTCCCGGCGCGCAGGGGAGTTTGTCGGAACTGCGGGAGGCGGGACGGACCATTCAGAGTGTCGATTACAATCTGGCGAAAGGCGCTTATGTTGAACTCATTTATGGGACGTCGCTCCCGGAGGGAAGCAAGGGCCTCTCCTTTGAGGTGCAGGCCAGCTCGGAACCGCTGGGGCTTTTTATCCGCACCCGCGACGCTGCGGGGCGAGTGCGTCAGCAATACCTCACGGTGCAGAAATGCCGGGAAAAATTTGTAAAAGTCGACGTGGATCTTGCCCGGACGGAGGGCTCATGGGGGCCCGGAAGCGAAAAGGATCCGATTCGATGGCCGTTGCGCCAGTTCAGCATCGGCATCCGTCGCCGGGCGGAAGCGACCGGAGGGAACGCGAAATTCACGAACTTTCGTCTGACGGGCGATTTTCCGGCGACGGAGTTGAAAAAATTTACCGTCCGTGCGGAACCCGTGCGCCTGGGAGGGCTGTTCCTGCCGGAGGAGCGTCCGGGGATCTGCCTGAATGTCGAAAGCCTCTGGCTTCATGCACTGCCGAAGTTCGAGATCGGGTATACCGTCTATGACTGGCTCGGGAAAGAGGTGTTTTCCGGGAAAGAGAGCCGTCCGGCATCCGGGAAAATCGCTCTTGCCTGGGCGCCGGAGCAATTTCAAGACCGGTTCGGAGCGTTTCGCGTAGCGCTGGAAATCGCGCTTTCTACGGCACCGGGGAAAAAAATTTCCGTGACGACCTGGTTGGGGCGGCTGACTTCTCCTCCTCCGCCGCCCAACCAGTTCATCGGGGTGAACACGCATTTCTGGAAAGATTACCGTCCGGATCAAGTTGAGATTCTCCGTCAGATCGGGATTGGCATGGTACGCGACGGATTCGGGCCGCCGCCGCGCGATAAAAAGACCGGAGCATATCTTTTCAACCCCCGCTATGATACCCTTGTCGATCTTCTGCAGCGGGCGGGAATCCGCAAAAATTTGATTCTCCTCGAATCGATCAAGGCCGGTAAAACCTTGGATATGGAAAATTTTCTCGGGTATGTCGAGGCGTCCGCCAAACGTTATCGGGGAAAGATCGCGGTGTATGAAATCTGGAACGAACCGGGACACTTCTTTTTTGCAAAGCATTACGGGAGCCGGGAAACCGCGGCGGGCATTCCGCTGTGGCTCGAGAAATATCTGGAGTTGAACCGCAAATGCATCGCCATTCTTCGCAAAAACGATCCTCAGGCGAAAATCGCCGTCGGCGTCGAAGATTCCTGGTCGCGTCTGCGGCAGATGATCGAAGCGGGCATTGGAAAGTCCAACGGGACATCCGGCCGGCCGGACATCGTTTCGTTCCATCCTTATTGTCATGCGGCACCGCAGCCGGAACGCATTGCCATTCTCCAGGCTCAGACCAAAGAACTTGTCGAACTTTGTCGAAAATACGATGCGCCGCAGCGCTTGATGATTTCGGAATCGGGGTGGACGACCTACACGCGCGGGGGTCGGTATCACCAGAATTTCGGTTCGTTTCCCGGGGTTGACTATCCAGAACAGGCAACGTATCTGATTCGGCTATACCTGATCGGAAAGGCGTCAAAAGTTGCCTCCGTGATGGTTTATGATTTGCGCAACGACGGGCCCAATCGGGAGTATACAGAAGATAATTTCGGGTTGCTTCATGAAGATTTCACGCCCAAACCGTCGGCGCTGGCGATTGCGTATTTTGCCCGCACGGTCGGAGCGATGAATTATCTGCGGGACCTCTCCGAAGAGCCATCGGAATACCATGCGTATGCGTTTGGGCAGGGGGAAAATTTTGTGATTGCGGCGCACACGGTCACGGGAACGCGGAGGATTTCTCTTGCCGTCGATGGATCTTACGGCATCGTCGCCGACTTGCAGGGAAACCGGAAGAAGATCCCGGCGGAAAAAGGAAGGATACAATGGGAAGCGAGCGAGTCAGTTCATTATCTCTTGAATCCGGCAAAGATCGGATTGCGCGACGGCATTGTCCTCGACGGCCTTCCCGATCCGTTGACGCCGGTGCTGGGAGAAGAATTGCATATTCCATTCCAAGTGCAAACATTACGTGAACGGCCGTCTTCTACGGGTAAAGCGACAGTTTGCATTTCCACCCCGGACGGGAGTTTTTCCAGAACGGTTTCCACCACGCTGCAAGGGAAGGAGCAGCGCGGAAAAAGTCAGGCTGCCGAAGAAGTGGTATTTCCGTTCGGCAAAGAGTGGCAAAAATATGTCGGGCTTTTGCTGCGCTGCCAGATCACGTGGGAACAAGACGGACAAAAAGAAACGCGAATTCTCAGAGGTAAACTTTATCCTCCATTGGAGATCGACTGTTCGGATATTTTTTATACCCGGGGCAAACGCGCGGCGGGTTGCAATGTTCATCTCCGAGGCAAACAAACTCGACAGATCCGATTGGAAGCTCCGAAGGAAAAATTCGCGACGCAGCGTCTGCTGCCACCGGGAACGCACAAGATTGACATTCCGGTATCCGATGCGGCGCAGAGTCTTGCCATTGAATCGATGCTGCCGCCGAATTGGCGTGAATCAAAGGTTTTCCGATTGCGTGATGCGGTGATCCCCTGCATGGACCGTCGACCGGCATTCGACGGCGACATGGGGAAATACAAAGCGTTGCTGTCGCTGGATCGTACCGCGATTGCGCGCAAATATCATGCTCTGGGGGCCGCAAAAACCAAGATTGACCGGAAAGATCTTGATTATGAAGTCAAGCTGGGACATTGTCCGGCGGGATTGCTGATTGCCGTGGATGTTACGGACAATCGGCATTGCCAGCGCGCCACGGACGGGAAAAAATTGTGGGCAGGCGATTCGCTTCAGCTGGCGCTGTCGCGGGAAGACGGCACGCATGTGGTCGAATTTGCGGTGGGAGCAGTAAGCAACGGGCGGGCGTTCTGTGAAATCGCGTTGGCTCCGGCGATGGCAAAAGTGGAGAAGATCGAAGCTGCGGCAAAATTTCGTTCGGACGGTGTCGTCTATGAAATTCTGATTCCGTGGAGTGCGACGTCGTTTCTGCAAAGAGAGCCGGGGACACGCTTTCGTTTTTCCATACTGGCCAATGACAACGACGGGGACGGTCGCAAGGGCTATTTGGAACATCATGGCGGCATCGGGCAGGAGAAGACCTCCGGGGCATTCGGCCTGTATTCGTTGGGCGCGCTCTGAAGCGCGGGCACGTTTCCCCAAACGGGGGGGGCACGAAACGGCACAGACCCGAGCCCCCCCCCGCGTAATTTTTGCGACAAATCCGCCGGAGGGCGCGGCGCGTGGGTTGCCGAGTGCCGTTATTTCGCTCCGCCCAGATACCGAAGCCCACGCGGAATCCCCGGACGAAGCCCAAGCCACGGCGTGGAGATCCGGCAGTGGGAATGCAGAAGTTTCCGATAGCAGAAAAACAAAAGCGAACTACTGACCGCCGCAACCAGAATCCAGGAAATCGGATAGGAAAGCAGCAGATTTTCCATGGTCGGATCGGACGGAAACACCCAAAACGCCCACCACGCACGGAAAACACATGCTCCCATCAAAGAAACCATCGTCGATGTCAGCGAATATCCAAGCCCGCGCAGCCCGCCACTGGCGACATCCATGATTCCGCAAAGTCCGTAGGTCGTAAAAAGAATCTTCATGCGCAGCATTCCCCAGGCAATCACCTCCGGATGCGGATTGAAAATGGCCAGCAGCCAGCGACCGCCCAGAAAAAATCCCCACCCAATCAACGAACTGGCGATCACCGCGCAGACAAAGCAACAATATAGACTTTTTAAAATGCGCTTGTATTTGCGTCCGCCGAGATTCTGCGCGACAAAAGAGATCGCCGTCTGATGAAACGCAAAAGACCCGGTATAGACAATTCCCTCCATTCCAAGCACCGCAGTCGTTCCGGCGATGGCCAGCGGCCCGAAAGAGTTGATCGAGGATTGAATGATCATATTCGACACCGCAAAGCAGGAGCTTTGAATCCCCGCAGGCACGCCGATCTTCAGAATTTCCCGGAAAATTTTCCCGTCAAAGCCAAGCTCCTTCCAGTGAACCGCATAGCTTTCGCGCGACACAGTAAGCGTGCGCAGAATCAGCGCGGCGGCAATCCCGTGCGAGGCCGCCGTCGCCAGCGCCACACCGCATACGCTCATATGGCAGACAATGACGAAAAAGAGATTCAGCAGCACATTGACGATCCCCGCGATAATCAGGTAGATCAACGGACGCCGCGTGTCGCCGACCGCCCGCAGCACGGCGCAGCCGAAGTTGTAAAGCATGATGAACGGGATGGCACAAAAGCAAATCCAGATATACTGGCAGGAAAGCGGCAGAATCTCCTCCGGCGTGCGCATTAAAACCAACAGCGGTTTGGCCACCGCAAGCCCGACGACCATCAGGGCCAATCCGCCGAACAAGGCGACGGCCATGGAGGTGTGAACCGCTTTCTTTGCATCAATCATATTTTTGGCGCCGAAGAGCCGGGCGACAACGACATTCGTCCCGATGGACAGTCCGATGAAGATATTGAGCACCAGTGAATTCAAATTCATCGTCGCACCGACAGCGGCCATCGCATTGTAATGCGCGTAATGTCCGATGACGACCAGATCGACGGCATTGAAAAGAAGCTGAAGGATATAAGTTGCCATCAGCGGCAGGGCGAACAGAACAATTTTACCGAACAATGCGCCGTGGCACATGTCGATCTCATATTTCTTCATTTCATATCCACTTTGCGTGATCCGGCGGGAATGGCTTGCTTTTTCCTGAGGGTTGCGTCACCACTCCAACAAATTGCACGAGAGAAAATTGCGGCGAGGAACAGTATAATTTAGCATTCCCGGTTACTTTTTTCAACCGGAAGGTGTCTGATTATGCGCTTTTCATCGGCGAAAGAGACGATACCGACCAAAGGGACGGCACTGACAAAAGTCCCGTCTGTGGATTCCAAATGGATCTGGAATGGAATAAAAGGGAGGTTTTGAGCGTCGCTACTCGGAGAGGAACGACCCCAACGCCACCGTTTCAGGCCTTTTCCGAGCCGCCGGAAGACACGGCGCGAGTTTTGCCGGATGCCGTCACACAAGACAGCACTGACACGCCGCCTGAAGAAAGAAAATCGAGCCAAGATCGCGAATATGATACGGAAGTCGATCGCTCCCGTCCGGCGCAAGCACCTTCTCCAATATTGCCCCCTTCACCCGCTCGTCGGATACATCGGTCAACTGCATCTTCCGGCAAAAATCAAGAGCAAGCTGCGCTTTGGCTCCATAACCAGAGCCGGGACGAATCCGTTCGGCTTCCAGCAGAATTTTGGCATAACATGCCGACGCGCTGGCAGCATGCCCAAAGGATTCGGTATTGAAATCATCACAATAAGTCCTTCGAAACACCCCCCCGTCACGCCGCAATGCCTTTCCACAATAATCCGCGCTCCGCAAAAAACATTCCAGATACTTCCCGTTTCCAGTCTCCTCAAAAAGCGCCAGCATCGGATTGCCCCACCAATAGACCTGCCGGGGATGCATGTCATTGCTCTCCTCCACACAGGGATGATATTTTTTCCAATTTCCCTTCGGAGATTCCGTTTCCAGCAGCCGGTCCGCCGTCCGCAGCGCAATTTTAAGAAAATCCCCGCGCCCCGTCACCTGCCAGCCCCGCAGAAATACCGCGTCATCCAGCAAGGGACGCTTTTGCGCATATACGCCGCCTTGCACAATTTCCCGCCCGACCGGATCATAAATGTCAAAAAACTCTCCGGCATCGGCATCCCATGTCTTCCGGGCCACCCACTCCAGCGCGGCAACCGCCGCAGAACTGTACCGCTCCGATCCGGTCGCCTCCGACAACAGAAACAATCCGTCAAGCGCTTCGAGAATCGCGGAGGTATTGACCTTGTCGGCAAAATCTTCAAACGCCGGAAGCATCCCAGCGTCTTCGCCATCGCAATATTGATTTTCCAGAAGAAAACCTGCACAGAACTTGGCCGTCTCCAGCAGCTCCGGCCGGCGCAGACTCTTCGCGGCCATCACCAACGCCTTCACCGCCTGCCCCGTATGCCAAATCGGACAAAAACTGTCCCACTTGCCCTGCGACAGACGATACTCTCCGCGAATCGCACCGTTCCAGTGTTTCAAAAACATTTTCACCCCTCTGGGGCCGACCGGCAGTCCGTCGCGGACAAGCGCCGGACCGGTCAGCCAATTCGCCGCCTGATCCGCGGCACTGCGAATGTCACCGGAGTGTATCATCACCAGACTTGCCCTCCACCTTCTCGATTTCATCAAAATGGCGCTTGTCCGAAAGCGAGACATTGCCCTCCACCTGCCCGTTGTCCAAGGGATTGCCCACACGCGTTTCCAGCGCACGGATCAGCTTGCCCATGTCGATCAAGCCGCCCAGAAAGAACCATACCGTTGAAATTGATCCGACAATCAGCATTGTCACCACGGTCGTCAGAAAAAAATACACCCCCCACTGATTCGGACTCCACGGAGAAATCGCATTCCAAATTAGAACTCCGAGAAACAGAAGGAAGAATTTGTAGCCGAACGACCATGCGAATACGCTCCACGCAATCGCCTTGTCCCCGCGCGTGTATTCCGGCGTGATCCCGATCAGCTTGCTCAAAAGCCGCCGCATTTCCCACGGTTCCCGCGCCACTTCCGGCGCGTCGGCATATTCCTTGCGGTGCAGAAGCCGGTCCAGATTGTACGGCCTCTGGAAACTCACCAGCGAGCCGATCACATAGGCCGCGATCCCCAAAACCATCGCAATGAAGTACAGCTCCATCGAATTGATCGGGAATTTCACCGGGTCCATACTCCAGACCACATACGGATGAAATGGTTTCGACACCACTTCAAAGCCCTGCGACAACAACGGCACCAGTCCGCGGTCGTCCAGAAATGGATAAATCAGATCCGCCCAATTCCGCTGCAGCATCAATCCGATGATCGAAGTGCCCGACCCGAAAATCAACGCACACCATGCGCCGCAGGTGGTTCCAAATCTCGTGTACAGCCCCCCCAGCATGATCGGGCCTGCCGCCCCCAGCCACACCGAACACATGATCGTGATAAACATGTTGATGTAATCCAGCTGGGAAAAAAACAGCGATACAACAAAGAAAAACACCGTCACCCCGACCGAACTCCCGCGAATGTATCGCAAATGCTTTTCGGTCGGCAGCGGGGTCTTTCGCAACGGCAGAATGATGTCCTGAACAATCGTGCTGGATGCATTGAAAATGCGCGTGTCATCGGTAGAGAGCAGCATCATCAGCATCAGCAGCAGAAACAATCCGGCCAGCACCGGCGGAAATAATTTTCCCAGCAAAATCGGCATCATCATCTGGTTGTAAAGCGAACGATATTGCTGGAATACCGCATTGGCATCGCTGATCTTCTCCTCTTTGAGTGTGGAATGCGCCGTCGTCAGAAACGCCACATCGGGATTCGATTTGCGCGAATACGGGGCGTCCTTCCCGATCACATGCTGTTCCGCGGGGATCTTCGCCAGACGCATCTTGAGTTTGTCGCGCGCCTCCGGGGACGCCACCACCTCGTCAGCGACCCGTCCGCCCAGCGTGACGCGCACGTCTCTGGCCGTTTCCGAAAATCGCCCGCCCAACATGTATGTGACAATGAAAATTCCAATCAAAATCATGGTCGTGGATGCAAAACCGTTTCGCCATGTCCCCAGAATATTGGCCATCTTCTGCTCATGCGCCGTTTTGCCGGAGCCGGTGGACCCGTTCCCCAGCCACGCCGCCCGGTTCAATACCGTCCCGAACAGCGTCACAAAGAGAGCAAACATATTGAAGTCGCGCAGCTCGGAAATGTCCATGGGATTGAGAAAACTCTCCCCGGGAACCCGGTCGAGCATCACCGGCGTCACATCCGAAAACCATGACACATTGACCAATACAAACACCGTGAAAACCACGAAAATCGGATAGCTGATGATTCCCTGCAAACAATCAGTCATCAACAGCGAAATCCTCCCCGCCGGCCAGACAATCGCCAGCGCCAGCAGCAAAAGAAGCCCCACCAGCAGTCCATACGTCGGAATTTTCCACCCGAAGAGATTGATCGAATGGGAGATCCCCAGAAAGTAGATGAAAAAACGGACCGCAACCGCAGGGCCGATCGCATTGGTCAGCATCTCCGCCAGAGTCCGGATCGCCGAAGCGACAATCCGGAAAGAGCGGCTGTAACGTTGTTCGAAGAACTGTCCGACCGACAGGCATTTGGTCTGCCGGAAGCGATAGACGCAGTACCCGGAGAGCGAAATGACCGCGCCGAGCGGAATGCTGATCGCCGCCCAGAAACCAATCGCCATCCCGCATTGGTAATTCTGCTCGCACAGCGCCACCAGCGTAATCACGGACAGCCAGGACGACATGTCCCCGACCGCAATCACATATCGCCCCGCAACCCGGCCCGCCGCCAGATAATCCGCAATATCGCGCACGTAACGACGCGCATAAAAGGCCATCGCAAAGACCGCGACCAGCGGAACAATGACGATCAACCAGCTCGACCAGTTCATATTCATAACTTGTTCAAATCCCCTCGCACCATGCTTTTGATCTTTTCGGCAAGGAAGATCCCCTGCGCTCTCCGCGCGTCTTCCCGAAAATGAATGTGGTCGATGACCGCCTCGCGCCCCTGCCGGAGCGACAGATCGTACAAATCGAGCACTTCCACCCCGAGCGCCGCCATCACTTCGTCGGCAATACGGTTGTAGTTTTGCAAATCCGCCTGATAGCGCTGAAAATCGCGGCAGCACGTATTGTGCAGATCCTCGTAGACTGGTGTCGAACGACACCAGATCGGACGCAGCCGCGCATTGCGGATCAGGACAATTCCGCGTCGCAGATTTTCCCGGTAATCCTCCGGCGCAACCTGGCAGCGCCCGTCGACAGACTTGATGTCATGCAACCCGCAGTTCCACAGCAGAAGGTCATAATATTTTCCTCTTTCCGGCAGAAAACGGGTCAGAAACGCAAGGCAGCTGGCGGAATCGCCGCCATTGGTTCTGCCTGCCAGATCCAGATTCCCCGCTTCCAGCCCCTGCCCTTTCCGGGAATAGCCGATCTCCGGAAGCAGCGCCGCCTCCAAATACGGACCGTAGTGCATGGATATGCTGTCCCCAAGCACGTATAATTCCGGTCTGTGATGCCCTGATTCGATCTTCTTCTTCGAAGCGGCTTTGAAAATTTCCGCAACCACCGCCGCCGATGCTTTCGGCCGTCGGTATTCGTCGAAAAGCCCCTTGTTGTTGAATGCGCGGGGACGCCCCAACGCCCGTCCGCAGCCATAGGTACGGCAATCACAGAACTGCCACAGCGACACGCCGCCAATCTGGTCGTTGTCGACCATTTCACGGCAAATGGTTTGCAGCAGCTTGCTCTGGTATTCCTCCGTCCACGGCCCGTGCATCGTATCGCGCCAACCGTAAATCGCGCCGCCGCCGATTTCCGTGAAAAGAATCGGCTTGTCCCCGAGCTTCGGACTCGACCGGATGAATTCGACATCCGAACGGATTTTAGGCAGCACCTCCGCAATCGGGTCCGCCTGGTCGAACGCATTGTACCATCCCGGGTAGGTATTGAAACAGACCGCGTCCGCCTGCTCGAGAAAAAGATCCGTCCGGCGTTTGAAACTGGCATAGCTGACCAGCCGGGAACGATCCAGCGTTTTGATGAGATTCAAAAGCGATTCATAACAATGCCGTGCGTCCTCGACGTCGCTTTCGCCCTCGTTGAGAAATCCCCACAGGAATACGCAGGGATGATTGAAACTCCGAAGCACCATCGCCTCCGCGCTTTTCAGCTGCAGCGAAACAAAGTCGGGATTGGTAAAATGCGTCTTGGCATTCTGTCCCCACCCCAGATTCTCCTCCATCACCAGCACGCCCTGCTCATCGCACAAATCCAGAAACCTTTGATCCTGCGGATAATGCGTCCCCCGGATAAAATTGCACCCGAGATCGCGGATCAGTTTCAAATCCTGCGTCAACTGCTGCAGCGGCAGCGCCGGACCATATTGCGGATGGGCTT
Organism: Victivallaceae bacterium; assembly: GCA_028691615.1. Taxonomy (GTDB): domain Bacteria; phylum Verrucomicrobiota; class Lentisphaeria; order Victivallales; family Victivallaceae; genus JAQUYX01. Next base: position 33,923 of record JAQUYX010000012.1, read on the forward strand.
CATGACGGCAGACGCCGAGTAGTTTGACCGGAACTTCATTGATCCGAACCCGGCCGTCTTTCGCATCGACGCAGCGAATGCCGAAGCGGGTGATATAATCATCGCAATCGGTGGCAATGCGCAATGTGTGCAAATTCGGGGAATCCAAAGACCAGAGCGCATATTCTTCCAGATCGATTTCAAAACATTCCGGCGTCCCGCAGCGTCCCGTACGGGCAATTTCCGCTCCGCCGTCGATCGCATAGACATATTCGATTTCCTGCCCGCAAGGGCCTTCGAAAGCGATTTCAACGCGGCAGCGATGACGCCGCACATCCACCGTGGTCACTTGGCAATGCCGGATCCAGCACTCCGGAAGGACATGCGCGGTCACGCTGCGAAAAATGCCGCCGTATTGGTAAAAATCAAACGACGGGTCCTGAAGCAGCGTGCGATTCCGGCAGTCGAACCGGTTGTCGCAGAGCACAACCAGTTCCCGTTCCGATTGCCCGGAAGCGGGCACCGCCACTTGAAACGGCACATAAGACGGCTGATGCTCTCCGATTTTCTTTCCGTCCAGAAAAACTTCCACATACATTCCCGCCGATTCAAACTCGATCATCCCCCGCGCCCCCGCCGGAAACTCGAATCCGGTCCGGTAAAACGCACTTCCGCGTTTTCCCGCCAGATCGGCGCGGCAGTCAAACGCGGACGGTACGGGCATTCTGTCGTCAAATTTAATTCCATCGACCGCTTCACAGGGAAGATCGACCCCTCCCTCCCGGAAGTGGAAATCCCACACTCCGTCCAGATCAATCCAGGGGCGTTTCTTGAAATGAGGATAAGCTCGATACATTCTTTTTGTTTCACTCCAGAATCAGATTGCGGATTTCTTTGCGTTGTTCCGGGGAAATTGAGACCTCCTTTTTCCCCACCGCATGAAAGCGGTTCCCTTTGAGGACGATCTCGCCCGCGCCCCGGCAGGAGTCGATCCAGATCCCGTTGGCGGAGGTTCCGTCGATCTGATTGTCGGTCACGCGAAGGGTGAATTCGCCTTTGCTGCGCCGCTTCTTCTGCGTCGTGTAAAATGCGCTGACAACGCCTTGTAAATAACTGAGTTTTCCGAAGGCGCAGTTTTTCATCACATTCCCGGTGATCTCCACGGATTCCACCGGAAAAATGGCGTTGGCATAGAAAATTCCAACGCCCGCGGAATAGGTGTTGCGGATGGTATTTTTGCCCACACCAATTTCAGTCCCGTAGGAGATTGCGATTCCGCACCCCTCGCGGGTTCCGTCGATGGTGTTCTCCTGAATCTGAATCCACTGCGGCAACCGCGCGATTCCGCCGATCGCGCCGATCCGAATGGCATGATCCCGGGTATTGGAAATCCGATTGCCGACGACTTGGACATTGCGCGAAGCGAGCAATTCGATCGCATTCTGTCCGGCATTGCCAATGACGCATTTTTCAATGCGCAGCGAAGTGATTGCGTCGGCCCGCAAAGCCCGGCCGGGCGTGTTTTCCATCGTCACATTGCGGACGACAAGATTTTTCCCGGCGACAAGGTCGAGCAAAGACCGGCTCTTGCGGAAACGGGATTTCGCCAGATGCGTGAGTTTCAGATCGGAAATTGAGCTATCGGACAGATTCACCAGACGCAGTCCCTCGTGATCGGGAGACTCGAACTGCAGGACACTTCGGTCGCCGTCGCCCAGCAGCCGGATATTTTTCTTGCCTTGCAGCAACAGGTGATGGCGAATGCAAGTAAAGGGCATGGAGTCATTTTTTGCATCGGGAAGAATCCGATAGGTTCCAGCCGGGATCTTCAATGTCCCGCCATTGTCCGGCAGTGCGGACAGCGCCTTGGCGAAAGCAGCAGTATCAATGGTTTTGCCGTCGCCTGCGGCGCCGAAGTCACGGACATTGAGCGTCGGCCCGGAG
>JAQUYX010000148.1 GCA_028691615.1 Victivallaceae bacterium
GAGATCGAAATCGACGTTGCCAAACGGATCGAGGACGCCGTTGCGTCACTGGAGGGCTTGAAACATACCACCAGCCTCTGCATGGAAAACGTTTGCGCGACCACATTGGAATTTGAGCTTGGCACCGATGTGGATATCATGATTCATGAAGTCCGTGAAAAATTGAATCTGATTATGGACGATTTTCCGGATGATGTGGAAACTCCGAAACTCAGCAAGATCAACATCAATGCGATTGCCGTGGTGACGATGTTTCTGACCGGTTCCCAATCCGTGGACGAACTCTACGATTATGCCGATGAAACCTTGTCCGACCGATTTTCCAGCATTCGTGGGGTCGGCGAGGTCCGTGTGCATGGAGGGAATGAAGTACAGCTTCATATTATTCTTGATCGTAAAAAACTGGCCGAAACCAATCTTACCGTTGCGGAGGTCGTCTCCAGAATCAATTCGGCAAACATGAAACTTCCGGCGGGACGGGTGAAACAAAACGGTACGGAAATGAGCATCACCTATGATGCCGAATATAAAAACATACAGGCGCTCAAAGATCTGGAAATCAGCAGTACGGTCGGGAAACGGATTTATCTCGGGGATATTGCCGAAATCAAGCTGATGTCCAAGGAAATCCGTCAGTTGGCCTTTTACAATGGACAACCGGGGGTTCAGATTGAAGTCATCAAAAAGTCCGACGCCAATGCGGTCAAGGTGATCGACGAAGTCCGGAAGCGTTATAACCTGATCGTTGACGGCGGCACACTGCCCGGTGGCATGAAGCTGAATTGGTTCAAGGATTCCGGTACATTCATCCATGCTTCGGTCAATGACGCGTGGATAAGCATCGCCGCCGGAATCGCATTGACCGCGTTGATTCTGTTTCTATTTCTTCATGACAACCGGGCGACCTTCATCGCAGTGATTTCCATGCCGGTTTCGATCGTGATCTCCTTCATTGCCATGAATGCGCTGGATTACACATTTGACATGATGACACTGGTTTCTTTCGGATGCTCCGCCGGTGTGTTGGTCACCAATGCCGTCGTGGTGCTGGAAAACATCTTCAAGCATATGCATGGCGGAGAAAATGTGAAAACTGCAGCCATTCAAGGAACAGATACGGTTGTCAATGCGGTTGCCGCGAGTGCGCTCACCAACGTGGTGGTATTTGTGCCTGTTGCATTGATGTCCTCTACCGTTGGCCTGATTATGTCGCCCTTTGCGGGTGTCATGGTGGCGGCGACGCTGGCTTCGCTGTTTGTCAGTTTTACCCTGACTCCAATTCTTGCCGCGTTTTTCTTTTCCAAAGGGGAAAAGAAACCGGGGAGAGTGACCGGATTTCTTTTCAAGATTTGGGACCGGCTCTACGGCCGCTTGGAATCCGGGTTTATCCGCAGCATTGATTTTACCAGACGCCATTCCGGCATGGTTATTCTATTGATTCTGGCGTTTTCGATTTTGCTTGCGGGGATTGCACTGCCCAATATTTCCATGTCGTTCATGCCGACCAACGACAAGGGAGAAATTTCCATTTCATTGGAATTCCCCGCGAATACCACGCTGGCGGAATCGACCCGAAAAACGCTTGAAATTGCCAATGAAATCCAAAAACGGGGAGATGTCGCCGCCGTCGCTTCAACGATGGGATACATCAACGCCGCGCCCGGGCAGGTTTCCGAAGGGGTTTACCTTGCGGAAATCAATCTGTATTTGATTGACAAAGACAAACGCAAATCCGTTTTTGACGTGGCGTCCGAACTTCGGGCGAAATATGCCGACCGGCAAAACCGTAAGTGTACTGTCAATATTCCCAATCCGATGGGAACTTCAGGCGCGGCCATCGTTGCTTATATCGCGGGACCGGACTCCGCCGTTCTTAAAAAAGAAGCCCTGAACGCCATCAAACTGCTGAAAGAAAATCGAATTGCGGAAGATATCGATTCGAGTCTCCGGGCATTGAAACCGCGCATTAATGTCATTCCAAACCGGGCGGTGCTCCGCAACCTGGGGCTTCCCGAATCCGCCCTCGGAATCTCCGTCCTTGGTTTTTTTGACGGCGTGGAAGCGGGAACGTACAAGGTCGGCACCCGAAGCTATGATATCCGGGTAAAAACCAGCGAGGAAGAAGGGTTTGAGAAACTTCGCGATATAATCATCGGCTCAATGAATGGCCGCCCCGTCAATATAGACGTGCTCACCCGCTTTGAATCCGCCCCGGTTTCGATTCTGCTGATCCGGCAGGACAAAGAACGGGCGGCGTGGATATACTGCAACCCGGCCGATGGGGTCGCTATGGGGGATGTTGTCACATTCCTCAGAGAAAATGTTGAAAAGAAACTGCCCCCCGGCTACAAATTGGCCTTCTGCGGACAGGCGGATATGATGACCGAAGGCGCGGCCGATTTCGCGGAAGTCTTTCTCATCGCGATTGTTTTGACCTATCTGCTGATTGCGGCGATCATGGAATCGTGGACTCGTCCGTTCCTGATTCTCTTTACCATTCCGCTCGGCTTTATCGGCCTCTTCTTTATGTTGTATATTTCCGGATATTCCTTTTCCATGGTTGGCATGCTTGGAGGAGTCATGATGATAGGAATTGTGGTCAACAACGCGATTCTGATTATGGATGAAACCGCGGTTCTCAGCACACAGGGCATGTACACACATGACGCGATGCTTCAAGCCGTGAAAAATAAATTCCGCCCGATTTTGATGACTTCACTGGCATCGGTAATCGGCATGTTGCCGATGGCTTTCGGAACCGGGCTAGGCTCCGAACTTCGTTCAAGCTGCGGAATGGGAGTGGTTGGAGGATTGACCTTCTCGGCTATTATGACGGCATACTTGATTCCGGCTCTATATTTCAAATTCGTCCATGATACCGCAAAGCCGGAAGAATCCCTGCGTTCCAGGATAAAACACTTTTTCATCGGCTAAACAAAAGAGTCTGACTGTTGGTGAGTGGAATGTGAACCCGCCATGCAAAAGGCATCTAGTGTAGCTGGGGACGCGACATTTTCATAGCGTCAGTTAATCGAGTCAGAATGGGTTCTATTCAAAAAATCATCGTTGAGCGGGTGTTGAGCCTTGTTCGCCATGAAATCAAACGATATGTGCGATTGCGGAATGATGAAACCCGCAAAATACAAGGAGACTTGGCTGAATGCAAGAGGAGATGGTTGAAGCTCGAAAGAAATGCCGAAGAGGAAAGCGAAAAGACGATTTCGCATTGGTTTGAGCGTATGCGGGTAAACGGGGCAACGTTGAAAACGCTTCGGAAAAAACTTGGCATATCCCAAACCGAATTGGCTGTTTTACTGGATACCAATCCGGCAACTGCCAACCGCTGGGAATCCGGGAGAGTCCGGCTTTCCCGGAGATCCTGCGGAAAGGTTGCCAAAATTCGTTTCATGAGCAAATCGGAAGTTGGGCAGGCCCTTAAAGAGAAAAATATTCTCGCGGCTTTGCACAAGGGATAAAATCAAATCATGACATTTGCTTTCTCCGGAAAGCATTTCAATCACAGGAAGCCATTATTCCACCGGATACTCCGTATTCCCGTTAATTGCCTTGCATCCGTCCGTTCGCCGAGTATATTACGTTATCTCAGCGAATTCCCGGTGACGGCCGCATGACTGATCGAATCACAATATCATGAAGATAAATATGAAAAAAATATTGAACCGGATCGAGCGAATTCACTTTTACGAGAACGATCGGAATTCTCCCGAGGATATTGTTTTTCCGTCATGCCTTACCTCGCTGGCCGGCTGCATCGGTCTGGACGTCAGGCATCATGTGACGGAAGACGGCTGGAAGCAGCGGCGACTTTATTTCGATCTACTCGCCTGTACCGGCATGGGCTTCGGCCTGCTCTGGCATCCCGATCGCTGCTGCTCCTGTCTGGACCTGACCTTGGTCAATGATTCGCACGATGAGACCATCGAGCGCGGATTTCGTGGAGTCGGATGCGGCGTCCGCATTATGGAAAACACGCCGGAAACCCGCGAAGAAATCCGCGGGGTGCTGGTCGATTCCATTGACCGGGGCCGACCGGCGATCGCATTCGGCATGGTCGAACCGCCGGAAAGCGGTCTGGTCTGCGGCTATGAGGAAGACGGCGATATTCTGCTGGGCTATGATGCGTTTCAGAATCAGTTTCCCTGTGAAAAAAATGATAACGGCATGGTCGTGCTTCGAGACTGGACGAAAGTCTGGAAGTTCGCCTTTGTACATGGAACGCCGAACCCGGTTGATCGGGATGCTGGGGATTTTCGCCGCGAGGTTGCCGCGCACGGGGTGAAAATCATGGAGAAAACCGAATCCCGGGGTTATCTGTCCGGTCAGGCGGCTTACCACGCCTGGCGGGATTATGTTTCGGAGAATTCGCTGCCGGCAACGGAACTCCGCGCCCGGCACCGTCTGCATCATCTGCTGGTGGGAAATCTCGCGGAGGCGCGGTATTTCACCGGAGTTTATCTGGAGGAAAGCCCGAAAGAATCGCCGGACGCCCGCGCCGGAGAACTATTCCGGGAAATTCACGATCGCTGCTGGAAAATCTGGGGAGTGCTGGGCGAATACGGCGATTCCGAGGAGTCTCTCTCGGAGAAATTTGTCCTTCCGGAAAATCGCGCCCGGATCGCCGAGTACATCGATGAAATTGCGCGGTTGGAACAGACCGCCGTGTCGTGGTTGAAGAAAGCGGCCAAATGACCGGAAAAGATCATATCACACCCCTTGTCCCGGACGATGTCCAGTTGGAACGATGGCTGGGGGAAAAACGTCTCGCCGTCTGGAAATTGCTTCGACAAGAGATCGAAGAACTCTATGCGATTGCTCCGGTGTGGGGAACCGGAGGCAAAAAGTGGCTCTGCGAATGCAAATACCGTCGCGGAGGAAAAACGCTGTGTGCGCTGTATGCCGGAGAACGGACCTTCGGCCTGCTGGTGATTTTCGGCGGTGCCGAACGGGATAAATTCGAGATTGAACGGCAGGAGTTTCCGGATTTTATTCAGACGGCTTACGATGCGGCTCACACTTATCACGACGGGAAATGGGTGATGTTCGAGGATATCGAAGTAGCCGGGGTGGAAAAATTGATGCGGCTTCTGCACATCAAACGCAGGCCGAATTCTAAATCCATTTCCACGGTCGGCAAACCTTGATCCGGAACAAAATGTTCCGGCTGACCCATTCGAATAAGCCGTGTCGTCCATCCGATTCGGGGTTTTCCGTAAAACATATGCGAGCAGTTGAGTTGACCGGCAAAACAGCAGGAATAGAGTAAAAGAGATCGCCAGAATTTTTTATACTGCAATTCCTTATATTGGAGATATTCCGCAAATCTTTATGGATTGGCATGGACTATTTTTGCCGCCCATTCGATGACTTCGGCTTTTGATTTAGCCACATCATTGCCGCGAATGACCAGTGCTTTGCGGAACGTCGCTTTCGGGGCCAGTTTTTTCATATCGGAGGCGCAAGCGGCTTCGCCTCCTCCGCCGTGGGTGACGAACGGGATAAGCGTCTTGCCGCTGAAGTCATAACCGGTCAGAAAAGTCGCCACCGGCGGAGCCATCGTGCTGCACCAATTCGGCGTGCCGACGAAAATCGTATCGTATTTCGCCATGTCTTCGATCCGGGTGGAAAGCGGCGGTTTGACTCCGTCGTTGATCTCCCGCCTCGCCTGCGCGACGACGCTCCGGTAATTCGCCGGATACGGGGTGACGACCTTGAGCTCCGCCAGGTCGCCCTGGACCGTTTCCCGAATCCAGCCGGCCACCTGCCGGGTATTGCCGCTCCATGAGAAATAGACCACCAGTACCTTGGGAGACAGAACGCCGGGCCGGGTCGCCGCCAGGTAATCCGCGTCGGACACCGGCTCCAGCCAGGTATTCTGATTGGTCTGCGGATTGCATTCGACCGCCAGGTGCGAGAACCAGCTGTTCGGTGCGGCACCGTGCCAGTGTTCGGCATCCGGCGGAATTTCCACCACGTCGCCCGGAACCAGGCGGCGCGCCTTTTGACCGCGCTCCTGATAATAGCCGACGCCCCCGACGGCGATCAGCATCTGACCGCCGGTGTGTTTGTGCCAGTTGTTCCGGCATCCCGGCTCGAAGGTGACATTGAACACCGGCGTATTGAGCCGTTTATCCCCGGTCAGCGGAGCCAGATAGGATTTTCCGGTAAAATATTTGGCGTATGCGGTATTTTCCCGCCCGACCGGAAATGCGCTTGTTTTCGGCGGAACGGCGGCAGGGGCCTGCGCAATGGCGAGAATTTCCCCGATCTCGGCATCGCTGAGGCCGTTACGCTTGCCGATGGAGATGTGCGCTTCCAACTGCGGCTTCACTCCCGTCATCGCGCCGAGCATGGCGATGGTGGCGAGTTCGCGGGTTCGCCAATCGACATTGTCCCTGGCGAAAATATCCCCGAACAGGTGCGCCTTCAGATATTCATCGATGGCCGGAGCAAACTCGAAGAGCGCCCCCTTGACCGGCGCACCGCAGAGTTTCGTCTGATTCGCGGCGCCGAAGTCGATGCTTTTTCCCGCCGGAAGCGGGCCGGGCAATTTGCCCTCGGGGTCCTTGTTGCCTCGCTCATGCTCCAGTGCCATGAACGTTCCGAGCGCGTTGAGGCTGCGCGGGAAGCCGCAGTAGGCGTAGGCTTGAACCAGAATTTCCTTGATCCCGTTCACCGTCAGACCCGCATCGAGCCCGGCGGCCAGGGCTTTTTTCAGTTCCGGAAGATCTCCATTGGCCGCATACGCGGCGATGGCGGCAAGTTTCTGTTCTTTGACAGTCAGATGATTCATCGTTTCAACTCCTTCGGCATGAACCAGGCAAAGGAGCAAGGATAGAATTGCGATACTCCATTTCATGATTCGATTCCTCGTTTGAAATTTGGGGGGAAAGAAATCGTTCCATTCAGCGATAGGATTCTTTCAGTATTTCAGCACAGTCCTCAGTGGAGAGCGGCACGCGGTCGCTGGTGAAAAGTCCCCCCATCGTTTCCTTGGCGTTGGCGGCGATCTTCATGAATTCGTCCGGCGTGATGCCGTAATCGGACATCTTCAACCGATCTACTCCGCAGGCTTTCTGAAGATCGACCAGCGCCGTGATGAAATCCTCCGGCTTCGACGCGTCGGTTTTGCCCATGGCGCGCGCCATTCTGACGAACCGTTCGTCGCAGCCGTGGTGGCGGACGAAATGCCCCATGAAGGCCCGGCTGATCATGATTAACCCGGCTCCGTGCGGCAGATCGTGGTGATAGGCGCTCATGGCGTGTTCGATCGAATGCTGGCGGGTGGTGAGGCTCAGCGTCATCACCACGCCCGAAACCGTGTTGGCAAAGGCGATGTGTGTCCGCGCCTCCATATCGCCACCGTCCTTCACCGCGCGCGGCAGATATT
>JAQUYX010000149.1 GCA_028691615.1 Victivallaceae bacterium
GGCGAAGCGGAGAATTTTTTCCTCCACATCGGCGGGAATCTTCTCTTCGTCGGCATTTTGCACATCGCGCCCGTAAATTCCGAAGGCGGGCAGGCCCTTCTGCGAATGCGCGGCGATGACGGCGGCGAGGTACACCGCGCCGGGGCGTTCGGTACCGTTGAATCCCCAGACCGCCTTGGGAGTCAGCACGTCCATATCCATAGTCTCGGAACCGTAACACCAGCAGGGCGTCACCGTGAGACTGACTTGGACGTTGTTCTTCGCGAATTTGGCCGCGCACGCGGCGGCTTCCGCGACGCCGCCGATGGTCGTATCGGCAATGACGCATTCGACCTTGGCGCCGTTGGGATAGCGCAGTTTCGACGTGATCAGGTCGGCTGCGGCTTTGGCCATTCCCATGGTTTGAGCCTCCAGCGACTCGCGGATTCCATTGCGACGGCCGTCAATGACGGGGCGAATCCCAATTCTGGGCATTTCTTCCGAAAAAGACATCTGCACACCTCCTGTTGATTTGTGCGGGAAAAAAAGATCCGGCACTATTATACGCCGGATTTGTGCAAAAATCAATGCTGTCGGATATGAATAAAATTTTCATTTTTATGTATTTCATCTTATTTTTCAATCCAATTACATTTGCAAAAAACCTCAAGATGTGATATTGTGCGAAAAATTCACCAATCAGAAGAGCAGGAAACAAGGGAAAACACGCAGCCGAAATTCGGCGTCGGGATTCCCGCAAAAAAGTCGATTTTCACAAAACAGACGGCGCTGGCAAAAGTCCCGTCGAAAGACGCGGTGCAAGTTTTGGCAGTGTCGTCAAAAAAATACGTGTTGTTTATCAGGAAAGGACCCTTCCAAAATGAAAAAGGATTTTCTGGCGTTCGATCTCGGAGCCTCCAGTGGTCGCGCAATTGTCGGAACATTCGAAAACGGCAACTTGTCCCTCCGGGAAGTCCACCGCTTTCCCAACGGCCCCAAGACAGTGGACGGCGCACTCTACTGGGATTTCGACGCATTGGTCGCAGAGCTGGAAAAAGGATTGGGAAAAGCACTGGCGGTCGCGCCGCAAATCGCAAGCATCGGCATCGACACATGGGGAGTCGATTATGTCTTTTTCGACCGCACCACGGGCAAAAAGAGACGCGATCCGTTTCATTACCGCGACAACCGCACGGACAAAGCAGTCCCAGAAGTTCACGCCAAGATTTCCAAAGAGAAGCTATACGAGCGTACCGGCATTCAATTCATGCCGCTGAATACGATCTACCAGCTTCAGGCACATCTAACCGAACACCCGGAAGATTTTGAAAACAGCTTTTTCCTGCCGATTCCCGACGCGTTGGGCTATATGCTCGGCGGGGACGCCACTGCGGAATACACCGATTGTTCGACGATGAATCTGCTCGACCCGAACAAGCGCGACTGGGCATGGAAACTACTCGAAGATCTGCAATTCCCCGCGTCCGTTTTCCCGAAGATCGTACCGCCCTGCAGCAACGGCGGCACGCTCGCCAAGCGGTTGCAGGAGAAGTTCCATTGCGGCGCCATTCCGATTGTCAAAGTCGGTTCTCACGACACGGCCAGCGCAGTTGCGGCCGTCCCGGTGCCGGACACGGGCAACTGGGCCTACCTTTCCTGCGGAACATGGGCGCTTCTGGGCGCGGAAATCGATTCGCCGATTCTGACCATGGAAGCCGAGAAGATCCCCTTCACGAACGAGGGCGGACTGGATGGAAAAATCCGTTTTCTCACCAACATCATGGGCAGCTGGCTGCTTCAGGAAACCCGTCGCACTTGGAACGAGGCGGGCAAAGAGATCACCTTTGACAAGATGGATCACATGCTTGTCGAGGCTCCAGCGGGCAAATATTTCATTGATCCGAACAACGCATTGTTCGCGCCTCCGGGAGACATGCCGGAACGGATTCGGGAATTCTGCCGCAAAAGCGGACAGGGCACGCCGAACGACGCGGAGGTGGTACGGTGCATTTATGATTCGCTGGCGCTGTGTTTTGCGACCAAGCTGGCAAAACTGGGCGAGCTGTTGAACCAAAAATACACCCAGCTCAATGTCGTCGGCGGCGGAACCAAAGCGAAAGTTCTGATGCAGGTGACTGCCGACGCGTTGGGGATTCCGGTGGCGGCGGGGCCGGTGGAAGCGACGGCGGCGGGGAATCTGCTGGCCCAGATGATTGCGGCGGGGGATCTGGCGGATCTCAAAGCGGCGCGGGAGGTGGTGAAGCGTTCGTTCGAACTGGCGCATTATACACCGGACATGGACATGCACCGGCAGTATCAATCCTTCGCGCCGCGTTTTCTCGCGGTCGGGAAGCGTTGATTGAAGAATTTTCGAAGATGAGGCGGCGGCGTTTTTCTGCAACGATCGAGTATTTTTGTTGTTTTTTTCAATTGAAAGCGTTTCCGCCCCTTGACAATCGGGTTCTTTTTGAGTATATTCGTATAAGAGGTGCGGCAACGGAACGCTGCGCTTCCCGGAGGAAGACCATGGCAAAACGGTTCGAATTATTTACGCTTGTGGAACTTCTCGTCGTCATCGGAATCATTGCGATTCTGGCGGGGTTGGGCATGAGCGGATATGGAATCGCCATGCGTAAAGCGCGCGAAGCACGCACGGTTTCAACGATTCAGAAACTGACTCTCGCTCTGGAAAACCTGAAGATCAAGCACGGCGTATACCCAGTGGAATTGCCCGACAACAATACCGACGGGAAATATACCTTCTGCTTCTACGAAGCGGACAAAACCAAGACAGAGCCCGACGAAATCTACAAGTGGTATTGGAAATTAAATACCGCGAAAGATATGAAGATGGGTAGCGTGCCCCGGTACACGGCGGATTTTCTCAAAGCGGTGGATCTGAATGCATTGGACTTTGATGACGAAGGCCGTCTTGTGGACGGATGGAAAAAGCCTTTCATCTATCGCTGCCCCGGAGTGGTCAACACCAATTCGTTTGATTTGATTTCCGCGGGGCCGGACGGAAAATTCGGTAAAAACAATCTGACGCGGGCGGTTTTTCTTGCCGGAAGCGACGCAGCCAGTCTGGAAAAAGCCGGACGGGACGCGTTTGTGACCAATGGCGAAGTCGTCTGCGACGATATCACCAATTTCTTCAATTGAATATAAGGAGTTTGCGCGCATGAGAAAAACTTGGAATTTCACGCTGGTGGAGATGCTCGTAGTCATCGCGATCATCGCGATTCTGGCGGGATTGACGATGCCGGCGGTGAATACCGCCCGTCAGAAAGCGCGCACCGTGCAGGTCATGGCCGACATCAATGCGCTGCGCACCGCGCTGATCGGCATGGATTCGACCTACGGCGCCTCGTACAAAGTAGCTTCCGGGAAATACGCATGGGACAATGCCGGCGGAGCGTCCGTGACCAGTGGCGATTCTCCCGCCGCCGACACGATCAAAATCGGCGGAAATACCGATGCGGCGACTTATGACGCGCTGCTCTATGAGTTGACCATGACCGAGCGGCGAGACGGAAATGCAATCGAACCGAAGGTCAACACCCGCAAACTGACCTTCATGGAGCCGCGCAGCAACAATGCGGTCTTCACCGATCCTTGGGGCACGCGTTACATCATTGTCATGAATGTCAACAATGCGAAGTACATCAAACACACGGTCGACAGCGATAACCTGGCAAATCCCGCCGAGTCCAGCTTCAAGCTCTTTACAAAATATCTCATCTATTCCTGCGGTCCGAACAAAAAGGACAACGAGGGCATGAACCGGTCCAACGGCGGAACCGTCACCGATAAGGGCAAAGGAATCGCCGATGACATCAACTCTTGGGATAAATATTGATCCGGAACGGCACAATGAAATTCAGGCGGCACAACTTCAGTTTGGTTGAATTGATTGTGGTAGTCGCGCTTATGGCGATGTTGCTGCTGCTGGCCATGCCCGCGTTCCGGCGTCTGATGGTGGGCGACGCGGTGACGGGGGGAGCGCGCAATCTCTTTGCGGCGCTGACCAAGGCGCGCACGGAGGCGATCATGTCGGGCAAGCCGGTGGCGGTGCTGATTCCATGGGGCACGCTCAACAGCACTCCTACGGAATACCGTCAGGAGTACTGGTTCCGCGCGTTCGCGGTGGCGCCGGTTGTCAAGAACGCTTCCGACTGGGTGATCGACACGACGAGGCTCAATCTTCTTTCGTTTCACACCCTGCCCCCGGGGGTAGTGCTCCCGAGCATCACGAATGCGGAGTTCACCAGTAATGACGGCACAAACAAATGGGCCTACTTCATTCCCGGCAATTCTCAAGTCGAGGGAGAGAAAGTGAAGATCGATGGCAATGATCTTCGCTCGCCGTTGATTCCATGGCGGGGAGCCGCGGACTCGACATCGCGCGATGCTGCGGCAGTGATTTTCCTTCCCTCGGGAAGCGCTACGAAAGATTGTTTCCTTGCTGTAACGCAGGGGCGGATCACCATATCGTCCGGCAAAAGTTCTCCGATCGAATATCCGGAGAATGTCGGAGCGAAAGATACGGAAAAATGCAGTCCGTTGAACGCGATGGGGCTCTTGGTCCGTCGCTTCACCGGGTCGGTGGAATATCGCAATTTGAGCAAGACGAATTGATGCAGCCATGAAACGAGTAAAATTTTTCAACATGGTGGAGATGGCGCTGGCGCTGGCGGTGGTGGCGGTCGGCATGACGGCGATTCTCGGCGTTGTGCCGGTGGCGCTCAAAAGTTATCGGGCCGCGACCGTGGACAACAATATTGCCCTCGCCGCCGAACTGGTCAAGAGCTATCTGGACGCAAAATATGCCGCGGCTTCGACCTTGGCTGCTTTCCGGTCAGAGTTCTATCCCGATCAGCCTAATAAGCCTCGTGTGCCTGTTCCTCCAGAAGTTCTTCCGACCCCGGCCCCCGGCACAGAAGGGTTCGATCTTGCCACCGCGACGTTCACGAAGCTGTCTCCCGGAGTGTTCCGACTTGAGCTGAAACCGAATTCAACCGATGTCGACGCGGATTTTCTGGTAATAATCTGGGTGGAAGGGATGGAGAATCTGCCGCTGGCCGGAGAAACATACGGCAAAAGCAAAGACGCGCCCTACAAAATCAGCGAAAATTTTGCTTTTACGGTCTATGTCGAGATCGGATATCCAGCCAATGCGTCGGATGAACGGGAAACCCGCGTTTTTGTTTACGATTATTTCAGGAAATGAGCGGTAAAATGAGAAAATGCAGGCAAAAAACAGCGTTCACTCTGGTCGAGATGGTTGTGGCCTTCGGACTGCTTTCCATCCTGATGCTGCTGATGATGCGGCTCTTCACCGGCACGCAGAACGCCATGGAAAATGCCAATGCGCGCAACGGCGTTTATGCCGAAGCAAGAACCGCCTACGACCTCGTGGATAAAATGCTAAAAAGCTCTGTCGGCTCCGTCTACGGATCGGCAACACAGCTCAAGATGCAAGTCCATACCCCCGTCCCCTTCTACCATGGCAACACCGAGCTGCGGCGAGTTGGCCTCGTTACCATCTTCCGGGACACAACCAACAACAATCTGTTGATGAATTTCACCGACGACAATTCGGGCTCGGTGTCCAACGTCATCCTCATCCCCCGGGTCATTGAACTGACGTTCCGAATGTACAGCGATGCACTCAATGGTACGCAAAATATCCCGCCGGCGGAAAGTGCCACGCAAAGCGGCGTGCTGGATATGAGCATGATTCAGCTCTCGCCGGACGGCTATCGGAAGTACATCGCGGCCACAAGCACAGAGGCCAAGACGCAGGTAAAAACACAATTTGGAATGCGGACTTCGCGCTGGTTCAAGCTGCCGAGCCGCTGATTTCCCGCCATTGAGGAGGATAGAGCATGATGCGAAACAATCGTGAAAGCGCGGAACAGGGCGCGGCACTGCTGCTGGCGCTGGGGATGATCGCGCTGCTGCTGGCGCTGGTGATGGTGTTCGTCTCGAATGCCCTGATTGAGCGGCAGGCGGCTGGATATGCGGGGGAATCGACCAGTGGAAAATCGCTGGCGCTCTCGGCGCTGAACCGCGCAGTCGCATCCATGATGATTTATCAGGAAAATTTTCTCGGATCGTCGACAGTCGATCGCGGGCTTCAGCGTTTCGGTCACATCCGGACAACAAGCAATCTTGACGCCATGTACCTCGACGGCATCCCTTTGCTTTTTCCTTCCGGAAAATTCTATTTGAGCAACAGCACCAATGCGGACAGCGCGATCTACGACGCGACGGAAGTCCCGGTAACGGGAGGACTCAATGTAAAACTTCCGAATTGGCAGTATGTCAGTGCGGCCGGAAGCGATGGAACCCGTCGCCTGACCGGACGGTATCTTTATGCGGTCCTTCCGGATATGGGGCAGGTTTCGCCGGACGCATGGAGTCGTGGGAAATACAACGGTTTTCCGCAATCGCCCGCAGATTTCCTGGATTGGATTGATTCCGGCTCGAAAATTGCGCAACCTGCGACACCAAGCGGCACATTGACCAGTTTCATCCATCCCGAACAAAACAACCTTCACAATGTAAAAAGTTTTTCGCGCTACAATCTTTTCCGCTACTGCGCAATTAGCGACGATCAGAAGTACTACAATCAAGCAAATAATTTGAACGGCGGATGGAGCAGCGACAGCAGCATCATTCACGAACGGTACGATCTAAGCGCCCTCCCTTCGGACATCACCGTAAGCGACCTTCAGACGGCGATTCCATATCTCGGAAAAATCGATTCCGACGAGAAAATCCGCAACCAGATCGCCGCAAATTTTATCAATTTTTTCATGAACGATACGACCTCCCCGGTCAGCGATGTACCGGCAAACACATGGACGAACGCGACCACGTTGCCGACCTACACTGGCAATGTGAAAAGTTATTCTCTGCAGGCGCTGGAGATCAATCCTTCCATCACCGTGCAACTGATCCCGGAAACGTATACCGGAACGGGAACCGCTCCGGTGACGGCGGGGAAGGTTTCCATGAAGATGCAGGCGAATATCAACTTCCGGATCACCTTGTTTTCGCCTTATGAAACTCCGCTTGCCTTCTCCTCGGTCTACATCAAATTCAGATCCGGACAGTTGAATTACGGGACAGCCGCATTGGGGATGACCAGCAGTTATCAGACTCCTCTTACCGACGAGTCTGTCAATAGTCATATTCTGGCGGCAAATACGTTCACCATCACCGGAAGCGGTATCGGAAGAACAGTCACACTGGCAAATGCTTCTCCCATTACCTTGAAACAAGAAACTGTTTTCCCGCAAAAGGTGGAGGTAGACAACATTTATGACCCGGTATTGAACAAAAC
>JAQUYX010000150.1 GCA_028691615.1 Victivallaceae bacterium
GGTTTCTGAATCCGGAACGGGTCAGTCCCCCGGATTTCGATATTGACTTCTGCGAAAAGCGCCGCGGCGAGGTGATTGATTACGTCCGGCGCAAATACGGCGAAAACAGCGTCGCGCAGATCTGCACCTACGGCTGTCTCAAGGCGAAGGCGGCGGTCAAAGACGTCGCTCGCGTGCTTGGATATGATTTTGAACACGGAGACCGGATCAGCAAACTCATCCCTGAAGAGCCGAAGATGACGCTGGACAAGGCGGCCGCGCAGTCGCCGGATCTGGCGAAACTTCTGGAGACCGAGCCGTGGGCCAAGACGGTTTTTGACAACGCCAAGGTGATCGAGGGGTTGAACCGCCAGCTCGGAATTCACGCGGCGGGAGTCATCATCGGCGACCAGCGGCTGGATAATCTGGTTCCGCTCGGTCGCGGGGCGCAGGGGGAAATGATTACCGAATACACCTCGGTGCCGTGTGAAAGTCTCGGCCTGCTCAAGATGGACTTTCTCGGTTTGCGCACGCTGACGATCATTCGCAACGCCGTGGATATGATCGAAGAGAACACCGGAAAACCCTTTGACATTTCCACCATTCCGATTGATGATCCGCAGACCTACGATTTGTTGCGGCGCGGGGACACCGTGGCGGTGTTCCAGCTGGAATCTCCGGGGATGCAGAATCTTTGCAAGACCTTCGGGGTGGACACCATGGAGCACATCATCGCGCTGCTGGCGATTTACCGGCCCGGCCCGATGCAGTTCATTCCGCAGTTTATCGAGTGCAAGCACGGGCGCAAACCCATTGAATATGACGATCCGCGCATGGAGCCGATTCTGCGCGAGACCTACGGGATCATGCTCTATCAGGAGCAGATCATGCAGGTCGTGCAGGCGCTGGGCGGATTCACGCTCGGCGGCGCCGATCTGGTGCGGCGCGCCATCGGCAAGAAGAAGCTCGATGTCATGGCCAAGCAGAAGTCGAAGTTCGTCGAAGGCTGTGCGAAACTGCACAACATCAATGAAAAGACCGCCGACGCCATCTGGGCGAAGATTGAGTTGTTCGCCGGATACGGATTCAATAAATCGCACAGTGCGGCGTATGCGCTGGTTTCCTACCGCACGGCGTATCTCAAGGCGCACTATCCGGTGGAGTTTATGGCCGCCATGCTCACCGGAGAACTGGCGAACGCCACGGAGATTGCCTTCCTCATCAACGCCTGCCGGGATATGAAGATCAAGGTGCTGCCGCCGGATGTCAATTCGAGCAACATCAACTTCGCTTCGCCCAACGGCTGTATTCGATTCGGGCTGGGGGCGATCAAAGGCGTTGGCGAGGTCGCGGCGCGGGCAATCATCGACGACCGCAGGAAAAACGGTCCGTTCGCCAGTTTCCTTGATTTTTGCGAACGTTGCGGGAGCGCGGTCAATTCGCGCATGATGGAGAAGTTGACCCGGTCGGGGGCGTTTGACGCGTTGGGATTGCGGCGCAGCCAGATCCTTGCGATCACGGAACCAATGATGAAGTTTGCCGCGGAAAAGGCGCGGGACAAGGCGCTGGGACAGGCTTCGCTCTTCGATCTGCTGGGGGGCGGAGAGGGCAATTCGGACAATGATTCCATTCCGATCCCGGATATCCCGGAGTTTGATTTGGAAGAGATTTTGCATGACGAAAAGGAGTTGCTGGGATTCTATGTGACCGGACACCCGTTTGCGGCGTTCGCGCCGCTGGCGGACGATATGGCGTCGCATCATTTGCGGGAGCTGGCCGCACTGCCCGACGGCGCGATTGTCCGGTTGGGGGGGATGGTCAACACGTTTGCGACCAGGTATGGCAAAAATTCTGGGAAGATCTTCGGCATTCTCATGCTGGAGGACATGGATTGCGCCATGGAGTGCGCACTATACGACCGTGCGATGGCGCAGTTGGAGAAGCAGCAGTTGACATTGACTCCGGAGATGCCGGTGATGCTGGAGCTTTCGGTCAACCGTCGGGAGGAGAACGAGAATCCGCGTCTTACTGTGGAGAAAATTTTGCCGATGGACGCGGCGATGAATGAGTATGGCCAGGAAGTGATCTGTTATTTGTATTGGGACCGGATGAGTCCTGAGAAGATGAAGTTGGTTCATACGATTGTCGAGCGGCATCCCGGGGAGAAGCGTCTGGTGGTATGTCCCATTCTGGAGGACAACACGGTGGTTTTTGTGGAGACGAAGTTCAAAGTGGCTGCGTCTTTGGCTCTGTGGCGGGAATTGGGCGAATTGCTGGGGATGGAAAATCTCCGGCTGCAGTCGACTCCGCACCATTTTGAGATTCGCCAGCGGCGTAAATTTACCAAACCGGAGGAGTCCAAGCAGGCTTGATGCATCGCGCAATGGCTTCGAAGGATGAAGCTCCGTCTTTTTTGGGAACGGCGCTTGAAAAAGAGCGCTTCCGGTGTATATTGCTAGACTAAACAACGGTTCGGCAGTGAGAAGTCCGGCGGCGCACGGTGCGTCCGCGGTTCGAGCTTCCGGATGCGAAAGGATGAAAAATGGATAAGGCCACCAAGAACGCCGTCGTCGCCAAGTATGCCCGTCAGGAAGGCGATACCGGTTCTCCCGAAGTGCAGGTCGCTCTGCTGACCAGCCGGATTCAGGAACTTACCGCGCACCTGCGCAGCAATCCGCATGATAACAGCACCCGTCGCGGTCTGATGGCGATGGTCAATCGCCGGAAGAAGCTGCTTGCCTATCTGGTGCGCGAGAATCGCGAGAAGTATTTGAGCCTGACCTCCGAGCTGGAGATCCGTCGCAAGTAATTGCCGGAACATCAGATTCAGAAAAAACTCTTCCCCGAACGGGAAGAGTTTTTTTTTATTGAGCGGACGAATGGAGCGTTGCCACGACGACAACAATGCTTCGCGCCGCATGCGAAGCTAACTCTCATTGCCGGATTCGGATTGCCGGCGGCGTTTGGCCAGCAGCAGCAGGTCGCGCAATTTTTCCGGATTGTCCGCTTTTGCCCATCGCTTTTCAAAGGAAGGATGCTGAATCATCTGCGCAATCGCGGCCAACGCCTGAAGATGCTGATTGCGCATGTCCGCGGTTCCGAAGAGAAAAAATACCGCCGTCACTTTCGGCGCGTTGGAATTGAAATAGACCCCGGCGGATACTTTGACGATAATCAGTTCGAAAATATTTTTCCCGTCAATCATCAAATGCGGGATCGCGACATTGGGCGTCAGCGCCGTACTGGATGTTTTTTCACGGCGGATGAGTAGCTCAGGGAGTTTCCCCGCGCGCACGGACAGTCCGCCGGATGCATGGAAGATCTCGTGAACCAGTTCCGGGAAGGTGCAGCTTTGTTCGCGAAAAAGAACCGGAGCCTTCTCGACGCAATGGTCAAACTGATCGGAGATGATTTCATCTCTGGCTTTGACGATTTCGCGCAGTTCCCGCTCCAATCCCTGCCGGGGAATCCGGTTGCGCGTGATGCGCCGGATCAGATTTTTCAGCGCGTATTCCAATTGGATTTTGCGCCCGAAGATGAAATATAGAACAATCCCGAAAATCACAATCCCCATAGAAATTTGAACCGCCTCCAACCCCAGTTGAAGAATCAGGATTCCGAATAATCCCATGCCCGCGATCGGCGTCCACGGATAAAAAGGAATCCGGAAACTTGGACAATAGTTCTGAATGCCGCTCTCGCGCAGCACCAGCACCGAGACGTTGGTCAGAATGAAGGAGAGCATGATCACCGTCGAGGCAATGGAAACCAATCTTTCCAACGGAAGAAATTGCGCGCAAGCCATCACAATGCCGGTAAGCAGCAGCGCCGGAAGCGGCATTTTCCGTTTGCCGTAAGTCCGGCTGAAGAATTTCGGAATCAGACTGTCGCGCCCCATTGCATACGGAAAACGCGCAGCCGCCATCATTCCCGCATTGGCGGTCGTGACAAAGGCCATCAGCGCCCCGAAGGTGATGACCGCGAAGCCCGGCGTGCCGTAATATAATTTGGCCGCGTCGGCAAGCGGGGTGCGCGAATTGGACAACTGTTCCGGCGTCAGCACTCCGACCGTGACGATCAGACTCAGCACATAAACCAC
Source organism: Victivallaceae bacterium (assembly GCA_028691615.1). Taxonomy (GTDB): domain Bacteria; phylum Verrucomicrobiota; class Lentisphaeria; order Victivallales; family Victivallaceae; genus JAQUYX01. The sequence continues at coordinate 4,079 of JAQUYX010000150.1, forward strand.
CGTCACCGCAAGAATTGCCCCGATCATCCCCAGCGGCAGATTTCGTTTGGGGTTTTTCACCTCTTCCGAGACGCTTGCGACATCGAGAAGGCCGCCGAAGGAGACAAAGACAAATGCCGCCTCGGCCCAGAGATACGAGTACCCTTTGCCCGGCAGAAAGAGCGGCGAAAACCGCGACGGTTTCCATTCCGGGAATCCCAGAACAATATATGCTCCCATTGCCACAAACAGCAGAACGACCATCACCACCTGAGCGATCGCCGCCTCCTTGGTGCCGATCAGATTGACTCCGAGAAACAGCAAGGTTATGACCATTCCGGACGCAATCGGGTCGATGTTGAAAAACTGGAACAGAATTTCCGACATGCCGAAGATTGCAAAGGAACTTTTGGCCGCAATCGCACTCCAGTTCAACAGCCCCGAAACCGTTCCGGCCAGCGGTCCCAGACTGCGTTCCGTATAAAAATAAATTCCGCCGGCCAGCGGCATTGCCGTCGCCAGTTCGATTGTCGCAAAAATTCCGACCAGCGCGCAGATTCCGGCCAGCAGATAGGCCAGAAAAACCGCCGGTCCGATCTGGGAAAACGCAATCCCCGGCAGAATGAAGATGCCGGAACTGATCATTGCTCCGGAAGAGATGCAGAAGACATCAAGCAGGCCGAGGGTTTTGATTAGTTTGTTTTTTTCCATGTCTGTTTCCTGTAAAAGCTTGGGGATGAAGGAATATTCCCACCAGACGCGGGGCGCGCATTGCCCGGACCTGCATTTCGAGGAAGGGCATCCCCGCGTTTTTTCGTGCGGTAGAATAGCACGAGGGCGGGAAAATTACAAATCGGAAGTGCGAAAAAATTGCATTCAAAGGGGAATATTTTCTCTTTTTTTTTCATTATGAACTTGATTTTGTTTAAATAAAGATTATCTTTAAATAAAGAGAAAATTTATTGCGAGAAGATCAAGGCCGGAAAAATCACCATGAGTGAAAACAAAAAATACGAAGACTTCAAGAAATTGTGCCAGACGCGTCAATACAAATGCACTCCGCAGCGGTTTGCCGTATATGAAGCGATTCAGGGCAATCCCACCCATCCCTCCGTGGATCAGATCTGGAACGAGGTTCAACAGAATATTCCTTCCATCACGCGGGAGAGTGTCTTTCGGATTCTCTCCGAATTGGCGCAGTTCAACGTCGTCTGCCGGATGGATCGGATTGTCAATGCCCGTTTTGATGGATTCCCGCACAATCACGGACATCTGATCTGCGACCGGTGCGGGGCGATTGAGGATTTCGAGCTTTCCGGGAACTGGCCTGTGCCGCCGGAAGGACGGGGATTTCAGGTTGCCCACATGGAATGGCGACTGAGCGGGCTGTGCGCGCGGTGTGCCCGGGAACTGGCCGCCTCCGGCGAGGGGCGCGCCCCCGCAAAATCCCCCTGTCATGCGTCCTAAAAAAAACAAAATATGAGTCCCCTCAACAACCAACAAGGAGTAGGGAAAAATGAGAAGTATCACGAAGATTGATCTGCAGTATGCGCACCGGTTCTACAAATTTCAGGGCGAGGCGCAGTATCTTCACGGCCATACCGGGCTGCTCACCATCGAGGTCGAGGACTCCATCGAACCCGGGGTCAATATGGTTTATCCCTGCAACGAGATTCAGAAGATCGCCTGGGATGTTCTGAAAAACTTCGATCACGCGCTGATTCTGCGCGAGGACGATCCGTTGCTCCCGGCCATTCTCGCCGTCTACGAAAAACAGGGCATCAAAAACGGCGCCCCTTCCAACAAAATGAAAGGCGAAGCATTTAAGACCGAGTTGGCGACCGCTTATCCCGATTGCCGTCTGGTGGTCACCAAAGAGACCATGACCGTCGAAGGCATGATCAAGATTGTGTATTCTCTCTTGAAGGACAAGCTCAATATCGCCAAGCTGACCTTCACCAGCGGCGTCAATGCCGCGAGTCAGGAATATCAACCGGTCGGAACCATTGACCGTTGCCCGCTCTGCGGAGTCACGATGGTCAACGGCGTCTGCCCGAAGTGCGGTTATAAGAGAAAGTAACCTCCCGCACACTTCGCCGACCGGGGGGGATGACAACGGCGCGCACGTTTTATTGGTGCCGTCTCCATTCCCCGATCGGGAGGATGTTTTTGAACCCCGGATTTCCGCTTCTAGCGCTCAAATCCGGGGTTTTTCCGCTTTTCGTTTGTCCGTGTATTCCTCTTGTCTACTGGCACCGGAGAGAGGGAAAACATTCTATTTCCCGGGCATTGTGTGCTCCGGCAACTGCAATCCAGCCTTCGCGAATTCCCAGATCGTTGTCGTTGACCAAAAGATTGAAGCGAAAGCCAAGGCTTAATTGTTTCCGGGAAGTATGCAATGCGGCATAGGGAAGTTGGATGGAATAAAATATCTTTCTGTTTTTCTCCACAATCCGGAAAGGGATTTTGGAAGGAATCTCACATCCTTGCGGCTTTTTCCATACGCAGGAAGAGCAACTTCTATCATCATGCAGCGCAAAGCCCATCTCCCAAATTCCATTCTGCCCGGGGATTTGCAGGAATAGTTGCAGAGAGTCTCCTTTCCAAAGCAGATTTCCTTTTTCTGCATTGACATGCAAATCATCCACAACCTCGACTTCAATGCAAAGGGCATTCTCTGTGGCGGCCATCCAGATCTTACCACTCAAATCCTCCGGCCCGCTCCACAATTTATTCAAATTTTTCGGATCGGCAACAAAAAAGGACATGACCTGATCCATTTCCGACATGACAAAATTTGCTTTCGAAGAAAAACCATGCTTCAACGTTTGCACCGGACGAACCGGAATTGTGCTCCGAACAGGGAATGGTTTCCTGTTTTTAGGCTTCAGATGTCCAGAAACAGACAACCAAATTTTTTCGCCGGGCTGGACGTTTTCTTCGCCGGAGCTGAGGTCACAGTGAATCAGCGCGTTTTTTCCAGGAGGAATTTCTCCAGACAGCAAAGCCGGTGAAACGCGAATCTTTCCTGACGCGCGGAAGCCCAGATCGTATCGAACGGTTTCCTTGTATGGATTATGAAGCGTCCATTCGCTACGAAACGTGGCCCCTGGATAACATTGCGGGATGACAGAACAGGCAA
>JAQUYX010000151.1 GCA_028691615.1 Victivallaceae bacterium
AAACGCGATGGCCGCCTCATGTTTGGCGCGAAACTTCCGCCGTTCCTCGACGGAAAGATGATTCACCCCGTCGTATCCATTGATAAACGGCAGGCCGTCCGCTTCGTTGAAGACCTCTGCGGCGGCCACGCGGTCGAGCAGGCCGCGGTGCCTCAGTTCTGTCAGAATCCGGTCGAGTTCTTCCCCAAAATAACGAAACCGTTCGTGCGGGTCGAGCGCATGCAGCTCTCCGTTGCGCAACTGGTCGCCGCAATACCAATAAGTATGCAGATAATACCAGCTTGACAAAATGACAAACACATCATATTTCTTTGCCGCTTCCAGAAGTGCGACAAGCCGTCCGAATAGATCGCATTCGCCGCCGTTTCCGGTACACCAGCTCTGGCGAATCTCCCCCATTGCGCCCGGATACGGCTCGACAATCGGTACGCTTCGGCAAAGACGTCCGGCCGCGTCATGAATCAGTCCGGCGCCGTCATCGAACCGGATGCAGTTGAACCCGCGTTCCACATGTTCACGCACGAAACGGTCCAGATCGGCGTAAGCGCCTCCCGGCTCGGTGTTCTGAAGCGCCCAGACGGGAAATGAGATGGTTAGTCTGCATGGCAGATGCGAAGGGATTGGCTTCATCGATATGACATCCTTATTTTAGGGAATTTTCCCGCCAAAATATCTTTTTTGAGAAAGAGGAAAAACGGCCGAGCCGGACGTCCGAAGTCAAATTGATTGCGTCCGGTACTCTTCCATGATCGCAACCCCGGCGGAAGTACCCAGCCGCTCCGCGCCCGCCTCGATCAGTTCCCGCGCGGCGGACAGAGAACGAATCCCGGCGGAGGCCTTGACCTTGACGGAGGGAAAGTCCTTGATCGCCCCCTTCATGATTTTGACATCGTGCGCGGTGGCCACGCCGGCATTGAATCCGGTGCACGTTTTGACGAAATCGGCACCGGCTTCGGCCGCGAGTTTCGCGGCAAGACTCTTCTCTTCGTCGTCCAGATAGAACGTCTCAAGAATGACTTTAACAATTTTGCCCTGCGCGGCCTTGACCACTGCGGCGATCTCACGCCGGACGCCATCAAAGTCACGCGCCTTGACCGCGCCCACATTGAGGACCATGTCGAACTCCTCGCAGCCGTCCTTGAGGGCGGTCTCGGCCTCAAAAACTTTGATGGCGGTCTTGTTGACCCCCAGCGGGAACCCGATCACGGTGCAGACTTTCACATCGGTTTTTGCGAGAAGTTTTTTGGCAAGCGCGACGAAAACCGGCTGGACGCAGACGCAAGCAAAATCCCACTTTCCGGCTTCTTCGCAGAGTTTTTTAATCTCCTTGGCGGTGGCCGAAGGCTTGAGGCAGGTATGATCGATGAATTTGTTCAACGGCGGTGTCATTTTTTATTCCTCTCATTGATTAAATTTTGGATGTTTTCCGAAAAAAACCGTTTGTTGTTTCTGTCGATGTGCGCCGCTGAAAAGCGGCGGCAGTCTCGGTAACGAAAACTCCATTTTGCCCCAGCGTCAGTGATTCGGCGGGAGCCAACACGACGGCCTTTGTCCTGCCGCCGTCTCCCAGCTCGGCAAGAAAATCGCCGGGCACGCCGCCATGTTCCACAAACATCCCGAAATGCGAAGCGACCGCAATGCGCGGTGCGACTGCCCGAACCAGTTCCGCGGCGCCCTTTGCACCCGGATTGCCATAGGCCGGATTCACCGGGACCACCATCAAATCCACCGGCACCTTGCCCAGCGATTCGACAATCCGTTCCGGGCAGACCGAAGTGTCTCCGGTAAAATAGAGCCGAACCTCGCCGATTTCAAGCAGTAGTCCAATGGCATCCGGCGCGAGTGCTCCATGATCGGCGTGAACAGCCCGGAATTGCCAATGGCAAAGTTCGGCTGCTTCCCCGCACGCCAGAATCGTCATGCAATCGTCTGCAAAACCCGCGTTCCGGCAGATTTCCCGGCAGTCGGGACTCCCGAGAAACCGCAGTTGCGGATTGTTTGCCGCGGCGACCCGGAGAAGCCCGGTGTCCAGATGATCACCGTGTGCGTGGGTTGCGATCAGCAAATCCGCATAAAATTCCTCCGGCTTCATCACCGTGGGAATCAGTCTTTTGTACGCCCCGCTCTCATTTTCAAGCACGTCGGACAAATATGGATCAAGCCCGCCAACCGTTCCGGCGGAGTCCTTGATCAGAAATCCGGCTTGCCCGAGATAGAAGAGCGTCACGCTTCCCGGCGGAACCCGATGCGAAGCAATGCGTTCTTGCAGTGTTGCAGTCATCTCTTGACATGCTCCTCTTCCAAAACCTGATGCAGGGAATCAACCGTATGTTTCGCCCCGTGCCAGAGGAGGCCGGGATCGTCGCAGACCCAGAAGACTTTCATTCCTTCCCGCAGCCAAAAGCGCACCCATTCGGGATCGCCGCCGGCAATCCCGGGAATGACTGCATGTTTCCGACAGGCGGCGATAATCTTACGCACGGCATTTTGATAGGTCTGACTCTGAAACTGGCCGGGAATCCCCAAGCCGACGCTGAGGTCGTCGTTGCCGACCACCGCCACGTCCAGCCCCGGCACGGACAGGATATCGTCGAGCGACTCAAACGCCTCTTTCGTTTCGATCTGAATGCCGACGACCGTATCTCGATTTAAGGTTGAAGTCATCTCGTATGGTCCGCCCTTCCAGCCGATATATTTCCCTGCCGGACAGGTACTTGCGCCGCATCCTCGCTGGCCGTGCGGCGGGTATTTGACAATCCGCATAAGCTCCTCCACATCGGCGCGGCTGCGAATGCGCGGGACGAAAATTCCGTCCGGCAGTTGATCCAGCAGCGGATTGATTTCCGCGTAAGCCAGCTGGGACGCCCGGATCATGCAGGGAAGTTGGGACAGTCTGGCGGCACGTACCAATTCCAGAACATTGATTCTGTCGAGGCAAGTATGTTCGCGGTCAATCATCACCGCATCCAATCCGGCATGCTTGTAAGCCTCCATGACCATCCCGGTCCGGCAATCCATAACGCAGCCGAAAAAAGTCGGAGAGCCGCTCCGAAGCCGCGCCTTGAGTTTTCCGGTTTCAAAATACATGATATTCCTCCTTGGAGAAGTTGCTTTTTTTGATTCTGAGATTACATTACAGTACGATCTGAAAAATGGTATGGATAATTTTATTGAAAGCATACACGAAATGATCGACCCGCTCTTCTGCCTTCCCTGCGACCGGGAACGAACACGCGATGCCCTTGCCCTTCAGGTGAGTTTTGATTACGTGATCGGCAGTCGAACCCAAATTCCAAGAAGACACGACACCGGCTGGCGGACGATGCCCTTTCATCTCTGCTGCATGAGAGAACCTCCCTGTGAAGGAGTCGCCGCGCATGTCGAATGCCGCAACGGGGAATCCTTCGAAACGCATGCCGGAGATCTGATTTTCATTCCGGCCGGACAGACACACCGGATCGTTGACATGGACACTCCGGCGACGGCGGTCAGTTTATGGATGCACTTTCGTTTTCGCGCCATGACGGTTTTCGATGTCCTGTCGCAGTACGAATTGCCCCGGGTAATCTCCGCCACGGAAAATGCGTCGCTGATCCGCCGCATGGAAACGCTTGTGGCGCTTCCGCGCAATCTCAATTTTTCCGAGTCGCTCGAACAGCAGATTCTGGGGGCGGGATTCTGTGCGGATCTGATCCGGTTCGGGCGGCGGACCGCATCCGGCGACACTTTCCATTACAATACCCGCAGAATCCTCCCGGTGATGCAGTTTCTGTCCCGTGCCGAAAAGATGTCCCCGCTCGAAGAACTGGCCGACAGCGTGCACCTCTCCGCATCGCGGTTTCTGGCGGTTTTCCGGGCGGCGACAGGAATGTCGCCGGGGCGATATTTTGAAAACGAGCGCTACCGCCGCGCCTGTCTGATGCTGCTGCGGGACGAATATACGATTGGGGAAATTGCCGAACGGCTCGGCTACTGCTCGGCGTTCCATTTCAGCAGTAAATTCCGAAAGGCCGCGGGAATGCCGCCAAGTGAGTTCCGAAAGCAACATCTCAACCGGGAAAGTGAAAAGGACGAGACATCGCCGTCCCGCTGAGCGCCCAAGCTAGCCCCCAGTGCGGGATCGCGCCCCGGATTCCGGTCAATTCGGATGGTCTATCTTCGGCATTGTGGCAAAAACCGGCGATTCCAGCGCACGGCCAAGCGTCTGATAGCGACCGTACATTGCGTCATAAATTTCTGCCGTATCCGGCGACGGACGATAGATTTTGCCGCATCGCCCCGCCATCGCCGCGGACGCAGAGGCAATGTTGGAATACACTCCGGCGGCGGTTGCCGCATAGATCGCGGCCCCCTGCGCACTGATTTGTCCGATCTTGATGATTCCGATGGGACGTTGAATGACATCCGCACAAATCTGCATGACCAGAGGCGATTTTTCGGCAATCCCTCCGGCGGAAACCACCTCGTCAACGGCAATTGCGTGTCTCGCGACCAGATCGAAATTCGCACGCGACCCGAATGCCGTCGCCTCGATCAGCGCGCGAAACACCATCGGAGGAGTCGTTCCCAGCGACAGCCCCGCCAGCGCACCGCGCAGAAACTGATTGCCGCAAGGGGCGCGGCGTCCGTTGAACCAATCCAGCGCGACCGTGCCGGATGCGCCCGGGGAAACCGCAGCCGCATCTTTGTTCAGTTGCTCCCATGAAACTTCTCCGCCATACCCGATGAAGCGTTTGAACCATGCGTAAACATCGCCGAACGCGGACTGCCCCAATTCAAGCGTCGTCATGTTCGGCCACAAAGAGTCGTCCATCTGACTGGATACCCCCGGAATCGGCCCGGCCAGTTGTCCGGTCAGGATGAGATCGCTCGCCGAGGTTCCCAAGAGCCGCGCAGCGCGTCCGGGACGAATCCCGCAGCCGATTACGCCGGCAAGTCCATCCATCGCGCCGGTCGATACGATCACATCGCCCGGCAAATGGAATCTTGCAGCCCATTCGGGGGAGAGTTTCCCCGCCGCAGTTTCCGAGCGGCGGATTCGCCCGGCAGGGTAAACGCGGTCGCGAATCCCGGCAAAGAGCGGACTTACGCGTCGGAAAAATCCCTCAGGAGGCAGCCCGCCCCAACCCGGATTCCATAGCGCCTTATGCCCCGCCGCTCCCAAGTTCCATGTCATTTGGAAAGGATCGGTACAGCCGCAAAGCACCGCAGTGAGCCAATCGGCGTGATCGACAAATGTAAATGCCGCTTCCCGGATCTTGCGATTGTGTTCCAAAAGATACAACACCTTGGCAAAGAAGCTCTCCGCAGAATAGGAGTTCCCGCAAAATTGCGTGTAATCATACTCTTCGGCACGTGCCGCGGCGGTGATTCTCTGTGCCTCTTCGACGGCGCTGTGATCCTTCCACAACAGAAACATGGCATCCGGATCGTCCGCGAATTCCGGGGAAAGCGCCAGCAACGTTCCCGTCCGGTCGGCGGGCGCCACCGTGCATGCGGTCGTATCGATCCCCAGCCCGACGACCGCACCGGCGTCGATCATACCAGCGAGATCGCGCACAGTTTTTTCCAACCCCTCCAGATGATCCAGCGGATGCTGCCGGAAGCGGCTTGCCGCCGGGTCGCAGTAGCGGCCTTGCCGCCAGCGCGGATATTCCGCAGAAACATCCCCCAAGGGGCGTCCGTCTCCTGCGTCCACCGCCACGGCCCGTACGGAATCGGACCCGAAATCGACGCCGATCACTATTTTTGCCACTTCTCCGGCTCCTTCTTGCCTTGCATTAAAAGGCGGGAAAGGTCGTTTCGACGCCGTCGTCGGTCCCGGCGAAATCGGAGAGCGCGATGCGCACCCCGAGAATCGATTCCGTATCCAGCAGCGCAAAGCGTTCGCCGAAAAGCCGCCCTCCCAGCCGCACCGGAATACCGCGCTCCGCAAAATAGGCGACTTTTGCGTCAAATTTTCCGGGGTCGACTTGAAAGGACACGGCAAACATCCCGCGTTTGCTCCGGAAGGCATATTCCGCCACCGGCGCAATGCCGTAGCCGCGCTCAATCACCGTGAGACGCTTGTCCCCCCAGCGGCAGCGTCCGATCCGGCAGCGGAATTTTCCGCCGTCCGCGGCGTGGCCGTCCATCACGACGTCCGATACGATTGCGTCGTCAATGGTTTGGATGCGCCAGGGGCCGACCTGAAGATATTTCACCCATGCGGACAATGCGTTCTCGAGGTGATCGGTCACAAAGATCAATTCTCCGGCATGCCACTGGCGGCTTTTTTCCGCCAGCGAAGATGCGTGGTCGCCTTCGGGGTAGTTGCGCTGATATTCCGGGGGAAACTGAATGCGTCCGGTGTTTCCCAGCTCCAGATTGACGCCCACGGCGGCGTAAGTGCCGACATTGAGGTAGCGATCCTGATCGATTTCTCCGTAGGAAACAATGTCGAGCCCTTTTGTTTCCAGATACTCGCGTCCGGTTTGGAGCACCGCGTCCGCAGGCGTGATGTGTTCCTTGAAATGGTGCCAGGACTCGCCGTTGGCATCGAGAAACGCCGGCAGCGCGTCGTCGCCCCAAAGCGGCTGATTAAATTCCAGCTGGACATTGCCCAGCGACGCAAGCGCGCAATAGCTGTGGAAATCTGCATTCTCCGGCAGCGGCTTATTGTTGGCAAGGAGGTTGGAAATCGTCGCAGGACTGCTGTTCAGCACGAGCCACGGCCCGACGTTCATCAGCTTTGTCCAGTTGGCAATCGTGCGCTGTATGTCGGAGCTGGCCCCGCAAATCTGACTGATAAAACGGCCTTCCATCCGGGAAATCAAATCCTGTTTTGTCATGATTGCGCCCCCTTATGCTTGTTTCGGCGGATACCAGCGCACCATCTCTTCGGTAAGCGAAGTGACCGGCACGCAGTTGCCCAGCTCGTACTGAAACCCCAGCGCCTCAATCGTGTCCGGGTAACGGTGATCGTCTTCAAAGAAACGCCCCTGCCGGGTGATCGGGAGCCCGCGTGCTGCAAATTCTTCGGCAACCTTGTCGATGAGTCCGTCGGGAACGCACCCCTTGATGTGGTGCGGTCCGGGACCATGCAGCTTCATCCAGCGGTCGTAAGCTTCGACGCCGAATACGGGTTTGATCAGCTCAATCTGCATTTCTCCGACCATTGCGGTGGCGCAGAAAAATTGGA
>JAQUYX010000152.1 GCA_028691615.1 Victivallaceae bacterium
GAAGCGCTCCGTCCCGGTACGGGATCGTCTGGGAAAAACCGACGAGCGTTGCTTTCAGATGTGCAGCGCTGTTGCCTTCGCTGTGCCGATAAAAACTCTCCGTATGCGGGGCCAGTTTGTCCAACTTTGCCAGCAGATCGTGCCTGACGTCGGGATCGCAATTTTCATTGATCGTGATTCCCGCGGTGGTGTGCGGACAGAAAACCAGACAGATGCCGGAGCCGGAGCGTCGGGGGAGTTTTGCGTTGATGCGCGAGGTGATGTCGATCATTTCATCGCGCCGGGTGGTTTCCAAAATCAATTCCGTCATCTCTTGTTTCCTCATGTTGAATGCTGGTGCATACAATACCATCTTTCCGGCAAAAAGCAACCATTATTGAATCTTCAAAAGTCCCTCCACGGTGCCGGAGCCAGTCCAGAGCGATACATCGTACATCCGAATTTGATTGTGCATCCTACGAAGCGCGTCTTTGGCCGCGACATTCTGACGATGGGTGATGACGCCCAGACGAACGGACGGAGTGACCGATTGCGTCGGATTGTACGCCAATTCCATGCCGAGCACAGTGGTCTGGCTTTGATATGCGCCGACACATCCGGCAAACGTGAGCAGGAGCGCCACCACAACCAAAATAACACAAAAAATCTTTTTCATGCAGCTACCTTCTTTTCTTTTTTGATCCGTTCCAAATTTTTTAAACGCCGGGATTGTTCGATCATTCTTCGTTCGCACTCCGCCACATGAACCCGGTGTCCCACATCGTGGCGAAGACAACGAATCTCGTAGGCAAGCCATCCCAGAATTGCCGACATCAAAAGTTGAATGACCCCCCAGAGCAGGCCAACGAAAAAGATCGTCATCGGTTCACTCATTTTTTCGCCTCCTTCCATGCCATCCAGCCGAAGAGCTGGCAAAGAATCGCCGCGGCAATCCCGACGAAGGCGATGCCGTCCCGGCAGGAATTGTACGCAAGGCGCAAATTGGCAATCGTGAATTTCCAATAACTCCCGCCGATTGCAAAATCAAAGTCGTGACCAATGCCGGAGCTTCCAGTTGCGACAAAAGGAAGGTAAACACCCGCCGCAGGCGTTTGCTCCAATGCTCCGGGCCAATCCCGTTGTACGCTTTTGTCAGGTTGGCAATCGAGCAGAAAAGGAAATCATCCGGGAGCCAATAGCCCCGCGCGATCGTGCGGAGGCGGAGCTTTCGCACATGTCCGGCGTCAAAGTCAAAAATCTTTTCCGGGAGATCAAATGCACAACCGCTGTATTGATACGTCCGGCAAAGGAGGTGTTTTCTTGTTCCGTCCATCATTTATCCCTCCGTTCCGGTGATGGTTGCCAACGCCGATTCCACGCCGGACAAATTGTTCGTATTGGTCGTGATCTCTGCAATCAGCTCCGAAGTGATCGTGTCCAGAATCGTCTTGTTGCTATGGCTATGCGAATGATCCACCACAGCAGCGGTCACAGTGTCCAAGACGGCTTTGTTGCTGTGGCTATGGGTGCTCTCGCTTGTCGAGATCGTCACCGGGGTGAATTTGTTTTCGCTGGTGCTCCACACCAGCGCCTGCCCGTCCGCGATTCCCGTCGCGGCCACGTCCGACAATGCCGAAAGCGCATGGTGATGCGTTGCTGCGGCAAACGTCGCGCTGAAATCATGCGTATGGTCGACTGCCGCATAAACGGCGCTGAAATCATGCGTATGGTCGACTGCCGCATAAACGGCGCTGAAATCATGCGTATGGTCGACTGCCGCATAAACGGCGCTGAAGTCGTGCGTATGGCCGACAACGGAATACGTATCCGAGAGATCGGACAGGTTTGACACGTCCGACAGGGGGTGAAAGTGGGAGAGTGCCGCAAACGTGGCGCTGAAGTCATGTGTGTGATCGATCGCGGCAAACGTCGTGCTATAATCGTGGGTGTGCGTCGCCAGACTGTACGACGCGAGCGTTTCAGTTAGCTCCGTCGTCGTGACGCATAGTGCCAGGCTCGCAGTAACTTCTGCCGACGTTGTATAGTTTGCAAAAATTGCATTGGTTTCGACTTTTGTGTAATAATCCGTCACCGGTTCCGGCGTTTCCACTCCTTCCCCGAAATAAACGCGATTGCTCAACGTCAATACAAAACCAAAGACAAATACCGTCTCGGTCACAATCTCTTCGCCTTCGCCGGAAGCGGACATTCCTCCGATCTCCGCCTTCAGCACCACACTTTCCTCAGCGTCCACCGCGGCACGCAACCCGGCAGTGGCTGTATTCGGAAGTTGTGCGGTAATTCGGGTCGGTTGCCCTGCGCCGCCCGTCAGCGTGATTCCGGAAAGACGCAGAAGTTGCGGTGCGGTATCAGCGTCATAATCGTTGTCGATCGCCAGATAGAAACTTGTCGCCGTCGCCAATTGCGCATACGGGTAGCAGGCAAGTTCCCCGGAATCGGGATCGATTTCACCGGTTCGCAAATCCAATTCCAGCAAGGCGGAAATTCCGATTTTGAGATTGGGCGCTGCCGCGCTGTTTCCGTATGAATCGGTAAAACTTGCTTTCCCTCCGGCAATCATCAGGATGCTTGATATTTTCTGCATTTTTTCTTTTTCTCCTTTTTATTCCTGAGCGTCGTAAAGTTCATAATCCCCGGATGCGTCATACAATTCCCAAAGCTCCACTAGATCAGATATAGACATGGGGCCATGATCCTTATACAACCGCGGCAGATACCGGAGCAGATTCAAAGCGTGATACCGCGCCTTCGCCCACTTCCGGGAAAAAACCGGGGTGAGTCGCAATTTATCATCATGCAAATAATTGGTTCCCTGCACCGCAGACGGAACGACCGGGTCCCCGCTGACCTCCGCCGCCTTCGCAATGAGATCGTCAAAGGTCCATACCGATTGGTATGTGCTGCCGGTTTGATATTCATCGATTCCCAGCGCGGGGTTTGCGTAACATCCGCACAGGGTCGATAAAAGCCAGTCAAACTGATGCATATTATCCACACCCCCCACGCCCAGCGTGTTGCAAAAGGTAGGATCCGCATAGAAAAAAGACCATACTCCACTCCACCCCACCCCGGTTTCTGTCATATATCTCCCACCATAATTAAGCACTTCTCCGTTATCTCCCCAAATAACGCTCGGATAGGAATTAACGATCGCCCTCCGCTCATTGTAAGCATGGTATAATCCTTTCACCCCCGTGGAGAAGGGAACCATTCCCGGATCGGGGAAACCGTAATCGCTCCATTTCATCAGTCGCACCACCTTCCGAAAACCTCCAGATCGCCTCCCGTGTGAACCTGCGTAACGGAAACATTCCCGTTGGCGATCGCAATATGCGCAATGCGTCTGCACCAGTACCGCAATCCCGGCGACGGTGTTTTATTCGCGATCGCAAACCCGTATGAATATCCGGAATTGCCATCCTCACGGACGATGTATTCCAGAAACACATAAAGTTGCCCCTGCCTCGGCGCGAGATTGGTGATCGGGATTAGGAATACTTCCGTTCCAACTGTGATTCTCCCGGCGAATTGCGAGGCGTCGAACGAAGTGTCTTTGATCGACAACATGCCAGAAACCGGGTCGTACTTCACCCCGAACGGGCCAATGTATTCGGATGGGGCCGGTGGGGGAGTAAAGCCAAGCAGCAGAAGGGTATTTGCCATGCCGCTTTCCCTGCTTTTCCAAAGAATCCGAGCCATCCCGGTCTTCGCGCTTTTCAAGCAGCCATCTTCCCCAAGAGTCACGTACTCATGTTGCGGAGAAGCAATCAGAAGCGAGACAAATACCATTCCTGCGGCCATGGCTTCTCCCGGTTCGTCCGGTTTGAGAGCGGTGGTGAGCACCAGAAAAGGCTGCGTCGGATCGGTCGCGCCAGTCACGTTAAAAATGAAATTGCGCCAGTCGCCTCCCGCCATTTCTTCAGGAAAAATTTTATCGAGGATTACGACTGGCGCCCCCGCATCGAGTGTCTTGTCGCTCCTATTCTGAATCGTCAGACGAAGATCTCCGCCGTCTCCGACTGCGTGCGGCATGGTTCCTCCCTGTGGTGGCAGACTGTTGAGCAAGCTCGATAGCGCGTTTGCTCTGAGCGCCGAAGTGAAAGAGCCGTCATGGGATGCAATAGCAGGAAAATACATGATCGGATTCCTTGATTAAGCGGTTAAGCGATGGTTTTGCGGGAAAGACCGAGCGGAGAAAAGTTTGCCTCCGGATAAATGGTTGCGAGATAAGCCCCCGTGATGAGATTGCGAGGCGCCAAGGTCGAGGCGTCTTCCCGCTGTTCGGAAATGTACCAGAGATACTGCCAGCCTTTTTTGGAAAGCGTCTGCATCTGGTCCTGAATTTCAATCTGCAAACGCGGCTCGTTGAGCTGGATGGCAAAGTGATAGGTTACGGTAATTTGTTCGCTGCGTTTGTCGACGCCCGTATAGCTGGCGCCGAGAAACAAAACTTCTCCGGCATTCCAATCCCGGAACGGGGCATCGTTCACCTTGCCGGTAAGATTGGCGATCATCGACATGAAAGTTCGATTGATCTTGCTCATACGTATTTTTTTGGTAATGGCAATGCGCATGGAGGCTGTGACAATATTGACTCCGGCATATTCCGCTTCCCGTCCGGTGCGGCCGTTCCACCCGATCATGTTGCCGGAATCTTTTGCGCTGTTGGGATGCTTCGTCTGTTCCAGCGCGCAAAGGATATGCTTTGAGACGGCGGAGCAGTCAAAGGAGATGGTTGGTTCCGCATCAACGTCTCCGGAATCCGGCAGCAGAGTTTCCCCTTCCTCATATTGCGCGGTAATTTCAATGAGATCTCCGGTGCGTCCCTCGAATTTCATCCCCGCGTACCGAAGATTCTGAACCGATCCGGGCGCCTGGGCATGCACGACGGCAAATGCCTCCTCCTTGCTTGCCGCGTTTGACACCAGATAGCGGATCGCGTAGGCGGATACTTTGTTCTGATAGTTGCGTTTTTCTTCGCCCTGTGCTGATTGAATCACAGTCGCCATAATTCCGACTCCTTTCCTTTTGTTTGTATACGGGAAAAAAGTCAACCGGAAAAAAAAGAGCCTCCGGGACGAACCCGGAGACTCTTGTATTTTTGGGAAAAATCCGACGGCCGCAGCCGCTCGATTATTTCTGCTGCTGAATCAGCTCTTCGACTTGCGCTTTGCCTTTGTCCACATCGCTGCGGCGATCCGGCATGAGCGGTTCAAGCAACAGCAGCAGCACGACAGTGACCGTTCCGCAGATCAGTGTCGCCAACGCGCCAACCTTGAACCATTGCAGAAAGGTGATTTTGCTTCCGGAACGTTTTTCCAGCATCCCGAGTGCCACGATATTCGCCGTGCTTCCGATCATGGTGATGTTGCCGCCGAAACAGGCGCCGAAAAGCAACGCCCACCAGAGCGGAAAATCCTTGACGGAATGTGCCAGCTGCTCAATCACCGGACAGAATGCCGCCACAAAGATCACATTGTCCACAAAAGCCGAACCGACTGCCGATACCGCGAAGATCACCGGAACCAGTACGCCGGTTGTCTTGCCGCATGCGCCGGCGAAATAGCCCGCCATCACCTTGTCCACGCCGGTATGTTCCAACGTTCCCGCCACGGCGAAGAGCAACATGAAGAAAATCAAGGTCCACCAATCGACTTCCCGTTCGACATAATAACGTGCGCGATTGGGCTTCAGAATCATCACGATTCCGGCGCAGATCAGCGGGGCGACCAGCAGCACGCTGTTTTTGCCCAGCCCCAGCAGACTCTCGGTCGGATGGTGTGAGGCGATCGCCAGAACTGTGAGCGCCAGCAGCAGCAACCCTTTGCCATAAGGAACTTTGACCACCGGAGCAAGCGTCAACCCTTGCGCCAGCCGCTCCTTGAGCCGGATGTCAAATTCCGCCAGCTGTTTCCGATAAACATAAAGCAGAAAAATGATCGTTACACACAAAGCGACCAGCATGATTGGAAAACTCCACATCATGAAGTCGCCGAAGGTCAGTCCGCCTTTGGTGCCGATATAAATACCGACGGGATTGCCCATCATCGTGCCAGCGCTGCCGACGTTTGTCGCCAGTACGGCGATCAGAATGTAGGGGGTCGGATTTAATTTGAGCCGGTCGCAAACCTGAAAGATCAAAGTGGAGACGAAGATGATCGACGTGACCTCATCGACCGCGCAAGCCAAGAGCGCCGAAGCGACCGCCGTAACCGCGATGAATTTTTTGCCGGTCAGGTTTGGCATGGCCACAATCAGCTGCACAATCCAGGTAAAAAAACCGAGATCGCGCAATGCGCCGACAATAATCATCATGCCGACCAGAAATAAAATCACTTCCAGAGAGGACGACTGCACAAAAGCCGGCACCGTCAGGGAACGCGTGAAGATCAGCACCGCCAAGCCCAAAAAAGCAATGGCCAGACGGAATCCCCAGAAAAACAGTGTCCCAAAGATGATTCCGATGAAAACGGCGCAGGCAATCGCCTGATGCGATTCCAACACGGTCAATCCGCCGCCGAAGCCGACCGCCAGTGCTGCTGCAAGCAAAATTCCGAAGCGGGTCAGCATCGCCTTCATCGGCATGCTGTCTGTATTCGATTCATTGTCCATTTTTGATTGATATTCCTTTTGCCTGATGTTATTCCCAGAAAAGCCGCGAACAAAATTCACCCAGATCAACGACGCCGACGAGTTTTCCGGTCGCGCTCACAATGACCAGCTGCCGGACCTTGGTGCTCCAGAACTGCTTGGCCAGCTGAATTGCCGGAACCTCTTCAGAAACGGTGATGAATTCATCGCGCATGACGTCGGCCACGCGGGTGTCTCCCGCGCTTTTGAGCATCTCGGCAAAGGGTTGAAATTGATAAATCGGAGAAAGGTCTTCCATCCAGAGCAGGTGCTCGGGAAGACTGTAATGCAATAGGTCGCTTAGCGAGATCACGCCGCGCAAATCGCCGACATTGTCCAGCACGACGATCTCCTCCAGCCGCGTGGTGGCAAATGTTTCGATCGCATGAGCCAGCGTATCGGATTCGAGCAGCGTCACAATCTCCCGGCTCAAGATCGGAAGAGCAC
>JAQUYX010000153.1 GCA_028691615.1 Victivallaceae bacterium
GCCGGGACTTCGAATTGGAAGGGATCTCCTGTGTGCTGGTGCGGCCGAATGTCGAGGCGCCGCCGAATCGCCCGTGGTATTGGCGGGTACGGTTTTTCGGAGCGTTTCCCGACGCGGATTTTGCGCGGCTCCGGCAGGGATACCACGTGGCGAATATCGACATCGGGGAACTCTACGGCTCGGAGGAAGCCATGCGGCGAATGGATTTGCTGTACCAATTTCTGACGTCGCGGGGATTTGCCTTGCGGTGTCCGATTGCGGGATACAGCCGGGGCGGCTTGGACGCGACGCGTTGGACGCTGCTGCATCCGGAGCGGGTTTCGGCGCTGTATCTGGACAATGCGGTCTGTGATTTCAAGAGTTGGCCCGGCGGCAAGGGTCGCGGGCCGGGGGACGCGGATTCGTGGCTGCGGTGTCTGGCGGCGTGGGGGATGAGCGAAGCGGAGGCGTTGGCGTTTCGGGGCAATCCTGTCGACTGCGCCCGGGAGTTGGCTGCAACGCATGTGCCGGTGCTGATGCTGACGGCTCTGGCGGACGAAGTGGTGCCGCCGGAGGAAAATTCCCTGCTGCTTGCGCGGCGTCTGACCGAATTGGGGGCACCGCCGACACTGGTGGAAAAGCCCGGTTGCAAGCATCATCCTCATTGTTTGCGCGATCCTGAGCCGATTTTAGATTTTTTCAGGAAAAACCGATGAAAAGACAATACTGCCCAAATTCGCGTCGCGTTTTGCGGAGCGTGGTGTTCGGAATTCTTCTCTTCTCTGCGGGCGGCTGCATGTGGATGCTGCCGGAAGGGGAACCGCCGCGCGGGGAAATTGTGCAGGTCGAGCCGCGCTCGGAGAAGATTTTTGTGCCGACCGAAGCGCGCGAGCGGCTGATCTCCAATCTGACGATTTTCGCGTTCCGGCGGGTGGTTCCTCCCGGGAGCCGGATTCGGCTGATCGGGGACAGCGGACTGACGCAGACGATGATTGAAGAGATTTTTGCCGCCGTGTCGCCCCTTTCGGGCTGGCGGAAAGGGGCGGAGACATCCGAATACCACCTTGAATTAAGCCGCGAAGAAGGCTTCTGGCGGTGCGTGCTGCGCGCCAAAACCGAACTCTGGCGCGATATTTTCCCCGCTCCGTAGCCGACCGTGTCCGCTCCGTCCGCCCCCGTCGAACGGGACGATTGTCCGTGCATGTGTTTCCGTGGAAAAAAATCAAAATCCCTCTTGATTTTAGATTTGGGAACGTGTATATTAAAGAAGTCCTAACTAAAAAGCACAGGGGTTGTCAAGCATGACGGATATTGGAAAATTCTGGCGGAAACTGGCGACGATCGTCTATTTTATCGGGGATGAAACACTGCGCAAAGGCGAGGACGGCACGATCTCTTTCCGCG
The DNA here is from genome assembly GCA_028691615.1 of Victivallaceae bacterium. Classification (GTDB taxonomy): domain Bacteria; phylum Verrucomicrobiota; class Lentisphaeria; order Victivallales; family Victivallaceae; genus JAQUYX01. The sequence goes on from JAQUYX010000153.1 coordinate 1,384, forward strand.
ATCTTACCGTCAGTCAGACGCAAATGCTGCGCACAATTTACGTCATGACTCTGGATTATCCGGAGGGCGTCAGCCTGAAATCATTGGCGGAACGCATGTGTATTACGCCTGCGAGCGCATCCGGGATGGTTGATTTGCTCGTGCGCCGCTCTTTTCTGGAACGGCGTCAGAGCGACGAAGATCGTCGCGCGGTCAAAATCCGGCTTTCCGACAATATGCGCAGCCGCAGCGATGCCTTTGAAATGGCTTGCGCAGAGCGCTTGATGCGCCTCACGGGGAAATTGTCCCCCGAAGAGCAGCAGATGTTTGAACGCATTGTCTGCAAAATGCACGATGTAATCGGGGAGATCTGAAGCGCGTCGACCGGATAACAGATTCGATCCCCCGCAACGATTTTTTTTACACAGAAACTGAAATTCACATAGCATAGGAGTTTTTTTCATGAATGGAATGTCCCGTACTCTTTTTTTGGTGATTGCAATGGCTGCGGCATTTCCCGGTTCCGCTCTGTTGGCGGCGGCGCCTCCGCGGCGGCCGGCGCCGACGGTTGGCGTGAGTGAGTCTACTTTGATCTACGGAGCCGCCGCGCGCGAATACATCGGTTCGGTCAAGGCCTACGCGCAGGTCAATGTGAACTGCCGGGTGTCCGGATTCATCGGCAAGACGCTTTTCCGCGAAGGCGGAATGGTAAAGAAGGGGGATCTGCTCATTACCATTGAGGACACCACCTACCGCGCCAAGGCCGATGCCGCCAAGGCGAATGTGGCCGCCAGCAAGGCGGAACTGGAATATGCCAAGACCGAATACAACCGCAACGAACGTCTGGCCAAAGGCAACGCAATTTCCCAGAGCAAGCTCGACGACGCCCGGCGCGCCCTCGATCTGGCGGAGGCCAAGCTGGCCAAGGCCAATGCCGATCTGCTCGATGCGGAAAACGATTTGAGCTACACCAAACTCTATGCTCCCCTCGCCGGCCGGGTTGGCAAGAGCCGTTTTTCCTCCGGCAACTACGTGACGCCGAACAGCGACCCGGTGGTTACCATCACGCGGGTCGATCAGGTTTATATCACCGTGTCGCTCAGTGAACGCGATTATCTGGATTACGGCGGCGCCGACAAGATCGGGGAGACCGCGGATCTGGAGGTTCGTCTGGCCAACGGGCAGATTTGCGACGAGAAGGGCTATGTGGCCTTTACGGACAATACCGTGGACTCCGGCACGGGCACGCTGCGGATCTGGACGGTTTTCCAGAATGCCAAAAAACTGTTGACCCCCGGCGGTTTTGTCACCATGGCAATCCGCAAGAAGAGCGACAAAAAGCAGGTTTCCGTCCCCGTGACGGCGGTGCTGACCGACGCGAAGGGCGATTTTGTTTATGTGGTCGGTCCCGACAATCTGGCCAAACGGCGCAATGTCCGGCTTGGCGAAACCGTCGGAATGCGGCGGATTGTGCTCAAAAATCTGAGCGTGGGTGAAAAAATCATCTGTGACGGAACCAACAAGGTGATCCCCGGAATGCCGGTTGTGCCTGTCGCTTCGGAGCTCTGACGAATCATGATTACCGATCTCTTTGTCAACCGTCCGAAGCTGTCGATGGTGATTTCAATTCTGATTGTGATTGCCGGACTGCTTTCGCTGTTCACACTGCCGGTGGCCGAATATCCGGAAATCGCACCGCCGGCGATCATGGTGCGCGCCAGTTATCCCGGCGCTTCCAGTCAGGTGATCGCCGATACGATCGCCGCGATTGTTGAGGCGGAGGTCAACGGCGTCGAGGATATGATCTACTATTCGTCGGAGAGCGACAACAACGGCGGTTATACGCTGACCTTGACGTTCAAACCCGGCACGAATACCGATATCGCGCAGGTCAACGTGCAGAACGCGGTCAAGCGCGCGGAGCCGCGGCTGCCTTCCGAAGTGGTGGCGCTGGGCATCAACGTGTTTAAGCGCTCCAGCGATATTCTGGGCATGTTTGTCTTCACTTCCGAGAACCCGAAGATCGGCAAACTGGAACTCTCGAACTATGTCAAGACCAACGTCAAGGACGCGCTCAGCCGAATTGACGGGGTGAGCGATGTGATGATCTACGGAGAGCTGCAGTACAGTATGCGGATCTGGCTGGACTCCATGCACATGAACGCGCTTGGCGTGCATCCGAACGACATTGTTTCCGCTCTTCAGACGCAGAATATTCAGGCCGCTACCGGCAGTATCGGTTCGGAGGGCAGCAACGATCTCTTGCAGTTCAAGATCAATACCACCGGCCGGTTGCGCACGCCCGAGGAATTCGGGCGGATCATCGTAAAGTCCGGCGAGGACGGTCGGCAGATCCGCGTTTCGGACGTGGCTCGTGTGGAGCTTGGCGCCAGTGAATACTCGTCCGCGAGTTATTACAACGGCAAAGACTCGGTGTCGATGGGGATTTACCGCAGCGACGACGCCAATGCGAACGACGTGATCAAACTGGTCACCGGAGAGGTCGAACGGATCAGCAAGCATTTTCCGGAAGGCGTGAAGTACAAACTCGGCTATGATCCGACCGAATATATTCGTACGACGCTTGAAGAGATCGTCTGGACTTTGGTTCTGACGCTCATTCTGGTGGTGGTGATCACCTATTTGTTTCTGCAGGACTGGCGCGCGACGCTGGTGCCGACGCTGGCCATTCCGATTTCGATCATTGGGACGTTCTCGGTATTGGCGATCATGGGGTACAGCATCAACGTGCTGACGATGTTCGCTTTGATTCTGGTGATCGGTTCGGTGGTGGACGACGCGATCGTGGTGGTCGAAAACTGTATGCGCTTGATCCAGGAGGAGAAGCTTTCCCCGCATGACGCGGCAATTAAGACCATGCGTCAGGTGGCCGGGGCGTTGATTGCCACGACGTTGGTGGTGGTGGCGGTTTATGCGCCGCTGGGATTCTATTCGGGCATGGTCGGGGTGATTTACCGGCAGTTCGCGGTGACGATGTGTACGGCTTTGTGTTTTTCAACCTTGGTGGCATTCACGCTCAGCCCGGTGATCTGCTCGCTGATTCTGCGCCCGTACAAGGAAAATAAAATGTTCCGGCCGTTCAATCTGCTGCTGGAAAAATCCCGCGGAATCTATCTGTTCTTCGCCGGGATGCTCACGCGGCGGCTGGCTTTGACGCTGATTCTCTTCGCCGGGGTGCTGGGCGCGAATTACCTGCTCTTCAAGCGGACGCCGAACGGCTTCCTGCCGCAGGAGGACAAGGGCGCCATTTTCAGCGATGTGCAGCTGCCGCCCGGCGCTTCGATCAAGCGGACCTGTAACGCCATGCTGCGCTTTTCCGAGGAAGTCGGCAAGATTCCCGGCGTTCGCGATGTGATCTGCGTGGCCGGATTCAGTATGCTCGGCGGCAACGGCGAAAATCAGGGCATGATTATCACGGTGCTTGACGATTGGGGGCAGCGCCCGACCAAAGATCTTGCGATCACCGCAGTCAAGGCCAAGATCGATGCGCAAGCTCAGGCACAGCCGTGGGCGAACATCAACTCGTTCGTGCCCCCGGCGATCATGGGCCTCGGCGTGACCGGCGGTGCTTCCTTTGTTTTGGAGGCGACAGCCGGACAGGATGCGCAGGAGCTGGCGGGTGCGACGCGGGCGTTCATGGGGGTGTTGAATCAACAGCCCTACATGCAGTACGCCTTTTCGACTTACGAGGCGGGGACGCCGCAGCTGTTTCTCGACCTCGACCGTGCGAAGTGTGAGGCGCTGCATGTCCCGGTGAACCGGGTGTTCTCGACGCTTCAAAATGAATTGGCCAGTTATTATGTCAACGACTTCAACCTCGGCGGCTATGCCTACAAAGTAAAATTGCAGGCGGAGAAGCGGTATCGGACATCGGTGAGCAATGTTTTGGACATCAATGTCCGCAATGACGCCGGACAGATGGTTCCGCTCAGCGCGATTGCCACGGTTTCGTCGATGGTCGGTCCGCGGCAGATCATGCGGTTTACGCAGTTCCCGTCCGCGAGTTTCCAGACGGCGCAGAAGCTCAATTCGATTTCCAGCGGGGAATTGATGAACCGGATCGAGAAGATGGCGCAGGAGACCCTTCCGCCCGGGTATCAGATCGGCTGGACGGACATGAGTTATCAGGAACGCGGAAATGAAGGGAAAATTCTATTTCTGATGAGTCTGGCACTGCTCTTCGGATACCTGTTTCTGGTGGCTCAGTACGAGAGCTGGACCGTGCCGCTCTCGGTAATTCTGACGGTGGCGGTGGCGACACTGGGCGCGTTTTTGGGCGTGTGGGCCTTCGGCTTGAGCTTGACGATCTATGCGCAGCTCGGGCTGGTGATGCTGATTGGTCTCTCGAGCAAGAGTGCGATTCTGATGGTGGAATTTTCGAAGATGGAGCGGGAACGCGGACTATCCGTGGTGGATGCCGCTCTCTCGGGCGCTTCCCAGCGGTATCGCGCGGTGCTGATGACCGCATGGTCATTCGTGCTGGGCGTTGTGCCGATGGTGTTTGCCACCGGCGCGGGCGCGGGAAGCCGTGTGGACATCGGTGTGACTACCTGTATCGGGATGATTTTTGCGACGGTCTTCGGAATTGTCTTTATTCCGGGACTCTATGCGGTGTTCCAGTACAGCAGCGAATTTATCGCAAAGTTCTTTTCCAACGGCTCGGAAAAGGCTTGAGTCAGGGGGATTTCGGTCGCTACTCTCCGGGTAGCGACACGTAATTTCCTTTTCCGATCGACACGAAAGAACCGGAATGCCGGACGGGGAGCCATGTTGCTTACGTCCGGCGGGAGGAGCGGTTGACTCTTTTTCCGCTAGGCCAATCCCGGAGAAGGTTCGGGCGAGAGGATCTGTTCGAAGAAAGAAGTGGTGCCAGGGACGGGACTCGAACCCGCATGGTTTTTTAACCGATTGATTTTAAGTCAATTGCGTATGCCATTCCGCCACCCTGGCCGATCAAAAAGTCTTCGCGTTGGCGCACAATACGATACGCGCAACGGTTTTTTTCTATTTCCAGATCCGGATCAATCCTTCGCAAAAAGCGTTGTCAGGTGCTCTTCCGGCAGTTTCCGCGTCCGAAGGCTGACAAGCACCAGCATCAGCACCGAGAGCGGCAACGCGTACATCATCGTGTCCACAAACGGCCACGGGAAGGTTCCGATCAATTCCGTGCGCCCCGTCAGATACCGGCAAAGTCCCAGCGCCTGCGATTCGCTGCGGTGCAGAAAGAGCAGCCCGAATGCGCTCACGGCCGCACCGGTCAGAATGCTTGCCCACACCCCCGCGCGCGTCGCGCCGCGCCAATACAGCGCCGCCACATACGACGGCAGAAACGCCGCCGCGCAGATCCCGAAGAAAATCGCTGTCCCGCGCGCGACAATGCCCGCCGGAAGGTTGTAGCCGAGCACCACGCTTGCCGCAATGCCCAGCAGAATCCCCACGCGGTTGCACCAGACGCTGCCCTCCGGCTTCTTGACCATCGTACAATAAAGGTCATGACCGAGGGAACTGCAGGTCACGTGAAAGAGCGAACTCATCGTGGACATCGCCGCCGAGAGCAGCGTAATCGAGAAGATGTAGAGAAACGCCACCGGCAGCACCCTGCTGATGAACATGGGCATGATCAAATCCGGGTT
>JAQUYX010000154.1 GCA_028691615.1 Victivallaceae bacterium
AGGCGTTAAGTATTTTTCCGTAAAGAGCTATGAGCTCGTCGCACCACGGCCATGATGCGTGTGCAAGGGCAAATTTGAGTTTTGGAACATCCAGCAGACATTCAAACTCAATGGGGTGATTATATTTAGATGAACTTTTGCCATCCCAGAGTATGCCCGAATGGAAGAGTATTGGTTTTCCGCTTGCAGCAATGATTTTGAAGATGGACATTGCACGTTCATCGGAAGGATAAAATCTGTCGCATATGATCTTGAATCCGCAGACGTCCCTTTTTAATGCGGCCGATACTTGTTCAGCAGCATCATCTGCGATAGGATCAAGCCAGAAAAAAGGGTGAAAATTCTCTTCTCCGTCGCACCACAACATAAGGTTGTCGAGACGTGCTCCGGGGGAAAGCTTTTCACGTGCGGTAAAAAAGTTTTCAGGGGGCAGAGAAAGAATGATTCCTTCGTTGACTCCTGCTTCTTTCAAAAGTGACTTGAACTGCGCAATATCAACAATTGAGTTGTCGATATGTATGTGCGAGTCGAACATACTTCACTTCCTTTATTTTGAGTGCAATTTTTAAATTAGGATTTTATGGGAGTTCCACTTTTTGCGGATGTGTAAATTCCATCAATGATCTCCATCAGGCGGGCAGCCTAAAATGGTTTGACAAGTGGTTCTTCAATTCCCTCAATTGCTCTTATGAAATTGAGTGGGGGAAGCAAAGCGCCCCATCATTGTATCCTTGGTGTTTATTATGATCCTGTTAACTTGATGTTCATATTCGCAGTTGAAGATGCGCAGATCATCGCGGCTTGTCAGATCAATTCCATAGCGGCGCCTATTTCATCCGGACTTTCAAGAAGCATTTCGGCGCTTCCCCGCGCGAATACAGAATGCCCCATCTTGTCGATGAAAAAGAAGTAGCAAAGAAACATCGCACTCAGCAGTTTTCAGAAAAGACCAGTTTGAAAACCGGGACCGTTCCACTCAAATCGTTGACCGGCAGACCGCGTAGACGCAATGCCGGGGGAAGGGACCGCTCGTAGACGATCGGGTCGAGTGTGCATTCAACCGTGTCTCCGGTGTTGAGCAAAAGTGCTTCGACCGGCATCTTGTCGATGGGCCTCAGGGAAAGTGTGGAGGATTCCAGTCTGTCCGGACAGGTCACATAAATGGTGTTGTCCTGTTTCGTGACCAGTATCTTTGGATTTTTTACCGTTCCCGGCGCGGGGGCGGCGATGAGAGCTTCCCGGACAGGCCGGAACCATTCCCCGATTCCCCTGAGAATGTCAGCGGACTGCTGCGGAATGACTCCGTTTTCGTCCGGCCCGACATTGAGCAGATAATTTCCCCCCATCGTAAGTGACTTGGCGATGCTGCGGCAGAAATACAGCACGGAGAAATAGTCTTCTTCACGGCGGTATCCCCAGCTATTGACGCCTACAGATTGGCATGCCTCGGTCGGACGCTTGAAGGCGCGGTCATCGGGATTGGCGCTTTCGGGATCGAAATCCCGCTCCGGAGTGGAGTAGTCGCCGTCGTCGAATCCCCGGTTGTTGATGACTGCGGCTGGCTGGAACGAACGTATCATGGCATGCACCGAGGGATCGCGGTACTGGGGGACATTCATATCCCACCAGATGCCGTAAACCAAGCTATAATTCGTGCAGAGTTCCTGAATCTGGCCTTTGAGAAAGTCCATATAGGTATTCCAGTCATGCCGTGCGGAATCAGTCACGATCTCGTGATGACGCCCCTGATTCGGATAGGCCGGATGATGCCAGTCGACGACGGAATAATACAATTCCAGCGGAAAATTCCGTTTGCGGCAGGCTTCTGACAGTTCGCCGACGATGTCGCGGCCGAAGGGAGTTCCGCTGACGTTGAAGTCGGTGAGTTTTGTATTCCAGAGACAGAATCCGTCATGATGCTTTGCCGTGAAAACCATGTAATCCATACCCGCATTTTCCGCGAGATCCAGCCACGATTCCGGGCGGAATCCTGCCGGATGGAAGGATTCCTTCAAGCGGACATATTCATCAGCGGGAATGGCATAACGTTGCTGTTCCTGTTCATGCAGTCCGTGAATGGCGTACAACCCCCAATGAATGAACATTCCGAAACGTTTTTCGAAAAACCAATCGCGTTCGTCGTTGAATTTATGCATAATTCCCCTTTCCGGATTCTGCCGATCAGATCAAAGCAATGAACTGCGAACCAATTTTAAAAGAATTGGCTTTTTCCTGTTAATAACTCGTTTTCTTGCGCGTCAAGACGATCTTGGCGTATAAAGCACGACTTTTTTCGCCAAAAAACGTAAAAATCAAGTTTTTGTGCATTAACCTCCTTTTCCATTATCGTGGGAGTTGTTTTATTCTTTTTGGGTTCAATACCCCGACCCTCTGGGTCGGCTTTATGTTCTTTGTCTTTTCAATTTTTGCGTCCGGCTCGCTTGCGAGCCGTGTAAGGTCGGGCGTAATACCCCGATGCTCTGCATCGGAGATAGCCTGATCTGAAGCAAAAATTTTATTTCAATATTGCTCGAATTTAGCATCTATCCCTAAATAAAACCAATCTTTCTAAATGTAATGATGCGTGCGGCCAGTTGAAGCAAAGCTTCATATGAGGCATTTGTCTTTTCGCAGAGGACCAACAACTTTCGAAAATGAGCCATGAATGAGCAACTTCAGCTATCCAGCGACGCGCCTTGTGTCCGGCTTAAATTGCCACCTTTTCTTCTCTCCGCAGACGGATATGCAGAATATACCGATACCTTCTCATCACAACTTACGAGCGCCGACGGATCCTGTTCCAGTTCTGTGATGAACTTCTGGAGATCGACTTCCTCGACTGTCAGATTGTCTTTCTTCGCCCATTCGATCCAGTCGTGTATAAGGACATGGAACTTGTGCGCATTGATATCCGTATCAATTTCTCGTTTGCCTGGAATCGTAATTTCCGTCAGCTTGGACGCCCTGTTTTCACCGGATTTGCCGTTCCGGACCGCTGCACTCTCGGAAAAAACAGGGCTCACGTCATCAATTGTTTTTTCCGGTCCAGAAGAGGTTATTGCCATCCACGGCAATGGTTCCATTCACATATTTATGATGAAAACCGATATTTTCAACGTGCCAGTCCAGGAACAGTAGATTGGCGGAATTGGAATGGGATGTAAACCCGATGCGGGACTGGCTTTCCGTGCTGTTGTAGGCCAGCCAATAGCCTTGCGTGGCGTTTTCCTTGGCCGAATCGCCGAAATACATGGACCGGACGGGCTGTTCCAGACGTGACAGCTTAAGCGTCTGCCAGTTCTTGATCGCCAATCCCGCATAATAGGCAAATTGAGAATTCAAGCCGTAGGTATAGGTGTTGCCAGTCATGATTTTCTGGTATGCCGGACATGACAGCGGCTGAATTTTCCCGTTTGAGTCAAGGTAGCACATCGCCCTTTCACGAAAGTTGAGATAGGGTTGCAAAATCGGATATCCGTCGCTCTCCCCCAGTTTTCCGCTGGCGAAGAATGTGGAAAAACTGGTGTTGTAATCCTTCCCGTCATAATACGGCGGCAGCCATTCATTGTAATCCGAGGTATACATGGCACAGGCTTTGCCGATTTGGGAAAGTGTCGAGACGCAGGAGATTTTCCTGGCGGATTGTTTGGCCCGGTTCAGCGCCGGCAGCAGCATGCTTGCTAAAATTCCGATGATCGCAATCACGACCAGGAGTTCTATCAAAGTGAAAAAATGGAAGCGGTCCAATGTCAAGCGCCCTTTGAGATTCATTTTGAATTTCTCCTTTCTGTTTTTGAATTTGAAAATGAGGAGTGAATGGATGAGTGATGAATTTTTCTGTCCTCTTGATTTACAGAGTTTGCAGCCAATCCAGTGCGTTTTCCAGTTGTTCAATCCGCTGCGGATAAGACAACGCGGTGTCGCAGTGAACTTCCAGATTGAAGGGGCCCTGGTAACGGATGAAACGCAACGCCTCCAATACTTGCGGCCAGGGAACGACGCCTTTGCCGGGGCTGGGGAGCCAGTGCCGTTCGTCCTTGCCGTCATAATCGGACAGATGGGTGGTCAGCAGCCTGGAATCCAGCGTGCGAATGATGTCCGGAATCTCCTGATATTGTCCCATTAGATGATTGACATCCAGGCAGCATCCGAAGATTTCCGGGAACCCGTCCAGCATGCGCCGCATGTTCGAAAGCGTATTACCCATACACTGCCGGGGTAAAAATTCCAGGGCCAGACGTAGATTGCCTGCCCGCAGGTCCGGTTCCAGTTCCCGCATGCTTTTTCGTAATTGCGCGAGGTGTGTGTCCCGCAGCCGCTGATCTACCGGTTCCGTTGACGGATGCAGAACCATAATTTCCGCATCGAAGAAAACCGCTTCTCGGAACAGCGCCCGTACCCGTGACATGGCCCGAAGCCGGATGCTTTCGTCCGGCGAAGACACATCGTCATAATACGAATAGGGCAGATGATAGGAAATGCACCGTTTTCCGGTTTTGCGGCACAGCGCCCGCAGAGCGTCCCGGACCGCATGATCGTAATCCGTCAGAAACAGCGACGGTGCCAATTCAAAAGTCGAAAACCGGGAATCCTCCAGCTGTGCGACGAATTCCAGAAGCAGCACCGGATTCAACGACGTCGCCGATACACCCATACCAAGATCAAACATGTTCATTTTCCCCTTTGCTTCCGTTTCCGTCTTCCGTCAAGCGGCAGTTTTCCGGAGCGTGTACCGCGTACTTCCCGCAGTCATATTCCACAATAATGGGCCCCTGCGCCGTGAGCTGCCGCAAGTAAAATTTCCGTATGCCCGCCGGTGCCGGGTCGACCGTAAAGGTTTTGAAACCAGGCGACAGCGGTCGCACCCCGCAAAGCCGGCGGACGATGACATTGCCCGGCGCGGTTGCCCATGCGTGCGTCCAGTCCAGGTTCGGCATAATGGACTCGTCCCAGGCTTCCGTGGTGATGGTGGCCCCTTTTTCGAGCATGTGATTCCAACTGCGCATTCCATTGTCGGTCATCAGTCGCAACGCATGGTCCGCCAGTCCGCAACGATAACAGGCGTCCAGCAGAAACTGGGCGGCAAACACGCTGCAGTCCATGCCCCTGGAACGGAGAAAAGACCGCAGCACAGATTGTTCAGCCGGTTCCGGAATGCCGAAAAACAGGGCATACAGAGCGGTCTGCAGCGATTGATGTCCAGATTCAGTGCTGTCGACGAATTTTCCGTTTTTGAGCATGTGTCTCCGCAATGCGGATCGGACAGCTCCTGCTTGGTCCCGGTAATATTTCGTACCAGTCAGTTCCCACATAGCGTTCAGAGCGCCGACGCGAAAACTGTTTGGGACAAAATTGGCCGGACCGAACTCGTAATCTCTCCGCTCCAGTCGCGGCCAGTCGACGATATCCCTGATTCCGGGTGCAGGATCTTTCGGCAGCAGGCCGTTTCCGTTCAGGAAACGTGACAGCAGGGATTCCTGCAGAGCCGGAAGCCACGATTCGAGACAGGTGACGTCGCCGGAGTATAGAATGTAATCCCGGACCAACAGCGGCATCAGCAGCCGCCATTCCGTTGGCCAGTTCGGGTTTCGCAACAGAAAATCAATGGTGTCGCGGGCAATCGTGTAAGATGCGTCGCAACAGAAATGCGTAAGCTGATTGACGTAGGCGTCTGCCTCGTAGGGCAGACGTTCCCGCTGTCCGTCCACATACAGTCCGAAACATGCTGTCGCTTTCACGGAATATTTGCAGAATTCCCAAATCCGGTTCAACCCCGGATCGTCGGATTCGAACGCCGCAGCAGAATCGTCGAAATCCGGGAAGAATGCCAGACGCGTCATACGGACCGGTCCCCGGTAATTTTTGATTTGCGCATAACGGAACGGGGCGATTTCGCCTCCTGTTTGCGGCGGAAGCGGCGCTTTCAGCGCCTGACTTTTTTCATAGGGGGAATGATGTTCCGGAATGGGAAAAACATATTCATGCAGGCCCGGACGCAGTGTCACCGTCTGTTCTGTATAATACAGAAATCCCGGAGGATGCGGATCCACGGCGCCGTCCCGCGTCTTTTCCCCCACGGCCAAAGCAACCTGTTCCCCGCCGCCCCCATCCAAAACAACGGTCAGACGGCTGAAGGCGGTTTTTTCAAAATCAAACAGCTGAAAACCGTCGACCTCCTTTTCCTGCCGGAGAATTGCGGTTTTCATTTTATCTCCTCCAGACTGACCTGGTCAAACCATGCGTCGCCGGTGCATTTCTGAATGCGAAAGCACAGACGGGTCTTATCCAGATCAAAATCTTCCGGCGTTACGACTTCCGCAACCACCTGATGCCAGGGGAAAGTGCCCATGACTGAAGCCTGCGGCAGATATGCATAGCGACCCGGTCCGTAATACAGCACCGCGATGGCTCCCTGATTTTGGGCGGACGCGATGTCCCGGGTTCGGAGAGCGTAGGAAATTTTGTATCGGGTATTTTTCTTCAGTCCCGGCAGTTTCTGGTAAAATTCCACATAACCGCCGTCCGTGCTGGACAAATGCACGCTTTGTCCGCCTTTCATGAATATTTTGGTGTCCAGCGTCATTCGCGTGCCGGGAAATTGATGGGGGTTGGCGACGCTCCCGCTCCAATGAGCCGCGAGTGAATTCGTCCCCTGCGCCGGTTCTTGAAAATCTCCGTTCAGGATCAAGTTCGTCTCCGGACGGGTCTTCAGATTCATCACGCCGAAATTGACCAGATCGTGAAAGCGTTTGCTAGGAATCGGACTCCAATGATAATATTCCTCCGCTTGGTCCCGGAGGGCGCGACAGCGGGCAAAGTTGACCGGAAACGCATCGGCGGAAAATCCGGGCAGCGATGTCTCTGGCACGGTCACGGTACATGTCCATCCTTCGGCGTTTCGTCCGACGGAGGCGGTGATTCCCGGACAATTCCATGATTTATCCGCGTCCGGATCGCCCGCTCTACACAGGGAATCGTAGATCTCG
>JAQUYX010000013.1 GCA_028691615.1 Victivallaceae bacterium
CGGGACGAACCGTCTCGAGGTGGTCGGGGCTCGCGGCCGGCTGGTCTTGGAGGACAACAAGCTCAGCTACCGCCGCAATGAGATGCCGATGGATGAATTCTGCAAGACTTCGAAAACCGGTTTCGGACGCCCGGAGCTGTGGAATGTCGATATTCCCGTCGGCGACGGTTCCGTGCAGCATCGGCACATCATCGAGAATTTCTGCAATGCGATTCTCAATGGAGAGAAGCTGCTTGCGCCGATGGAAGAGGGCGTGCGCGGTCTGGAATTGGGCAATGCCATGCTGCTTGCGGGGCTGACCGGGGAAGTCATTGAATTGCCGATGGACGCGGAACGGTACCACAAATTTCTGATGGACAAGGCGGCGACTTCGCGGTATCCGAAGAAGGTTGTCCACAATTCCGCGGCCTCCAGCGATTTCAACAAATCTTTCTAACGCGCGTTTATTTCCCTCTCATTATTCAGGAGAAAAGAAAATGTTTCTGACCGGATTTACCGACGAGGCCAGTGCCGATTTTGCCAAGCAGATTGAAGCGACCAAACTTCTTCATTGGAAGAACATTGAGTCCCGGACCATCGGCACCGGAAATCTTGCAAGCATCAGCGATGCGGAATTTGCCAAAGTCCAGCAGCTGCTGGACGAATCGGGGGTGAAAATCAACTGTTTCGGCAGCGGGATTGCCAATTGGAGCAAGCATCCGCGCAAGGAAGAGGATTTTCAATCGAGCCGCGAGGAGTTGCTCAAGGCGATTCCAAGGATGAAGCAGCTGGGCACCAAGATGGTGCGCGGGATGTCGTTTCTGGTGCCGACTGACGAAGATCCGCAGTCGCCGGAATTGGAGAAGATCATCTTCGCGAAGGTGACGGAACTGGCGAAGATTTGCGAGGACAACGGGATCATCTACGGCCATGAGAATTGCATGAATTACGGCGGAATGTCGTATGAGCATACGCTGAAGCTCTTGGAAAATGTGAAATCTCCGGCGTTTCAGCTGATTTTTGACACCGGCAATCCCGTATTTGCATTGAACCGGATCGGGGCAAAACCCTACCGTTCGCGGCAGTCGGCGTGGGAGTTTTACAGCAAGGTCAAAGAATTTATCGTCTACGTGCATATCAAGGATGCGACTGCGCTGATCGGGGACGACGGCAAGGTCTCCGCGCCGAAGTTCTGTTATGCGGGCGACGGCGAGGGCGATGTGCGCGCGATCGTTCTGGATTTGCTGCGAAGCGGATACGACGGCGGATTTTCGATGGAGCCGCATCTGGCTACGGTTTTCCATGCCAAAGACGATCCCGCCGACGACGGCACGGCCAAGCAGCGGCGGTTTGAGACTTATGTGGAGTACTGCCGGCGCTTCGAGCGGCTGTTGGCCGAGTGCCGCGGCTGAGTCGTTGCATTTGCCGAAGACGGAGATAAAAAAAAGGAATCCAGTCGGATTCCTTTTTTTTATGGCTATTTCCAGGAGGATTTTTCCTTCTCGAATTTCGCTTTTTCCGCGAGAACGACGCGCTGGGCGATCTCCCGGAGAAACGCGGCGTCCTTCGCGGTCAGCTCCGGCGGGACGAAGGTGATCTCGCTGGTTGGCCGGTCGAAAAGAATGGCGAACCAGACGCAAGCTTGAAGATATTCGCCGCGCGCATTGAGGTGAATGGTGTCGTTGGCGAGCTGATCTTTGCCGCTTTTCTTGTCCTTGCGCCAATGGTTGCCGCGAATGAACGACCATTCCGTGTTGGGGAGACTGCCGGGGGCGAGCGCCTCCAGTTCGGCCCGCGTGGGAGGGACAAAGGAGCCTTTTTGCTCTTTGCGGGCAAGCGCGATGGCGTCGCCGGTCGGAATCTGGCGGATCTTGAGTGTGCGTCCGATGTCGTCGTAATTTCGGGACAGGCGGTCATGCATCCCCTGCTGGTCGAAGCCCCAGCCTTTTTTTGAGCCGTTGATGCGGGGATCATCGACACGGTAAGCCCAGGTCTGTTGCAGCATGACCTCGGCTTGCGGCGCATACTTTTTCACATAATCATAGAGAATCTGCGCATAGGGTTGAAAGGATTTCGCATCCCAGGATTGCGAACTTACCTGCTGAATGGTCACGACATCCCATTTCTGCGAGGTCAGGTGTTCGCGCAAGGAGCGTTTGCCATACTTGGCGACGCCGGGCGTCTTCTCCTCCGCTTCCAGATAAGCGCAATGCCGCTTCATGGAGCAGCCGCCGGGATTGACCCCGCGCAGCAGAATTTTGCATTTCGCGCTGGCGGCCACCTCGGGAAGGTAGCGGAACACGCTGGCGGCGAAACTGTTGCCGATGGTGAAGACTTTGCACTCCGTTCTGGGCGCGGCCGCCGCGGAGAACGCGGCGCAGAGCAACAGCAGTCGAAGAAGGGATTTTGTCATGGTCTTTCCTTTTTTGTTGTCGTAATTTTTTACAGTGCTGTCTTTGCTTGTCAGGGATGCTCCTTATAGGTATAGCATCGGTATGGTTTTTTGCAATTCGACTTGAAAAAAAAGGACGGAAGTTTTATATTCCCACATCATGACCATCGAAGAATTCTCCTCCGGTTTCGCTCCCGCCGAACGGCTGACCGGATTTTATCTGCTCGGCCGGATCGACGAGGGCAAATTGTCGCTTGGGGAGCGAAGGCGCTTGGCCGCGTTCGCCGCAGGAGCTCTGGCAATGCGCGCGGTGCTCAATGGCGGAACCGCCTTTGACCCCGCCCCCGGATTTACCCTCGGCGACCTCCAATTCTCCGCCGGGGAACTGCGTGCCGGGGCGCAATGCGTTCCGGGGGTTCTCGAACTGGAATTCGGCCTTATTTATCTGGCCGGGTATCGGAGCCGGGAGGTGTTCGCCGCGGAAACCATTCGGCGTCGGCGCGCCATGCCGCCGCCAATGCCCCCGATCACACAAGCCCGCGTCGCGGAGGTGATGGGAAACTTTGCACCGCCCGCCGAAGGGGAAAATCTTCAGATCACCGCCGTCGTCACCGCGTTGTCCAACCATGTTGCCGTGATTTCCGGCGGCCCCGGCTGCGGCAAGACCACGGTGGCTGCCGCGGTGCTGGCTTTGGAGTTGGAGCGCAATTTTGCCTTGCGCATTGTGCTGGTCGCGCCGACCGGAAAGGCGCAGAGCCGTCTGGCGGAATCCATTCGTTCCAACGCCCCGAAACTTCGGATCGCACCGGAGATTCAAAACCGTCTGGAATCCTTTACGGCTACGACGCTGCACCAGCTGCTGAAAATTGATCCGCGCACCCATCTGCCGAAGCGCAATGGCGAAAACCCGCTGTCGGCGGATCTTCTGGTGCTGGACGAGAGTTCCATGGTGCCGCTGGGACGGATGTTCGAGCTGTTTTCCGCATTGCCCGACTCCTGCCGGATTTTGCTGCTGGGCGACCGGCATCAGCTTGCGTCGATTGAATCGGGGGCGGTTTTTGCCGAACTATGCCGTCCCGAAGCGGCGGTGCGGACAACCGAGCTGATCTGGAATTACCGTTCGCAGTCGGCTCCCCATGTGGCTTGCGCCGGACGGCTGATCCGCGAACTGGCGGATTGTGCGGACGCAAACGAGATTGCATGCGTGACAAGGGAACTGGCTTTGCTGTCCGGTCCGGATTACCGGTTTGAACCGGCGGGTTCGGCGGAATTGCGGTCGGTGATCGAGCCGGTGTTTCGCAACGGTCACTCGCTTACGGAACTTCCCGGTGCGGCGCGGCAGGGAGGCGCCGAGGCGATGGAATTTGCGATGGATCTGGCGGAGCGCTTTCGCATTCTCACCTCGATGCGGGATGGTCCGCTTGGAGTCAATGCATTCAATCGACGGATGCTTGTGGAATTGGGTCTGGAGGGCGATCATGCCCCCGGTGTCCCGCTGATGATCGCGGAAAACTCTTATGAACTGGGGCTGATGAACGGTGACACCGGTTTGTTCTGGCGGGCGGAATCCGGCGAAGTGCGCGCCTTTTTCGATCGGGGGGCGCGCAGCTTTTCGCTGGCCGAGTTGCCGCCCTTTGAAACGGCGTTCGCCATGACTGTGCATAAATCCCAGGGCTCCGGCTACGAGAGAGTTTTGCTGATTCTGCCGGGGCAGGGGGGCGAGGCGCTGTTGACCCGGGAGCTGGTTTACACGGGTGTGACCCGAAGTTCGGGGGAATTGATTTTGCGCACCTCTCCGGAAACGCTGCGTTACGCATTGTCGCGCGTCACCCGGCGGGTCTCCGGCTTGAGCTTGCAACTCTCCACCGAAGCGTGAAAAGCGTTGGACTCAGAGTTCGATAAGCTGAACGCGGGTCGAACCCAAACCGATTTTTTCGGCATAATCAAGCTGTTCTCTGCCGCGGAATTTGCGGCCATGCGCCGCCGCCATCTCATAGCAGGCGCAATCGATTGCCACCGGATCGGCGGAGGCGAAAACGCCGAGATCGCCGACGCACGGCCGCATCGGACGCGGTTCGCAATCGCAGCCGCGTGTGATATGCACGGCGAAGGTCAGGAAGAGATGGGGCTTGCCGTGGCTTGATGCGTAGGCATACTCCACAAGTTTCTCCCGGAAAAGGCGACCGCCGAAGAGGGCGTTCTTGAATCCCGCCAGCGAGAAAATCGATACGGCATGCGATGGGCAGATGGAAAAACATGCGCCGCATCCGACGCATTTTGCGTGATCGATTTTTGCCTTTCCGTTGTGCAGCGTGATGGCATTTTCATTGCATCGGGTGACGCATAATTTGCAGCCTTTGCAGAAGAAAGAGAAAACCCGCGGCTTGACGCCCATATGCATGGCCATTTTGCCGCCTTTTGCGGCGAATCCCATGGAAAGCTGTTTGATTGCGCCGCCGAATCCGGCAAGCATGTGTCCCTTGAAGTGGGAGGCGACCAGCACCTGTTCGGCTTCGGCCAAAGCGCGGGCGATGCTTGCCGTGCGGAAATGTTTCTGTTGAATGAGGATGTCTTGCGCGTCCTCCCCGTGCGCGCCGTCGGCGATCACCACTGGAAGGCGCGTGAAGTTGTGCGCGGCGGCCAGTTTCAGGTGGCGGGCTTGCGAAAACCGTTCGCCGCCGTAAAGGACGCTGGTTTCGATATAACTGCATTCGGCGCCTCTTTCGATCAGAAGATCGATTGCTCCGTCGTAGACGGCGGGGGGCAGGTAAGTGCGGTTGCCTTTTTCTCCGAAATGCAGTTTGACGGGGATTTTTTTCGCCGTCGCGATGTGTTCCTGGTCAATCAGTGCGCGCAGCACCTCTTTGCCCGCGGCGCTGATCTCTTGCTCGGAAGCTCCGTCGGGGAGCGCTTTGAAATAAACGTTGCTCATTTGGCCCCTTTTCCGCAGAAATCCGTCGCGTAAAAACGATACAAAAAAAGCGGGAGGTTTCTGCAAAACTCCCGCTCATGTGATTCAATGGCTCCGGCAGCTGGACTCGAACCAGCGACAGGGTGGTTAACAGCCACCTACTCTACCGACTGAGCTATGCCGGATCACGCAATGAGACATAACATAATCCGATTTTGAAAAAAGGCAAGCAGAAAAGTGCTTTTTTTCGCAAAAAAACTGCTTTCCCGGAAATTATTCCGCCGGATGGCCTTGCCGAAGTGCATGGTCAGCGGTCTGTCCCTTGGGCGAAGAATGGCGGAATCGGTCGGAATTTTGCCGTTTGCAGATAATCGTCGAGCTCTTTGAGCGTCGGCGCTCCGTCGGACGCGGTGGCCGAACGCAGATTGAATCTGGCCGAAGCACTCGCAAAACGCAGCATCCGGTCGAGCGCGAACCCTTCGTGGATCGCATAAAGCACTCCGGCGCAGAATGCGTCTCCCGCTCCGGTGGTTCCGACGATCTCCGACGACGGCACCTCGCAGGAGGGCGAAAAACTCTCTTTCCCGGCCGCGGTTCTCGCATAGCCGCCCTCGGGGAAGTGGATCACCACCAGCTTTCCGACCCCCATTTCAAACAGTTTTTCCGCCGCTTTGGGCAGCTTGTCATACGCAATGGAGTCATCCTCCAGCCGGATCGCTTCGCCCAGACAGTGTCCCGCTTCAATCTCGTTGACCACCAGATAATCGGTGTAACGCAGCGCCGGCGGAACGATCCGGAGAAATTTTTCGCCCGCCTCGGAGACCATGTCCACCAAAGTTTCGTAGCCTCGTTCTCGCAAGGTCGCAAGCGTTTTCGCCGCAACCGTACCGAACTGCGGATCGCTCTGGTCCATCGTGTCCAGCAGCAGCAAATAGGCCAGATAGAAAATGCGCGCCCCCGTGTCGGCGGCGATTGCGTCCTCATAACCGTACTGGGAATTGGCGCCGCGACAGTGGAAGAAGGTGCGGCGGCTGTGCCCGCTCATCACATCGGTGTAGGATGTGGGCAGATCTTTGCTGGTGCTCATGAAACAATCGTCGATGCCGCGGCGGGTGATTTCGGACAGCAGCCACTTGCCGTCGTCGTCGAATCCGACTTTGCCCGACGCGTAGAGTGCCAGCCCTGTGTCGAGCGCGGCGAGGTCGAAAAGCACGTTGCAGGGGCCGCCTCCGGCCGCGCGGGTCTCCGCGGCAATATTGCACAGTTCCCCTTCCTGCGGCCACCGGTCGATGGTTTTGACTTTGTCGATGATCCAGTTCCCGCCTGCGACAATCCCCTGACGTTTCATGAAGAGAGATCCTTTCTTTCGGCAAATTGATTTTCGAAAACACACGAGAAATATATCCTGCACTTTGTCGTTTTGCAAGTATGAAAGCTTCTTTATGGTGGTTGACAAGCGACATGCCTGCGGGTATATTATTTAAAAATGCGTCAGGAAAGGACCACGATATCATGCTTGAAATCGCACTTTGGAACAACCTTGAAATTGCTGAAAACGAATTGCCTCCTTCCATCACCGCCTACCTTGTCGAAGGCGATACCGTGCGTCCGGCCGTGCTGGTGATTCCCGGCGGCGGTTATAATTGCGTCTGCGAAAAAACCGAAGGCGAGCCGATCGCGCGCGCCTTCAACCAGCTCGGATTTCACGCGTTCGTGCTGCGGTACCGGGTGGCTCCGCATCGCTACCCGGAGCCGCAGGAGGATGGATTTCGCGCAATCCGTCTGATTCGCGGCAACGCCGAAAAGTTTCATGTCGATCCTCATGCGATTGCCGCATGCGGTTTTTCTGCAGGCGGTCATCTGGCCGCGTCGCTCGGTGTGCTGGCCGGGAGTGTGGACGCCGCGGCGGGCGACCGGTGGGACAAGGTGTCGTGCCGTCCGGATTTTCTGATTCTCGGTTATGCGGTCATCTCCTTCGAACGCGGGGGGCATCCCAATTCCGGGGAAAATTTGCTGGGGGATGATTTCCGTCGGCTGTACCGGCAGCTTTCTTTGCAGCACCGGGTGACGAAAAATACGCCGCCGACGTTTCTCTGGCACACGTTCCGGGATCAGATTGTGCCTTACGCAAACAGTTTGAAGTTTGCGCAAGCGCTGGCGAAGAAAGATGTCGCGTGCGAACTGCACACCTACCCCTACGGCGATCACGGAATGCTTCTGGGCTTGCATACGCCGGATGTCGGACAATGGCCGGTGCTGGCCAAAAAATTTATTTTGTCGCAATTGGCCATGCAAAAGGCGGTATCCTCCGGCCGGAAAGCGTCCGCTTTTGTAAAGTACACCAATGCCAAACAAGCCGCCTATGAAAACGCCGAAGGACTGCTCCGAGCGGAAACTCCTTCCAAGATTGCCCTGCTGCAATGAAGCTGATCTACAATCCCTGCACCGATCCGGCGTATAATCTCGCGTTTGAGCAGATTGCCATGACCGCGTTGTCCGGGCCGGTGTTTCTTCTCTGGCGCAATCGCCCGGCGATTATCGTGGGGCGCAATCAGAATACGCTTGCCGAGATCGATTCGGAATATGTCGAGCATCAGGGGATTGCCGTGGTGCGCCGGAATACGGGGGGCGGGGCGGTTTATCACGATCTCGGAAATGTCAATTACAGCTTCATCGGGGATTGCGGGGGGCCGTTCGATTCCTTCGCGCCGTTTGCGGAACCGGTGATTGCCGCGCTCGGCAAGATGGGGGTTGACGCGGTTTTTTCGGGACGCAATGATATTCTTGTGGACGGTCGCAAGGTGTCGGGCAGTGCCAAATGTTTTCACGGCGGGCGGGTGCTTTTTCATGGCACACTGCTCTTTGACGTCGATCTGAACGTGCTCGGACGGGCGCTGACGCCGGACCCGTGCAAGATTGCTTCCAAGGGAATTGCCTCTGTCCGCAGCAGAGTTGCCAATCTCAAGGAGTTTCTGCCGAAGGAGAGCGTGGAGACTTTTCTTGAGAAGATGCGCAAATTGATTGCGGAGGCGTTTTTTGCCCCGGGATTCGAGCCGCCGCGTGCGGAAATGGTCGCGGAGGCGGAGGCGCTGGCGGAATCGAAATATCGTTCCTGGCAGTGGAATTACGGAAGCTCCTGCAAATATGGTTTTTCGCGGCGCGGGTATTTTGCGGGGGTCGGCTCGATTGCCGCGCATCTGGAGATCCAGCGCGGAGAAATTGTCGGCGCGGAATTTACCGGAGATTTTTTTGGAGAACGCGACTGTCGGGAATTTGCGGCATCTCTTCAGGGCTGCAAACATGAAAAAGTCGCGCTCCGGCAACGGATCGCGACTTCCAATCTCAAACTCTTTTTTGGCGATCTCACGCCTGCGCAGCTGTTATCCGTGCTTTTTTGACGGTGCTGACAAAATTCGCGCCGCGTCTTCCGGGTGCCTCGGAAACGGCCTGAAACGGTGGCTTTTCGGTGGATACTCTCCGAGTAGCCGCGCTCAAACCCTCCATTTCATTCCATTCCCGATCCATTCGGAATCCATCGACGGGACTTTTTTCAGCACCGTCTTTTTGACGGTGCTGACAAAATTCGCGCCGCGTCTTCCGGTGCCTCGGAAACGGCCTGAAACGGTGGCTTTTCGGTGGATACTCTCCGAGTAGCCACGCTCAAATTCTCCATTTTATTCCATTCCCGATCCAGCCGCGTATTCTGAGCGTCCCTCTGGTTTTCACTGTTTACTTCGCCGCAGGCACTACCGCGTCGAATTTGACATTCTTGAGTTGATAGGTTCCGTTGGCCGCCGGGGTGTTGGTCATGTCAAAACGAAGTCTGGTGATGATGCCCTTCCACTCCGGATTCTTGGACAAATCCAGCGTGACTTTGTGATATTGACCGTCCGCGGCGGGAAGATTGAACCGGATGGAACGCGATTCGCTGAAATTTGAATTTTTCTCCGTCGTCCAGAAGATCTGTCCGGCCGGCGAGCATCCGGCGGAGAGCGCCAGTTCAAATTCAATCTTATTGAACTTGTCCGCGGCGAGTTTCAGTCCGTTTGCGGTGGTCACGCTGGGATCTTTGCTTCCGGCCGGGAAGGTGCCGAGAATTTCGCCGTCCTCGCCGTATTGAAGCGTGCAGTTGCTTTTCGCGGGCCAGTAGGTGATTTTGAAGGTGCGCAGAAGTTCAAATTTGGCGAGAGCAAAGTTTGCCCGTTGGGAAACCGGGTCGAGCCGCAGCGAAACGATGGGGCCTTGCCATTGCGCATTGCTGGAGAGCACGGCGTAATAGGTGTGCATTTTGCCGTCGTCGATCAACGGGACGCGTACGGAACGCTGCTCTTTGAAATTCTTATCGCTGAGCACTCCCCAGAAGAGCTGGGCGAAGAGCCCTTTCTTCGGTTCGGTGCGCATGGTGAAACTTGCCGCTGTATAATCATCCGCGGCGAAAGCGCGAATGCCTTTGGCCATCAGCAACGGATCGGCGTTCAACGAAGTCCCTTCCAACACGCCCTTCTCGATTTTCTGTTTGCAGTTGACCGAGTTCCATCCCTCGGGCGCGACGCTCATCTCCGCAAAGAGTGCGCCGCTCAAAATCATGGCGCCGAGGCAAAGAATTTCTTTCTTCATTGAAACATTCTCCTTCTTGTTGATGATCCTTCGTTGTGTTTCCCCGATTGATCGAACACTCGGTTTTTTTAATATAAAAATAATATAACCTCTTAATGCGTTTTTTACAAGAACACTTGAAAAAAGTTGTTCCATGTGTTATCTTGACAATATCGCTCGGGAATCACCTCCTGTCTTTTGAGGTCTTCGAGGAGAGCTGTGCCGGTGGTCTTTGCCAGTGCCGTCCTTTATTCCCTGGGATATTTGGAACCATATTTTATGCCGGGAGCATCTGGAATGGAATCTCAAGTAGTCAGAGTCTTGGTGACGGGACACCGCAATCCCGATATCGACAGTATCGCTTCCGCAGTGGCGCTGGCCGAACTGCGCCGCCGGCAGAACGGCGGCGAAATCCGCGCGGTCTGTCCCGGAATTATGCCGGAACGGGCAAAGTATCTTTTTGAAAAATTTCATTTTACCGCGCCGTCTTCGGTCAACGACATCTATTTGAAGGTTTCCGATGTAATGACCTGTGATATTCCGGTGATCCCCGCCGGAACGCCGCTTTTCGACGCGGTGCAATTCCTCAAGGAAAGCATGCTTTCCCGTCTGCCGGTGACGGATGCGCAGGGGCATTTCCTGGGCATGCTCAGTCCCATGAACCTCCTCGGCCATCTTCTCGGTATCGGCGGCACCGACGCGGAAAGCGATCTGACCGGACGCCGCATCCATACCTCAATCGATCTGATTGCCCGCGTGATCGAGGCGGAAAATCTGACCGCCTTCGAAACCGACGTGCTGCAGGATTTTACCGTCTTTGTCGGCGCAATGGGCGGGGACAGCTTTGAAAAGCACATTGCCAAGGCCCCGGGACGGGAATTGGTCGTCATCTCCGGCGACCGCCCGGAAATCCATTTGCGCTCGCTTCAGAAAGGCGTGCGGCTGCTCATCGTCACCGGCGAAAAATCAGTCGAACCGATGATTCGCACCGAGGCGGAAAACCGCCATGTGACAATTCTGCGCACGGCGCTGGATTCGGCCAGCGTGATCCGGAGGTTGAAATTCAGCGTGCCGGTCGAGTATTTCGGTTTCGGGGACTCTTCGCTGACGCTCGCCGCCGATGATCGGCTTCGCGGATTGGAACGCAAAGTGCTCAACCGGCCCGAAGATGTGATCCCCGTGCTGGACGGCGCCGGAAAATTCGTCGGCGCGGTCTTCAAACGCAGCGTTACTGCCACTCCGCCCTATCGGGTGATTCTCGTCGATCACAACGAGATCGAACAAAGTCTGCCCGGCGTCGAGGACATTCCGGTGATCGAAGTGGTCGACCACCATCGCATCGGGATGCAGCCGACGGCGTATCCGATCAAGTTCACCGGTGACATCGTGGGAAGCACCTGCACGCTGGTGGCGTCGATGTTCAAGAGTTCGGGCGAGAGCCTGACTGCGGAATTGGCGGGGCTGCTGCTGGGCGGGATTGTGTCGGACACGCTTAATTTGAAATCGCCGACGACCGCGCCGTTGGATTTTCGCATGCGCGACTGGCTGGAGAAACTTTCCGGCGTCAAGGGGGACGATCTGATGGCGGAACTGGCGCGCATTGATTCGCCGCTGGCCTCCAAAAGCCCTGCCGAAGCGATCGATTCGGACCGGAAAAATTATACCGAAGGATCGTTCAAATTCGCCGTTTCCCAGCTGGAAGAGACGAATCTTGAGCTGCTGCATCAGCGGGAAGAGGAGCTGTCGGAGGCGATGACGCAGATTTTGACGCGGGAAAAGTTATCGTTCCTCGGTCTGCTGGTGACTGACGCGGTTCGGGAAAATTCGGAACTCTTGATTCTCGGCGATGAACGGGTGATCGGGAATTTGCCGTATCGCCGGATCGAAGGCAACCGTTTTTCCCTGCCCGGCGTCATGAGCCGCAAGAAGCAGTTGCTTCCGCAGATCGTCGGTGTGCTCGCTCAGCTCGAAGAACACTGATTGGTCGACGGAACTGCCCGAAAATTCGCGCCGCTGTCTTGGGACGCGTTGGCACAATGCGTGCGTCAGAGCAGCTCTTTCAGAAATTTTCCGGTCCACGAATTCGGATTTTTCGCGACCTCCTCGGGCGTCCCCTCGGCCACCACGGTGCCGCCGCAATCGCCGCCCTCCGGACCGAGGTCGATGATATGATCGGCGCATTTGATCACGTCAAGATTGTGCTCGATCACGATGACGCTGCTGCCGCGGTCGCGCAAGCGGTAAAGCACGCTCAACAGCTGTTCAATGTCCGCCGAATGCAATCCGGTCGTCGGTTCGTCCAGCACATACATCGTGTGTCCGGCCGGCCGCTTGGACAGTTCCGCGGCGAGCTTGACCCGCTGGGCTTCGCCGCCGGAAAGCGTCGTGGCGCTCTGTCCGAGCTTCAGATACCCAAGACCGACTTCCTGAAGCGTTTTGAATTTGCGCTGAAGTCCCGGGATCGCCGCAAAGAAATCCACCGCCTGATTGATGGTCAGATCCAGCACGTCCGCGATGCTGTGTTTGTGATATTTGACCGAAAGCGTCTCCTGATTGAAGCGCCGTCCGCCGCACTGGGAACATTCCACATAGATGTCGGAGAGAAACTGCATCTCGATTTTTTTGATGCCGTCGCCGCCGCACTCCTCGCAGCGTCCGCCCTTGATGTTGAAACTGAACCGCCCCGGACCGTATCCGCGCACCTTGGCCTCCGGCAGCTTTGCAAAAAGGTCGCGGATCGCGCCGAACGCTCCCGTGTAGGTCGCCGGATTGGAACGCGGAGTCCGCCCGATCGGACTCTGGTCAATGACAATGAGCTTGTCCACTTTGTCGAGGCAATTGATCCGGTCGAATTTGCCCGCCGGCGCGTCGAGAATGCCCAGATGCTGGTGCAAGGCCCGCACCAGAATCTCGTTGACCAGCGTGCTTTTGCCGGAACCGGAAACACCGGTCACCAGCGTCAGCACGCCGAGCGGAAAGGCCACGTCAATATGTTTGAGGTTGTTCTCCGCGGCGCCGCGGACGGTGATCCATTGCCCTTTTTCCGGGCGTTTGCGTTCTTTGGGAATCTCAATCGCGCGCCGTCCGGCAAGAAAGTCTCCGGTGAGGCTGCGGGGAAAATTGACCAGTTCGCCCGGGCTTCCGGCCGCCACGATCTCGCCGCCGTGCACCCCCGCGCGCGGCCCGAGGTCGAGCACGTAATCAGCCGCCCGGATGGTGTCCATGTCGTGCTCCACGACAATCACGGTGTTGCCGATGTCCCGCAGATGTTTGAGGGTGTTGAGCAGCAAGGTGTTATCCCGCTGGTGCAGCCCGATCGACGGTTCGTCCAGAATGTAAAGCACCCCCACCAGTCCGCAGCCAAGCTGGGTGGCCAGCCGGATGCGCTGCGCTTCGCCGCCGGAGAGCGTGCTGCTGACCCGGTTCAGCGTGAGATAGCTTAATCCGACATCGGAGAGAAATCCGAGCCGCCCCCGGATTTCCCGCAGCAGATCCGCAGCGATCACCGCGGATTCTCCCTGCAGATTGAGCTTGTCCAAAAAAGCGAGCGCCTCGCGGACGCTGAGCTGATTGAACTTGTCCAGCGACTTTCCGCCGACGGTGACAGCCCGGCTGAGCGGATTCAAGCGCGCTCCGTGGCATTCGGGGCAGGGGCTTGGCACCATGTATTCCGCGAGCCGCGCGCGGACGGAATCGGATTCGCTCTCGACCATGCGGCGCCGCAGATTTTCCAGAACGCCTTCGAACGGTTTGGAATAATGGTATTTTTTTCCCCGGATGTAATAATCAAATTCCAGCGGTGTTTTGCCCGAACCGCAGAGGAGGACGTGCCGGACGTTTTCGGGCAAATCCCGAAACGCGGTGGTCAGCATCTCTGGGCAATCAAGGAAATCCGCCACTTTCCGCAGCAGCAGATTGTAATACATAATCAAATGCCTCGGCCCCCTGCGCCAGCCGGGAATCGCCCCTTTGCGGATCGAAAACGAATCATCCGGAACCACCAGATCCGGCGACATGACCATCAGCTGCCCCAGCCCGTTGCAGCAGGGACAGGCGCCGTAGGGACTGTTGAAGGAGAAGTTGCGAGGGGCGAGTTTGCCGTAACTCTTGCGGCAGTCGGGACAGGACAAGGTTTCGCTGTGGGTGGCTTCGAGGAACTCGGCGCCTTCGTGGGAAGGATTCTGCCAGAGTACTCGCAGGATGCCGTCGC
Organism: Victivallaceae bacterium; assembly: GCA_028691615.1. Classification (GTDB taxonomy): domain Bacteria; phylum Verrucomicrobiota; class Lentisphaeria; order Victivallales; family Victivallaceae; genus JAQUYX01. Next base: position 14,089 of record JAQUYX010000013.1, read on the forward strand.
CGTGGCGGAGCGCCAGCTCCACCGAATCGGTCAGCCGCGCCCGGTCGATTTCGCCGGTGACCAGCCGGTCGACGACGATGTCGATGCTGTGGCGCAAGGTCTTGCTCAACTTCGGCAGCTCGTCGCCGTCGACCGGAAGAATCCGCCCGTCGATGCGCGCGCGCGCAAACCCTTCTGAACGGATATTTTCCAGAATATCGCGGTGTTCGCCCTTCTTGCCGTCGAGCACGGGGGCGAGAATCATGATTTTGAGGTTTGCCGGCATTGCCAGAATCGTGTCGGCGATTGCTTCGGCGGATTGGCCTTTGAGTTCACGTCCGCAATCGGGACAATGGGCGACGCCGACATTGGCGTAGAGAATGCGCAGATAGTCGTAAATTTCCGTCACGGTCGCCACTGTGGAACGCGGGGTGCCTCCGGCGGAACGCTGTTCAATGGCGATGGCCGGCGAAAGTCCGTCGATGTGTTCAACCTTGGGCTTCTGGAGCCGGTCGAGAAACTGTCTGGCGTAGGCGGAGAGGCTCTCGACGTAACGGCGCTGGCCTTCGGCGTAGAGGGTGTCGAAGGCGAGTGAACTCTTGCCGGAACCGGACAACCCGGTGATGACCGTGAGGGTGTTGCGTGGAATGACCGCGTTGACGTTTTTGAGATTGTGCTGCGAGGCGCCGGTGATGACGATATTTTCCAACATGTTCCGAAATGACTCCGAAATCCTGACGTTCTGCGCAAAATCAAGGATCCTTGCAAGGAGGATGTTACAGAATCGTCGGATCTTATGCTGTTTAATATACAGGGCGGTCGTCGGGATTTCAAGTATCTTTGAGACGGCACTGGACAAAACCCATCGTCGGTGCTTTTTTCCGGGGCGGGGCGATTGACTTTTGCGGAGCGGGGCGCTATATTACGTACTCAACCGCAGATTCAGCGAAGAAAGAGAAAAAGTCATGAAAACATTCGACGGGCTCTTTACCGAACTTACCGAAAAAATGGCGTCGCAATCTCCCGAGTCCGGCACGGTGCGGGAACTTGCCAAGGGCAAGCATTTCATTGGCAAAAAGATTGTCGAGGAGGCCGCCGAAGTGTGGATGGCCGCGGAGCATGAAGGGCAGGCGCGCACCGCCGAGGAGATCTCCCAGTTGCTGTATCATCTTCAGGTGATGATGCTGGCCAATAAACTGACGCTTCAGGATGTCTATAAATATCTGTAAAAAGGACTTTCCGTTATGACCTTGAAAATCGCCGTTCCCAATAAAGGCGCGCTCTCCGAAGACGCGGTGCTTCTGCTCAAGGAGGCCGGGTACAAATGCGTTCGTTACGGCCGGGAGCTGACATTGCTGGACAAGGCGAACGACGTCGAATTTATTTTTCTGCGTCCGCGCGACGTGGCCATCTATGTCGGCCGCGGGATCATCGAGCTGGGAATCACCGGGCGTGATCTCGCCATTGACAGCGGTTCCGACGTGGATGAAGTGCTGGCCTTGGGCTTCGGCCGTTCGCAGTTCCGTTATGCGGCGCCCAAGGGCGGAGCCATCCGCACGGACAATCTGGGCGGATTGCGCATCGCCACAAGTTATCCGGCGCTGGTGGCGCGCGATCTGGCGAAACGCGGCGTCAAAGCCGAAATCGTCCGGTTGGACGGCGCGGTCGAGGTTTCCGTCCGGCTCGGCGTGGCCGATCTGATTGCCGACGTGGTCGAATCGGGCCGCACGCTGGCCGAAGCGGGGCTGGAGGTGATCGGTGAAACCATGTTGCGTTCCGAAGCGATTCTCATTTGCCGCAAGGGCAATGAAAAAGCGATTCCGATGCTGGAAAAACTGATCGCGCGGCTCCGGGGCATTCTGGTGGCGCGCACGTATGCGATGATCGAATATGACGTGCCGAAGTCGGCGCTGGACGCGGTGTGCCGGATTACTCCGGGCATCGAGGCGCCGACCATTTCCCCGTTGAGCAAGAGCGATTGGGTCGCCGTCAAAGCGATGATCGAGCGGCAGAACGCCAATGGGATTATGGATGCTCTTTACGAAGCGGGCGCGCGCGGGATCATTGTCTGCGATTTGGCCAACTGCCGAATTTAACAGGAGAAGACAAAGATGTTTGGACGACTCTGTCTGGCGGTGCTGTCGATCTGCGCATCGGGCGCGGTGTTTTGCGCCGATCCGGGAGCTGCGCAGGCACTCCCCGCGGAGAAGGCGGCGGAAACCGAGCGCGGTGTATTCCGTCCGGAAGGGTTGTTGAACGAGGCTTTTGCGCTGCGAGAAGCAGGAAATCACCGCGATGCGGCGGAGAAATTCCTGGAGGCGGAGGTGGCTGCTTCCGACCCGGTGATGCGGGCGAATGCGGCGGGGGAGGCGGCGGCCTCTTTCGGCGCGGCCAAGCTCGCTGGGCGCGAATTTGAAGTGATCGAGCGGATGCTGGAAAATTACTCCGGCTATGTCGATTATGCGAAGCTGGCGGCGCGCGAATACGATCTGGGGGATTTTTATTATGCGGGCAAACGGGAACCGGCCTTCTGGAGTTTGCGGTTTGTGCCGTGGCTCTCGGGCCCGGACCGGATGGTGGAGATCTATGAAAAAGCCCTGACACGCGCCCCGTTCGGGCCGCAGGCGAACCGGGCCAGACTGCGATTGGCGCGGTATTATCTCAATGAAGCAAAGAACGACGTGGCAATCGCGCATCTGCGCGAAGTGGTCAAAAACGCCCCCGATTCCAGCGAGGGAAAATTCGCCATGCTGGGCTTGGGCGAGGTGCTTTTGGAACTTGCCCGGCGCGGCGACGGGGACGGTCGTTATCATTACGAAGCGGTGGAGCTTTTCTCGAAGTTTAAGGAGAAATATCCCGATGCGCCGGAAAATGACTGGGCGGAGAAGCAGCTGTTGCGCAGCCGCGACATCCGGGCGCAACGCTTGGTGGACATTGCCGATTTTTACCGCAAAAACGGGCGGGATCTGGCTGCGGAACGGTGTTTGAATGAGGTGGTGCGCGAGTATTCCGATACGCCGCAGGCCTCCGCGTCGGAGCGCAAACTTGTGCAGATCGACCGGTCGTTCGTGCCGGACCCGCATCGTCCCGAGATCAAAGACCGGGTGCAGCGCTACGAGGCTTTCCGGCTGCCGGAGGAGGAGCGCAAACTCTTGGTTTCCCCGGATGAGAGCAACGGGAAATATTTGTTGCCGGTTTACGATCTGGGCATCGGACCGAAGCAGACGCAAGGGAAGAAGGAGACGAATCGATGAAAACAAACCGGGTGTTCCATTGCTTCGGCGTGTTCGGCGCGCTGCTGCTGGTGTGGTTGACTGCGGGCGGGTGCGGGTATCACATGGGATCGATGATGCATCCGCAGGTCAAGAGCATCGCGGTCGCTCCGGTGGTCAATGACACGGTGGCCTTCAATGTCTCGGCCATGCTGCGTGGACAGCTTGCCGAACAGTTTCAGGTGGATGGTTCGCTCAAGGTCGCCGATCTGGAGACGGCCGACTGCATTATTTACTGCAAGGTGACATCGGTGGCGACCAGTCAGGTGTCGGGATATTCCGCGGCGCAGAATACGGCGGTGTTTCGTCCCAACGAGTATCAGATGCATGTGACGATTGAATTTTCCGTGGTGATTCCGGGGAGCGGAAAGTTGCTGGTTCCGCGAAGGGTGATTACGGGGCGGTCGAATTTTCAGGTTCGCACCGACGAGGAAGAGGCGCGCATCCGGGCGACCAAATACGCCTGCTTTCAAGCGGCGCGCCAGATTGTCGTGGCCGTGACCGAAGGATGGTAGGCGTAGAAGCCTCCGGGACGAACGAAAGATCGGATTATGACGTTAAGCATCATCAAACGCAGTCAGTTGCTGTTCCTCTTCTCCTTTCTTGCGTTGATCGCGGTGGGGACGGTGTTGTTTCATACGCCGTGGGTCATGCGGGATGGATCGGTGCCCAGCTGGATTAATGCGCTGTTTTCGGCGACGACGGCGGTGTGCGTGACCGGTTTGACGGTAATTCCCGTCGATCAGATGAGCCTTTTCGGGCAGAGTTTGACCTTGGTGCTTTTGCAGCTGGGGGGAATTGGCATCATGACCATCGGTGCTTCGGTGGTGCTGCTGGTGCGCAACAGTATGAGTTTCGGCGGGGCGATGATGATGAACGACCTCAGTGAAAATTTCGCCCGCCGCCGCACGGAACTGCTGGTGATGGTGATTGTCCGGTACACTCTGGTGGTGGAATTGCTGGGTGCGGGGCTTTTGTTCATCGGGTTCGTGGCCGCATCTGAACCGCTGAACCGCGCGGCTTTTCTGGCGGTGTTTCATTCCGCTTCCGCCTTTTGCAATGCGGGACTCAGTCCGATTGTGGACAACGTGATGAGCCTCAACGTTTTCCTGAAAGTGGTGATCATGCTGTTGATTGTGCTGGGGGGAATCGGGCTGTATGCGGTGTATGACATCCATTGCTTCTTTCGGGAACGCAAACCGTTGTTGATTTACACGAAGCTGGTGTTGTGGACGACGGGGATTCTGATTGTCGGGGGGGCGTTGCTGCTGAAATTTATCGAGGGCGGCAAGCTCCAGTGGATCGACGCTTTTTTTCAGTCGGTCACGGCGCGGACGGCAGGATTCAACTCGGTGGATTTGACGTTGCTCAGTTCGGGCAGCATGATGGTGCTGATCGTGCTCATGCTGATCGGCGGATCGCCCGGATCGACGGCGGGAGGGATGAAAACCACCACGGCGGCACTGGCTTTTTTCGCCGTGCTGAATGCCTTCAAGGGCAATCAACGGGTCTTGATCTGGCGACGGGAAGTGACCATTTCCAATATTTTGAAGGCGTTGACCATGCTGGTGACGTTTGGCGTGCTGGCCACGGCGGGGGCGATTGTTTTGCCGGTGTTGATTCCGGGAACGACGCTTCAGGGGGCGCTGTTTGAGGCGGTTTCCGCACTGGCGACGGTGGGGCTTTCCGCCGGTGCGACCAACCATGCGGGAACGGGCGGCAAACTTTTCCTGATTCTTTTCATGTTTCTTGGACGAGTCGGGCCGATGACGATGTTTCTTTTCCTGCTGGGGCGGGAGAGATCCAGCAGGCTTTCGTATCCGGTCGAGCGCATTATCGTCGGTTAATTTCTTCTCCGGGCGAGTTTACCGCGCGGAATCCGGGGCGAAGGTGACCACGGTCAGGGAGTGGGGCGGCAGTTCCAATTCCGCCGCGCCGCCGGGGAAGGCGAGCTTTCCCGGGGTGGTTGCAAAATACTCCACGTCCGTCGGATCGGGACGGTAATATGTTTCGGTGGCCGCCGACGTTTTCCGGAGTCCGGTGACTTTGATGCGGACGGGAAGGGGGCGTTCCCCGTCGCGGTTGAAGCAGAGAATGTGGACGACGTTCTGCGGATCGCGCACGGCAAATGCGCTTGCCGCAGGATACGCCGGAAAGGACCCCGCGCGGCGGCCCCAGACGCGCAGATTGCGAAATTCCAGTTTCCCGGATAACGCCCCTTGCACATGATGAATGCGTGCCAGCAGAGCGACCTTTTCCGTATCGTTGAGCAGCGACAACTCCGCTTCGAATTCTTTCCACTCCAATGCTGTGTTGATCGCGTAAACGGCCATGGCGCAACGGGTTTTCTGCCAGCCGCGCACGTCCATCATGCCGAAGCCGAGCGTTGCGCTGCCGGCGTTGTCCGCATCGGGGAGCCAGCGGCTTTCAAAGGTGGCCCGGATCTGCCACGGATCTCCGGGTCGGATGGTCGCGGGGCGCTGCACCAGAGTGAATACGGGGAAAGCGGCCTTCGTATGATTGCGCAAGGTCACGGCAAGGGCGCGACTCTCTTTGGAGCCGACGGCCGTCATGGTTGGGGAAGTCTGAAATGCTTGGAGACGGAAGTTGGAGAGGGGCAAGGGGGTGAAGTCTTTGTCCGGTTCCACTTTCCGATCCCCCCGGGAAGCGAGAACGCCGGGAAAGGCTCCCGCCTCCAGACGGGGGACATTCTCCAGATCGCACGAGATTAAATTGCCGTTGAGGTGTTTTTTCAAGCCTTCAAGGAAGGTCATCGGCGCGGTGCGGCGGAGAATTGTGCCGTCGTAATTTTCCGGCGCAGTTCCGCCTTTGACGCTCTTGAGCGCGCCGTAGAGTCCGTTCAGAATGGTGAAATAGTTGACGATGCTGACATTGTTCTCCGGCTGGAGAAAGCGGCAGTACATCTCGGCGCATTGCAGTCCCGCGAGAAACGAATAGCGGTAGGCTTTGTCGATATTTTTGATGGATCGGATGTTAAATTCGGTGATCGCCACGGGAACAATGCGCCCTTTTTGGGCCATGATCTCGCGAATGTGGCGTAGTTTCCATGCCAGTTGCATATTTCCCGCCATCACGCCGCGAAAAGCGTTTTTGCCGGACATCGCTTCGACCTGCGGGTAATAGCAGTGAATGATGAAAAAATCGGCGGCGGCAAGCGTTTCGCGACATACCACTTCATCCCACAATTCGCCGGAACCCGGTTCGCATTGACTGCCGACGAGAATCGCCGGATCGACTTTCTTCATGGCGTTTGCGACGGCGAGGAAGTAGCGGGAATATTCCTCCGGGGTGAAGCGTCGGGTGGGATTGCCTCCGTGATTGCCGTGGCTGGACTCGTTGCCGATTTCAAAATACCGGACATTCCACGGGGCGATGCGCCCGTTTGCGGCGCGGCGCATTGCCCACGGGTAGCGGGGAATGGCCGGCATGTTGAGATATTCGATCAGATCCGCGGCATCCTGCGGGATTTGATCGGAAGGCATGGCGTAATCGGTGATGATGATTTGTGCGGCGGTATTGAGTTCTTCGCACAGATTCAGATATTCGTCGAGGCCGAAGGCCCAGTTCGCCGCGCCGCGCTGCGCCCGCGGTCCGATCGATTCTTTCCAGCGGAAGTTGTGAACAAGGCAGCCGCCGGGATAGCGCAGCGTGCCGAAGTGGATTTTTTGCATTTCTTCGGCGACGCCCCGAGCCGCTTTTTTGGTCTTTGGATTGAAGAAGCCCATGCCGAATTCGACTTCCAGCGCACGGGGCAGTTTTGCCGAAAGAGGCGTGCTGAAAATCCCCCGGTTGTCGGCGGCTTCGATATTGTGTCCGAAGAGTTCTTTGCGAACGGGTGCGATGATTTTGCCGGGATCGACCGTGATTTCCACCGGAGTTGCCGCCGCAGCGGCGGTCGCGGCGAGAACGCAAAAGCAGGCACAAAGAGAATGAGACGAAAATGCCATGATGAAAAAAACCTTCTGTCAGAGGCTGTAGGTGAACCAGATCGGATTTTTGGTCGCGGTGTTCGGGTTGGCGTATTGCGGCTCGCTCAAATGATCGACGTGACCGTCCCAGAAACTGACATTGACGTTGTTGTTGCCGTGCCGGTATGCGGAGGTCATGGTGGTCGTGACGGTTTCGCCGACGGCCTGATATGCGGCCAGCGTGCTGGCGTCGCCGGAGACCCACCAGTCGAGCGAATCGACCATCATGAATTTGCCGCTGGCGTTGGGAATGCGGTTGATGACGTAGGTGGGATAGGAATAAGAGGCGCGCGTGGCGCTGAACCAGTAGGGGTCGGTGTTGCGGGTTTTCCGGAAGCCGTCGCCATTGACGCCGAAACTCTTCTCGATTTCGCGGCTGCCGAGCTTGACCGCCAGCGATTTCGGGCAGAGAATTTTGGCCGGATAGACGCCGTTTTCGTCGCCGCCGAACATCTTGCGGATCTCCTCGTTTTTGCCCCAGCCTTTAATCATGAACTTGCCCTGATTGTTCTCGGAATAGATGAGAATGCCCAGCGTGAACTGTTTGAAGGCGCTTGCGCAGGAGATGTCCATAGCCTTGCCGCGCGCCTGATTCAAGGCCGGGAGCAGCATTCCTGCAAGAATTGCGATGATTGCGATGACCACGAGCAGTTCAATCAATGTGAATCGGCGACGGTTCTTCATTCTTCATCCTTTCTTTTTCCGGCACTGTTTAAATGGACGGCACTGCCATAATTCGCATGCCCGTCTGAATTTTTATGTTACATTACATTTACTTACATTTAATATTATAAGCATTTGCAAGCAAAAGTCAATAGGGGATCTCCAAAGATACTGTTTTTTTGTCGAATGGTTTTTGTTGAGACGACATTCGGTAAAATTCGCGCCGCGTCTTGCGGCGTCTCGGAAAAGGCCTGCAACGGTGGCTTTTCGACTCGTTATTCTCCGAGTAGCTCCACTCAAATCCACCATCTCATGCCTTTCCCGATTCCCTCGGAATCCGTCGACGGGACTTTTGCCAGTGTCGTCTATTGAGACACTGGAATGCACGGCGCGATTCCACGCAATCAATTGGGGAGGAGGCGGTATGGCTATTTCGTAGGAGAAGTGGCGTCTTTCCCTTGCTTTGCCGGGAGAAGAAAACGAACCGCCGCTCCTTTCGTCTCTTCAAAATGCAGTTGCTGCCAGCGTTCGCCGGGAGAGCGAAGAACCAGACGATTTCTTCCGGGAAGCGGGGCGAACGTGATCTTTTGATTCTTGATTCGGATTCTTTGGCCATTGAGCCATATTTCGCTCTTCATGTGCGGGGCGTCCGCTGTCGAGAATAACGTGAGTGCGCCTTTGCCAGTCGGGGTGAATTCCACCATGGCAAGGTACTCTTTGCCTCCCCAGCGCTTGCGGTCCAAAGTCGGGTAGATTGCCCCGGGGCCGACTCCGATACGCAGCGCGGGCGTTTCCTGCTTTAAGCCGAAATCCGCTGCCGCCGCTCCCGGTTGCGAGAACTTCGCCAGATCAATTTTGCCGTCGCGGGGATATTCATAAATCGACGCTGCGTGGTCGGCCGTCGGCGGCAACGCGCTGTTTGCCAATTCCGACAGCTCCGCATAGAGCCGGTTTCGCTTTCCCTCAAGGGTGAAGTCCAGTTGCAGCGCGAAATAAGGCGCTCCGTAACGAAAAAAGTCTTCCGGTCGAGCCAGTGGCTGTTCGACGGAGACGCAAATTGCTTTCCCTGGAAGAAGCTGCGGGATGTCGCGACGAATGATTTCGACGTTCCAGGCGGGAGGAAAACGGAAGGAAAATTCCAGATTTGTCAGCGGCTTTGCGTCGCCATTGGTGAGCCGGCCTTCCCACGTGCGTTCTCCGGTGCGAACCAATTTCAGCTGCAAAGACGGAAATGCTTCGGAAGAACCATCCACTTTCGTCCTGCCGAATCGGGATGGAAGCGTTTGTTCCGCCGAGTGCGGCAGTTCCAGCTGTTTTTCTTGGTGCAATTTTCCCGTCGACGCGGTTTTCGGAGTTCCTCCGGCGAGCCGGAACCAGAGGGGGACGCATGCGCCCAACTCTCCCGGAACAATCCGTGTGATGGAGAAAATCGCAGTTTTATCCTGTATTTTTTTGCTCACACGAGTGTTGAGTGCCTCATAGCGGTACGCGCCGTATTCGTTCAGATTGCATTGCCACCATGCGGGATTGGAGGCGAGTTTTGCATAGATTTTGTCCAAATTTTGCAAGCCCTCCGGCGTGTGCCAGGAGTGCATGGACATCGAGATGGCAGGCTGGATCTTCAGCGCACTGGAATTGTGAAGCGCCGCTTTCAGCTGTTTTTCAAATCGATCGAGGTTTGCGTCGCGGTCTCCGGGGGTCAGCAGTTTCGCCAGGGCGAGCGTTCCGGGCGGATACCCCAGCTGCCGATCGCCGGAAGGATAGAAAACATCCGGCGACGCCAGCACTCCGGCAGTCCGCATGGATCGCCCTACACTCGCCGGGATGAGCGAAAAAGGGGAACGCCAGTCGCAGAAGGGAAGCACTTGCGAGTTGACCGGGGTTTGCGAGAGTGTTTCAAGCAGAATGCGGTTGGACATGAATTCGCGGAATTGCTCATTGCTGTCCAATGCCGTGAGCATCGGATGCGTGGCAGTATGCAACCCGATGCTGTTGCCGCCTTGCAGCAGTTGCGCACAATAATTGGGAATGTCCTTCTGAAGCTGCTGCGACGGGGTGTTCAGAAAGAAGGTTCCGCGGCAATGATGCTGCGTCATGATCTTATGCGTTTTGAGGTGATTGGGCGAGGCGTCATCCCACCGGGAGGTCACGGCCAGTTGATAATCGGCAGGAAGCGGCTGCGCGGTCAGCTTGACTTGCCGCGCTTCGGATTCGGTGTCGAACGTCATTTGAACTTCCTGCCGGTATTCGCGTAACCCGAGCGGATTTTCGGCCTTTCGGGGGGCGTGATTGCGCCGGAGCGCGTCGATTAAAACCCGTTTGCGGGCGGTGTTGCCTTCAATTCGCGTGCGGACTGCCGGGTCGTCGGAGTGCTCGACGCTCCAGCCGGACCACTCGCGGAATGCATGGTAGGTCCAGTCCCAGCCGTATTCTTCAAAGAGATCGATCAGATCGCTGAGGTATTTTCCTGCATTGGGCGCCCAGCGGATGACGCTGAATTCCCCGATGTAGATGGGAACTTGATATTTTTTCTGGAAATCGATCACGGGAAGCAGTTCCCGGCGAAGTTGTTCCTTGTCGTAATGCTTGCCGTCAATCATGCCCGGATAGGAGATTAATTTGGCGACCGGACGGAAAATGCCTTGAAAAGTGTATGTGGAAGGTTTGTAGAAATGGACGCTATATACCATATTCTTTTCGGGGATCGGCTTAAGCGAACGCAGACCTTCGGGGTTGCCTACCATCGCCGGCTCCACGATAATGGGCGTGTCCGGATCAATTTCGCGGATTGCGTGTGCGACTTTGGCGGAGAGCGCGTTCCAGTCGTCGCCTCCGTTGGGCGTGTAGACATAAGCGTCTTCGCGCGGTTCGTTGAGAATATCGTAGCCCCAGACTTCGGGGCGGCCGCGGTAACGGGCGGCAATTTTTTTCCAGACATCGACCAGCAGTTTCTGCTGTGCCGGATCCAGATTCAAAGCGTTGTGGAGCAGATTGTTCTGCTGGTTCATCGGGCCGGAATGCAAATCGATCAGCACTTTGACGCCGTATTTTGCGAAACAAGGAAGCAAGGAATCCAGACGTGCCAGTTCCGCGTCGAGCCATGCACAATACTCGGGAAAGTCTTTGAATTTGATTTTTTTGAAATTCACGATTTGGTAGCGGACAAGATTTGCACCCCAATTTTCGCCCAGTTCCCGAATGGCGTTTTCCGAGAGGTCGTGCCCGGTCATGACGCCGCGGAAGCGGGTCTTCTGCAAATACGGTTTGCCGCTTTGCGGAGGCAGAACTTCCGGGGTGCTGTCCTCGATGGTCTCGATTTTCAAATTCCGAATCTGGAATAGCCCGGAACTGCCCTGGAGTCCCAACGCCAGTGCGGGTTTTTTTGCATCCGCCGGGACAAAGATCGAAAGCGTTGCGGGGCTCCAGTCGAAGGAACCGTAACGGCGGGTGAAATCCCAATAGTAGGTTTGTTCCGGCATGGGACAAACCAGCATGATTTTCGGTCCCAGATAGGTGCGCATGGGTTTGGAGATCTCTCTGCCGCGAATTTCGCAGGAGACTTGAATGCGCTTGCCGTTGACCTTCTCTTCCGGGAGGGGGAGGGAAATGAGCGTGCCTTTGAGGGACGGCTTGGCTTCTTGAAAAGAGAGGGAACCACCTTCGGAGGGATCGAAATGCTTCTTCGCCGCGGGCCATTGTGCGAAGGATTTTTCGTTCCGGCAGTCGATTTGATAGAGCGAAGAGACGATCTTTCCCGCGAAAGCCGTTTCGAGAAGGAAGAGGATCGAAAATAAGGAGAAAAATTTACGGATCATAAGTCGACTCCTATTTTTCGTAGTTATAGAATACTTCGTTTGCCGTTTCGCTTTTGAACGGTGCATAATTCCACGGCTCTGCGTTCTGAATGGGATATGGAGCGACATTGCCCGCGAGGTGAAGCACATTCAAGTTGGAGGTATGCCGCATTGAGAGGGCTCCCCAGCTTGCCGATGGATTCTTCGTGGGGGAAGAGCCCGGATTCCAGCGGTAGAAGCCGGAATTTTGAACTTTTCCGGCGGCGTCCATTTCCTGAATATCAAGAAGCAGGATCTTTTGCGCGGTATTTTGAACGCGGGAGATTTTCATTGCGCGCTCTGTGGATCGGCGGATTCCGTTCCACGGTGCTGCGTAATGCGGTTTTTGAATCCACCAGTCGTTGCCGTCGCCGACCGAACCATCGGGCTTGGTCTGTCCGTCCATGCGAAAATACCCCGCCTGGGAGGGGCAGCGCAAGAGGGTGATGTTGATATAATTTCCGCTGGTGAAGTGAAATCCGTTCAGGAACGGTTTGTCCGGGGCGTTGGGATTGGGGCCCATGAGGCAGTTGGTCCAGTAGGGGGGTGTGTTGCTTCCGGAATCGCTGGGCGGAAGGATGTCGTCATTGTCTCCAACGTATTGTGCGAACCCAAGTCCCAGCTGTTTGAGGCGGTTGACACAGGAGATGTTCCGGGCTTTTTCGCGTGCTTTATTGAGTGCCGGAAGCAGCATCCCGGCAAGAATTGCGATGATCGCGATGACCACGAGTAGTTCAATCAAGGTGAACCGGCGATTGATTTTCATTTTTTTGTACCTTTCTATTTTGGAGATGAAAAAAACTCATCCTTGAATCGGTGTCGCGTCGGATTTTTGAGAATACGATCCTAGTTTTTAGCAGAAACATTTTTCCTGTTTTCGGCAGAGAGAGAGCCGCGCCGGATTAAAGTACCGGGGATTTTACAAAGCAGCCGTTTTTCCTTGCCCAGCGCCATTTGTCCTGCGACGCCTCCGAGCTGTACCGCGTCTGCTCGGACGGCCGCGATGCCGAGCGATTCGAAGGAGAGATCGTCGCCTTGAACGAGCAGCGTCAGTTCCTTGCCCGGACGAAGTCCGGCGTGTTTTGCCGCCGTCAGAAACGGGGTCAGAAGCGATTGGGAGGTGAGATAAAAATTGCGTTCTCCCTGCGACAGCAGATCCAGTGTGAGTTTTGCGGTTGCGCTGCGCCAGTCCCGAAGGGGAACCCACTGGCGGAGGATGGTCATTTGGTGTTGTTCGGCGCGTTCGCGAATGCCTTGCTGAATTGCTTCGGAGAGCAGATGTTCCGCTTCGGGCGACATGCTCACGAACCGTTTTGCTCCGGCGGCGGAGAACGCCTCCGTCACGGCGTTCGCAGTCGCGCTGTGGTCGGTTGTCACTGTCCGGACTCCCGGATGGGTGAATTCGCGGTTGATGACCACCGCGACGCGATCGGCGTCGGCGAGGTGGGCGACGGCCTTGAGTTCCTCCGCTTCCGGGGAGATCCAGATGCTGGCGCTTTCGGTGGAGGAGAGCAGTCGGTATAAGAGTGGTTCACTGTATTTTTCGATGCTGAGCCGGACTCCGGCGGAGAGCGAATTCATGATGCCTTGAATGACTGAGCAAAAATATAAGTTGGTGTCCCAGCTTTCCCAATCGGAACGGATGATCGCGACCATTTCCCGGAGCCGTTGTTGTTTTTTTGCGGGGTCTTCCCTGAGGAAACTGCCGCGGCCGGGAATTCGGACGATCATATCGGCGTCGAGGAAATACTCCAATGCCTTTCGAACGGTGGGGCGGCAGACTTTGTATTCGCGGCAGAGTTCCAGCTCGGACGGGAGCCGCCGATCCTGCGCCGTTTGCATTCGGGTCAGCAAATCTTCCCGGATCTTCAGGTAGATCGGTTTGGTCGAAAACTCTTTGTTGTCCATATGATGCTTGTCCGTTCCGGATTTTATGTTACATTACATTTACTGACATTTAATACTATAATCAATTGACGGCAAAAGTCAATAGCGGATTCTTCGCGACGCTGTTTTTTTTGTAAAAAACTGTTTTCCGTCTAATTGGACGACACTGCCCAAATTTGCGCCGCGTCTTCCGGCGGCTCGGAAACGGCCTGCAACCGTGGCTTTTTGATCCATCCGAAATCATAACCGGAAAGAATTTGACAAGGATTTTTGAAAAAAATTTGATTTATATTTTTTTACATGTATGGTAAAAAAGTAGATGTGTGCAAAATTTTTTTCTTTGACGGAAGACCGTCTTGGCCGCAGCAGCAAAGCGGGATAAGCGTTGGCGTCGGTGGAAAAAATATATTTTTTATCAACAAAGGCGGAATTGGGCGTATATGCGTTTTCAATGTCCTGAGTGTAAAGGGATTATCGATTACGAGGGGCAGGACTCCTCGGTCGATGTCAAATGTGGCCATTGCGGACGGACGGTCAATGTACCGGACAGCCAGACCGCTCCCGGCTGTTTGATTGACGACTTTCTGCTGATTCGCTACATTGCCGCAGGCGGGATGGGGGAGGTGTTTCTTGCCCGTCAGATGTCGTTGGACCGGGATGTGGCTCTGAAGATCCTTCGGCCCAAATTCGCCGACGATACGGAATTCATCCGCCTGTTCATTCAGGAGGCGCGCGCCGCAGCCAAGCTCAATCATCCCAACGTGGTTCAGGCCTATGCTGTGGGCGAGAGCGACGGGCTGTTTTACTTCGCCATGGAATTCATCGACGGCAAGACCATGAAGGAGGTCCTTGCCGAAGAGAAGGGCGGCAAAATCGAGCCGTTGCGTGCGGCGCGGATCATCCGGGACATTGCCGATGCACTGCATTTCGCGTGGACGGAATACAAGATTGTCCACCATGATATCAAGCCGGACAATATCATGCTCAATTCCTCCGGCCGGGCGAAGCTCGCCGATCTGGGATTGGCGCAGGTCGGCACCGACAACGGGGAAAACGACGACGAAGAAGTGCTGGGCACTCCCCAGTACATCAGTCCCGAACAACTGACCGGCGCGCCCACCGATGTGCGCAGCGATATTTACAGCCTGGGCGCAACGTTCTACCAGTTTGTGACCGGAAAATTCCCATTTGAAGGCGATTCTCCCGAGGAGATTGGACGCAAGCATCTGGATGCCCCGCTGGTTGCTCCGATGAAGGTGGACAAATCTGTTCCGCGCGAGGTGAGCGACATTATTGTAAAGATGATGGCCAAATCGCCCGGCGACCGGTATCAGTCCGGGCGGGCGTTGACCGAGGCTCTGGATAAATATATTGCCCATGTCGAAGGGACGACCCGGGGAATCAAGTTGGCCATGCCGACGGTCAATGTCAATAAAGTCAACACCGGTTCGCTGCCTTCTCCGGGGACGACGCTGACCGGATCTTTGCCGGTCTCCGCCCCCAAGCTCACCGTTGCGGTTTCCCGAATCAAGGAGCCGGAGAAGGTTGTTGCCCCGTTGCCATCCTCCGGCGCGGAAACGCCGGAAAATACGGGTGCGAAGGACAAATCGGAGACGCGTGCGGCGCAAAAAGCGGCGAAATCCAGGGGAAAAAGCCGTGGAAAATTATGGTTGGCCGTGGGGGCTGTCTTTGTATTGTTGCTTGTGGGCGGAGGCGCTTTTGTATTTTTGACGCCGCAGGGAAAGAGTTTGTTCGCATCGTTGACCGGAAAAATTTCCGGGAAGAATGCCGCCTCCGGCGGTCGAATGGAGAATTCCGCCGCGCCCAAAACTGCTGCCAGGTCGGAATCGAAGGCGCAAGCTCCGACGCAATCTCCCGCGCAGAAACGGCGGACGCGTTATCTGGCCGGTGCGGCGGCGCTGAAGAGCTTTTTGGCGAACAACCCCAATGCGGAAGAGGAACTTCTTCGCCGTGTCGACGCATTTTTGGAGGACGATCAATATGGTCATCCCGGCAATCAGGAAGAGTTGACGGCGATGCTTCCGGTGCTGGAAACCTATTCGCGTGTGGACGAGCGTCTGCGGATAGAACCGGTGCGCGAAGCCGGTCGCCGTCAGCGGCAGGAGATGGTTGCGCAGCGGCAGCGTGCGATGGAAGCTGCGGCCCAGCAGCGGCGGGAAATGGAAGCCCGGCGTCAGGCTGAGGAGATGCGCCGCCGACTGGAGGCGGAGCGCCGCAATGAAGAGGCCCAGCGGAGACGGGAGGCCGAGGAACAGCGAAAATTGGCCGCAATGGGGCGGCTCAGGGAATATCGCAAGCAGGTTGCCGAGCAGAAAGAGAAAATTGATACGGCGTTTCGCGCGTTTTTGCGCGGGGAAAACGAGGAAGAAAGTACTGTGAAGGTCATGAATGCCGCATTGGCTTTTGCCGATCAGCGTTCGGACGGGATGACCGGGTATGAGATTGAGGAAGCCAAACAATTTGCCGGATTGGTGCGGCAGTTCTTACCGGAGATCGCGTATTGCGAGAAGATTCGGAGTTTTCTCAACGATCCGGCGGCGGTTTCGTCGTCGAGCTTCGAAGTGCGTCCCGGCGAGTTGATCAGGGTGGTTTCCTGCCGTCCGGAAGGATTTCAGGTGGTGTCGAAACTCAACGGGAAAAGTGGTGTGATTCCTTATTCGAACCGGGCCTTTTTGGAGCGTTTTTTCCGAACGGTTGCGCGGCGTGCGAAACTGGAGCACTTTCCGTTTTACTTCTCCCTGATGCTGGGACGCCGTGGCGCGCCGGAGCTGCGCAGCTTTCCGAACAACTTCTGGCGTGCTCATCTGAATGAGTTTCTCTGAGCGGGGCGTCGGGATCATTTTTTTTCTGAGTCAGACGAATTGAAGAAGGAGATTTTGTGCGATGAAGGTAGCATTTTTGGGGACCGGCAAGATGGCCGGAGCGATTGCCGGCGGTCTGGTGCAGACGGGCACGTTTCGGGGAGAAGAGCTGATCGGGTATGATGTCCTGCCCGAATCGCTTGCCGAGTTTGGCAAACACAACGGCGCGGGCATGGCCGGCAGCGCTGCCGAAGCGGTGGATGCCGCGCAGATTGTTGTAATTGCGGTGAAGCCGCAGCATTTAAGTGCCGCATTGTCGCCGGTGTGTGGCGCTTTTGACGGGAAAATGGTCATTTCGATTGCGGCGGGCGTTCCGATTGCGCGGATTGCCCAGTTGACCGGCGCGCGCCGGATTGTGCGGGTGATGCCGAATACCCCGGCGCTGGTGGGGGAAGGGTGCGGCGCGTTTGCGGTCTCCGAGGAGGTTACATCGGAGGATTTGTCGGTGGTGGAGCGAATTTTGGGGGCGATCGGCCGGTTTTACCGGACCGGCGAATCGCTGCTGGATGCGGTGACTGCGCTTTCTGGAAGCGGACCGGCGTATGTATTTGATTTCATTTCCGCATTGGCCGACGGTGGCGTGACCGAGGGGCTGTCTCGGAATGTCGCGCTGAATCTGGCGGCGCAGACGGTACTGGGCAGTGCGAAACTGGTTTTGGAGTCTGGCAAGCATCCCGGGGAGTTGAGGGATATGGTTTCCAGTCCGGCGGGAACGACGATTGCGGGGCTGAATGAATTGGAAAACCGGGCGTTTCGTGCGGCGGTGATCTCTGCGGTGCGTGCGGCGGCATCTCGTTCCCGGGAACTGGGAAAATCATGATTCGGCGGGGATGGTTCCGTCGTTTCTGGCCGGTGATTGTTGCGTTGGTGGTGGTAACCGGCGGAGCGATATGGTATTTTTTCATTGGCCGCGAGAGCGAAGAAACTGTGATCCGCAAGCGGATGGCGGAAGTGTCTCAGCTGTGGAAAAAAACGCCGGAGGAGAAGCCGATCGGCGGAGTTTGGAAGGCGGAAGCGGCCAAGCGTTTTTTTGCCGATCCGGTGGAGTTGAATTTTCGGGAAGAGATGTTTTCCGGGCATTGTTCGCCGGAGACGTTGGGGGCAAATTTTTTCAGGGCGAGAAAGTTTTTTGTGACGACGACGCTGGATTTCAGCGATTACGTGGTGACTTTGCTGGACAAGGATAACGCCAAAGTGGAATTTACCGCTGTGCTCAAGGGGCGGATGGTCTCCGGCTCGACCGTGGACGAGGTGCGGGCGCTGGAAGCGCGTTTGGTCAGGCAGGACGGAAAATGGGTCTTTGCGTCGATTGTTGTTGGCGTAGTGTTGCAGAAATAGAGCGGGACGTGCAATGATCTTGGGGATCGGAACGGATTTTACCGAGCTTGACCGGTTTGCGAAAGCGTTGCTTCGCGAGGCATTTGCGAGGCGGGTCTTTACGCCGGGCGAATTGGCGCGGACCGAGGGCATGTGCGATCGCCGAAAGACGGAGTTTTTGTGCGGACGTTGGGCGGCAAAAGAAGCGGTCGCCAAGGCGCTTGGTTGTGGGTTGGGGGGGAAAGCCTCCTGGACGGAGATTGAAGTTCTTCCCGATGATTCCGGGCGTCCGGTTGTGACGCTTCGAGGGCGGGCCGCGAATACCATGGCGGAATTGGGCGGGCGCAAGGTCCACCTGTCGATTACGCATGATCGCGAGCATGCCGCGGCATTTGCGGTGGTGGAGGATTGAAAGAGGGGGCTGACAAAATTCGCGCCGTGTCTTCCGGCGTCTCGGAAACGGTCTGAAACGGTGGCTTTTCGGTCGTTACTCTCCAAAGTAGCGCCGCTCAACCCCGCCATTTCATTCCCTTCCCGATCCATCCGGAATCCATCGACGGGACTTTTGCCAGTCCCCTCTTGATAGACGGTGCTGACAAAATTCGCGCCGTGTCTTCCGGCGTCTCGGAAACGGCCTGAAGCGGTGGCTTTTCAGCCCGTTACTCTCCAAAGTACCGCCGCTCAACCCCGCCATTTCAACGCTCTTCTCTCCTCGACTTTCCCCCTTTTTTTCATTTTCGATTTGACGGGAGACCCATTTTGATGTATCTTCGCGGCGTTTGAAAAGCAAGCAAAGGAGGTGCATTGTGAAAAGAAAAAAACACTTATTCTTTTGGGTCGCGATGCTGTGCGGATTGTGCGGCTGTGTTCCCAACAACGGGACTTCCGACTTGCCGCCGGTCGGCAATTTCGAGCCGGAGCGTTATCTCGGAATCTGGCACGAAATCGCCCGGTTGGATCATCGCTTCGAACGGGGAATGCATGCAGTGACCGCGCAATATTCGGCCCTCCCGGACGGACAAATTCGCGTGGTCAATTCCGGCATCCGCAATCAAGATGCACGCCGGATCGAAGGCGTGGCGCGTTTTCGCGGGGCGCGCTCCGAGGGGTTGCTTGAGGTGAGTTTTTTCCGTCCTTTTTACGGAGAATACCGGATCGTGATTTTGGAAAAGGACTACTCCGCCGCGGCGGTTACGTCATCGAGCCGGGATTATTTATGGATTCTTTCGCGCACGCCGCAGATGCCTGCGCCTTTGTTGGAAAATTACCTTGCGCGATTGAAAAAAATGGGTTTTTTGACGGAAAATTTAATTTTCCCGGAAAAAAAGATTGCAAAAACAACTTCGGTGAAATATAGTCCTTCATCCCAAAAATGAAAGGTTTGATAGAAAATGAGAAGAACCTGTTCCTGTCTTGCCGCGGTCCTCGTTCTTGCCGGAGGCTACCGGGCTTTCGCGAAGGTCGAGCTTGCGCCGGCATTTACTGACAATGCCGTTTTGCAGCGGGGAGTCCCCGTCAATGTTTGGGGCAAGGCCTCACCCGGGGAGAAGATCACCTTGAAATTTGCCGGACAGAGCGTGGAGACAATCGCCGGAAGCGACGGTAAGTGGATGCTGAAACTCGCTCCGATGAAGGAGAACAAAGTCGCTCAATCCCTGGAGGCGACCGGCAGCGCCAATACCGTTAAGATCAACAATCTTCTGGTGGGCGAAGTCTGGCTTTGTTCCGGCCAGAGCAATATGTATCAGCCCGTCTGGAGCGGAAACCCGAGATATCGGCAGATCGATGGCGACAAGATCGCCAAGGAGGCAAATTATCCGCTGATCCGTTTCGTGCAACTTCCGCTGCGTTGGAGTATGACTCCGACCGATCGTCCCGATGCCCAATGGGAAGTGGTTTCGCCCGCAAATATCGCCAAAATGTCCGCGGTCGGCTACCTTTTCGGCCTGGAATTATTCAAGGCGCTGGACGTGCCGGTCGGTCTGATCCATGCCAGCTG
>JAQUYX010000155.1 GCA_028691615.1 Victivallaceae bacterium
TTCCGATCTCCGCTTCAGACGAGTTTTCCGAAATGCCTCCTCCAGCTCCGGTGTCCCAAAGTAACGACAGGGAACCGACAATGCATAGCGAATCATAACCGAACCCTTTCCTGATTTACCAACCGCGCCTAGTCCGACAACCGAACGCGCGTTACATTCCCCTCTAAGCAACCAACCAATTACAGCGTTTCCACCGCGACCGTGAAGCCCAGCGTATGTTCCTCCCCGGGCGCAAGCGTCCGCGCGTCGTCCCGGACGTTGGCAGTCTCGACGCAAACCATCCGGTGATACTCCTCGTCCCCGAAATCCGGCATCGCTTTCGATTTTGCAATCCAAGGATTCCAGACCACCGTCGAACGGCTTCCGCGTTTGCTCACACGGATTCGACGACCGAATCGTGGATCGACAATCACGCACTCCTCCGCGGAATCGGGGTAGATCCGATCGGTTTCGCGATCGAAGAGAATCGCTCCGGCCTGCTCATGCATCGTATTGTCCAGCGTGTCGATGAACCGTTTCCCGGCAAGCCCTTCCACGCGAATTTGCGAAATCGCCCCCACCGCGTAATAACTGTGAAGCGCCGCCGAAAAGCTTACCGGCGCCGAAGAAGCGTTGACCGTGGTCAAATCCACCGAGAGAAGCGCACCGGCCGTCACTTTGAGCATCGGTTTCAAACCGCACTTCCCGCACGCCGCATCCGGCAGCACCAAGGTCAGTTGATCGCTTCCGTCCGCGAGATGCTTCACTTCCGTAAGCTCCCACGCGGTCAACCGCGCAAAACCGTGCTTGGGCCACTCGGGATGCTCAGGATGCGCGCTGAACCACGGCCAGCAGACGGGAACTCCGCCGCGAATGGGAAGTCGGTCGGCAAAGTCGCTTTTTTCACTGAGGAAAAACAACTCGCGTCCGCCGCGCGGAGCATAGCTGAGCACATGAGCGCCGTGAAGCGCAACCGTGCAGCGGCACAACGCGTTCTCGACCACCACCACCGGCAATTTTCCCGGTCCGGCCTCAATTCGGACGCTGGACACGCAATCTGGATTGTTCATGACAAAATCTCCAATTCCTGAAAGTCAAACCTCTCCGACACAATCTCTTCGGCTAGAAACTCTTTCTTGGCCGGAAGAAAACGAAACGATCCACCCGACCGGGCCAATTCCCGGTTCGCTTTGAGCCGGAAATCCAAATATTCCTCGATGTCCCGGTGAAGCACCTGCCCCTTGCGCTCCACGTGGGAGCCGTCGGAACAAATCCCGAATCCATCACTCTTGGCCGCCAGTCGGCATCCGGGGTTCTTCCGCACGAAATCCCGCAGCGCGCGCCGGTTGACGTTGGACATCAGACACCCGGAAAAACGACAGACAGTTTCGCCCTCTTCCGCTTCCGGCGCGCCCTTGGATTCGCCCGGAACGCGCCAGACCAGACAGCTCTTGAGCCGGTAAGCCCGGCGGCCCGGCGCGCTCTCCGGAACCTCGAACGCCACCGTAGTGCGACAAACTTTCACGCCCTCGGCACCTCGTTCTGCCTGCCACGCGCAAGTGCAGTCGGGCAACGCCGAAGCGATATCGTGCCGCCAAAGATCGCCGCCGATGGAAAATTCCATCTCCAATCCCGATTCCGCCAACAGGCGAATCGACAGCAGCAGTCCGCCGCCGACACGGACAGAATCAACACACCCGCCCGCCGCCAGATCGAGGAAGCGCACCGCGCCGCCCTCGTAGATTCCGAGCGACACCTTGCTCCATTCCCCGGGGAATTCCAGATCTCCGGGCTCCAAACGCGTGATTGTGCCGGTTCCCGGCAGGACATCCAGCCGCAGACGCACCGAATTGTGATGCACTTCAAAGATCCGGGAGAGCAGATATTCGCTCCCGAAAGGCAGCCGACGCTCGACGTCGATCGAAGAAGAAAGGCCGTCGGCGCTGCGATGCACGCGACATTTGCGCGGCACGGAGGCTCGTTCCTCAAAATTGTTGATCTTCGCAGGAGTGATGCGGAATCGTTCCACGCCTCCGCAACAAAAACGCATTACGCCATCGGTCTTTTCCGAAAACTCAAGCGTACCTTGCCCGGACACAATCCGATGAATCCGCCGGGGGGCACTGTCAAATTCAATCATGCAAAACTCCTGTTGACGAACTTTCCCTCTGAAGACGGGACTTTTGTGAGTGCCGTATCATAATATAGTCTGCATGAAAGTTTTTTCAAGACGTCCGCCGACCGGACACACCAAAAACTCCGGCATATCCGCGCCAAGACGGTGCTGACAAAAGTTCTGTCGATGGCCGCATTGCTGGCGATGACCGATGATCGATGAATTTTTATCCGCTTTCCGAATATCAACACTTTGCCGTTCCACTTTCTGATGAATCTGATAGTCCTTGAATTGCTGCGCCTCGCTCTTGATCTGGATAAGAGCCTTTTCCCTGGCATTGCCGGTAAAAAGGTTCTTAAACATTAATTCCTCGTCAAGTCCGTTGGGATTGCGCATAAGAAACGCGATTGTCGCGTCTCTCACAATTCTTTCGTATGCAAACCGCAGATTTTCATTCCCTGAATACTCGCTGATATGATAAGTATTGTCCGGTGACATTACAATCAGTTTGTTGTGATCCCGAAGATTGTACATCCCATACATGCCGACCATGCACAACGGCACGATAAGCAACCATCCGGCCTTCAACCAATCCGCTTGTTTCTTGACGCTCATTCTCAAAACTCCTTTACAAAACTTTCGGTTATCTCTTCAAGTTCATAAAACATCCGAGTTACACGCAGGGGAAACTTTGTCAAATTTTTGTCCCGCTGCATTTCAATGTTCAACTTATATTTGAATTTTTGAGGCGTCGCAAGTCCGGCAACAAAGCTGTACCGTTGGATGGTTCCTGTCATGAACGCGCGGGGATAACCGGTACTCTCATTAAACCCGGTTCGGTACTCTTTTTCAACATATAGCTGCACGATCTTTCTTTCGTCAAACAGTGGCTTGTCCTCTTCAATCACTTTTAAAACGTCCTCGCTTGCTTCAAGAGCAAACACCATTCCGGCAAGCCGCTTGTCAAAACCTTCAAAAGAACGATTCAACATAAGATCGGCCGCCATCTTCGCAGTGTTTCGGATCGTTTCATCACAAATTACTTGGGAAGTATGCCCGATTCCGATTGAACCGTCATCCCCCACAACAATAACGGTATCAGGCTCGATCATATAGTGATATGACCAATACATTCCAAATCCCAAAGCGCAGAGGCAAAATACATTCCACACCGCCCAAAAAACAAGCCGCCGTCGCTGATAAATCATGTACTGATAGGCTTTCAATCGCATTGTCCTTTCCCGCTCTTTTTTGCCCTTGTTTTTAATTCAAAAAAACCTTAAAATAAGTTGAAAATTGCACGAAAACGAATATATTAGTTGTAACAACAAAAGAAGGAGTTTTTTATGCAAAAGTTATTGAAAAATGTGCTGGCCGCCGTGTTTTGTGTTTTAGTGTTTGCCGGTTGCAAAAAGCAGCGCACCCATGCCGAGCTGATTGCCGACGCTCTGATTGTCCATGATATTACAAGCAATAAAATCGCCAAGATGAAGGCCGGGAAATCCGCAGACCTCAAAGAACAGTATTTGTACGGCAAGCAGCTCTGGGCGTCCGATCCAGTTTCCAAAGAATGGCGCGACTTCCCGGAAGATATTCGCGAATATGTTGCAAGACAACTCAATCTGGAAGAAAAAGAAATCGCTGAAATCTGGGAGTTTAGACACCAAAAAACCCAAAGGATCGTAGAAGCAAAACTTCCAAGACCATTCAAAGATATTCCTTTAAGATCATTAAAGCCAGCGCAAGCAACGGAATACAATAAATGGGTGTATGCAAGCAGTGCTCTCGAAAGTTCGCTACAAAAAGATCCGGAATTTTGCAAAGAGTGGGATGCAATTCCGGAAAAAAAGAGAGACGCGTTTCTTTCCAAAAAATTCGGTGTCATGTTCTGACCTATTTTCTTCCCCATTGTTCCATCTTCACCAGCGCAAGGCGGCGCGCATCCCGCGCTGCGTTCCGCATTGCCGCGCCAAGCGGCATTGTCGCCGCCTTGCGCGCTGCCTGACCGCCGAGCTTCGTTGCAAGTGCGCCGCCCATGCGATTTAATGCACTGCGATTCTGGATCGCGTTTGAAGCGGCTCCGGCGGCAGCGCCTCCAACGCCCGCACCGGCTCCGGCGGCTTTGCCGCCGAGCATCCTTCCGGCAAGCGCTTTCACTCCTGCGCCGCCCGCCGCTGCTGTCGCGCCGGAGGCAAAGCCCATGGGATTACCCACACTGCCGCCACGGAGCATCTCATAGCAGAGCTTCGGCAATATGACATATCCGACCACCGCAACCAAGAGGACGCCGCCCATAATAACGGCGGCGGTGGTTGCCCCCGTCCAAGTCATAAAAATATCTCCGGCTTTAGTGTCAATATTACTGAAATCGGCCAACGGTACAATAGTTTTCATCTTTTTATCTATTTTCTGCGCAAACCCCAAATTCATTCCCAACATGTTATATCCGGTTTTCCACGCCCATAGCGCAAGGCCGTCCGCAATGACGAAAGCCAGCGGCAGCAGGATCAATCCCAGAACCGAGCAAAAATAATTAACCCAGACGCTTTTCAACTCGGAAATATTCATCATGGAAATAAAAATCCATGAAAATTTCATGGCAAGGAAGAAGAACAGAATCAAAAGCGCCAGACACAGGGCGCGAATCACATCCCAGAGAAACACAAACAGCCTTGCAATCGATATTGCAGCGAGTCCAATCGTATTGCTGGCAACCTTGTCCGTCCATCCTCCCGTTGGATCTTGAATGGTGCAGGAACTCATTACTTGGGATATTCTGTCCAAGGATTTTGCCACTTCACTGTCTCCCACCCAGTAAGTCAGCATTCCGTCAAACATTGCGTAGCCGAGTTTTGCAAAGCCGAAAAGAAGGACAATCGGGAAAAAATCAGTCCATCTGTCTTTTCATTTGCGCAAACGCGGCCAGATCCAACTGCTGCTTGGCGTCGCAGCGCGTCTCTTCCGGGCACTGCGAAACCTCGACAATCGCGCCGTCCGCGCCCGCGGCATGCGCCGCCAGCAGCAGCGGCGCCACCAGTTCGGCATCGCCCGCAGCATGACTCGGATCGGCGATCACCGGACAGGGAACATGCCGCTTGAGCCACGCAATCGCCCCCACATCCAAGGTGAATCTGGTCACCTCCGTCACCGTACGGATTCCCCGTTCGCATAGAATAATCTCGCGCGCGCCGGACGCGGCCAGATACTCCGCCGCCCCCAGAAATTCCGCCATCGTCACAGCAAATCCCCGTTTGAGCAACACCACTTTCCCGGTCGCTCCGGCCAGCTTGAGCAATTCATAGTTCAGACAGTTGCGCGACCCGATCTGAATCATGTCGGTCACCGGCAGAAGCACCCGCAGCGACGCTTCGTCCAGCACCTCGGTCACAAAGGAAAAATGAAACTCTTCCTTCGCGCGGCGCACCAACTCCACCCCTTCCGCGCGCAGCCCCTGAAAGGCATAGGGGGAACTGCGCGGCTTGAACAACCCGCCGCGGCAAAAAGTCACCCCGAGCTTGCCCAGTTCCCCGACAATCCGCCGGAAACTCTCCCCGTCCTCAACCGCACACGGACCGGCAATCCAGACAAAGTCCCCGCCGCCAAACACATTGCGTCCGACACGAATCTCCCGGACGCACTGTCTGATTTTGGGTGGAATTTCAATCATTCCAGCGCCTCGAATTTCCGGCAGCCGGCCTTATTGACCGCGATTGCGTCCATTTCGACCAGCCATCCGGGACGGCAAACCCCGGCAGTCACAAAAACCCGCACACACCCTTCCGGCAGATGCAAGGATAGAATCGACTCAACCTCCTCCCGATCGCAGTCGTCGCGCAGATAAATGACCGCCTGCTTGAGATCCGCCAGCGTTCCCTCATGATTGGCCAGCAGCGCCCCCACATTTTCGATCAGCCGCAGCGTCTGCGCCCCGACGTCACCGGGATGAACAATTTTTCCATCGCGATCGATGCTGGCGGTGCCGCTGATGAAGTAATGGGAGCGATCCGCGTGAATCATGCGCGTGCCCCGCTCGAAGGTGACTCCATAGATATGCGTGGGCGAGAGATGATCGGGCGCATGCATGTATTCCAACTGACCGTCGGCCAGCGGCCAGACTGCAAGCGAATCCATACGGACCAGACGGTCGCACGGATAGGGTTTGCCTTCAATGCCGGTGCTGGCGATATAATGCGTCTTTTCCGTCAGATTGATCTGGTTGAAGAGTTCCCGGCGAGCGACGACCAGCCCCTGATAATTGTTGTCGATGTCCCGGCAGTAGATCCAGGTGCGCACCACGTCCCCCGCAATCGTGCGGCCGTCGTCGGCGAGCACGTCACCGAGAAAATCAAATTCCCGCCGGGTCTGCTCGTAACTGCCCGAAAAACCGCGGCACTCCGGCATCCGGACAACTTTCACTGTGACGTTTTGCAACGAACGTCCGAAATGCCACGCCTCCAACGCGATTTTTCCGCCGTCCAGCGGCCGCTGTCCGATGATCGCGACCGTGTCTTCGATCCCGCGCGCTTGGCATAGGTCCATCAGAATTTCATATTGATTGGCAATATCGCTGACGTGCAGTCGGCAGAACACGCAGTGCGTTCCCGCCGACGCCGCCAGATACCGGTCGAGCAGCGCCGCGGCCTCCCCCCGGAAATCGCCCCGGCGGGGAATGGAATTCATCGCAAAAAAAATCTCGTCGACGCCTGTTGCGCCGGAGTGAAATTCGGTCTTCTCCAACATACTGAAAAACCCCTTTCGGATTCAAAACATTCCTGCAATCGCCACCCTTGTCCCGGGGCGGATGATTCCCCTCTA
>JAQUYX010000156.1 GCA_028691615.1 Victivallaceae bacterium
AGTTGAGCATGTCGATCCATGCGCCGACCCCGGAATCCCGGCAACTTCCGCTCTGAAACGCGTAATCGTCAATGCACATCTGATAGCGGGCCAGATAACGGATGAAATTCCAGTTGGCCTGCGCCAGTCCGCTCTGCCCGGCGAGATCCTCCAGCTGGGGGATCATCCACATGGCGACCGTATGGGCTTCATTGGCGTCGGCATAGAGGACGGCGGACGCGGAATCCGGGGCGAAAGCGGTTTGACTCTTGTAGTAACTCTGGAAGAGCACCGGATAGGTCAGGCGTGAAAATGGTTCGATCCGGTGACGCACCACCGCTTTGAATGGATAGCGTTCGACGGGCTCAAGATAGCGCAGACGAATGCGCCGATCCAACCCGGCGCGGTTTGCTTTTGTCAGGAAAAAACGCCCTTGCATGGCGGAATTCAAGCCGAAGTTCCAGGCGAACAAATCGATATTGCGATCCGGTCCGGCGCCGTTGGGCTGTGCTGGCGTCCAATCTTCCATACGCACGTTTCCGCCGCACGACCATTGCAGTGCGTCGGCGAAGAACTCATTCTGAAGCGCATTCAACTTCGCATCAACGATCCCCGGGATTTGCAGATCGCCGATTTCCGGCAGCTCCATCCGATAACGAACCGCCGCTTTGTTCCAAACGCCAACGGTCGGACCGTACACCGTGGGAATCTGGAAATTTTCATACGGTTCCGGCAATTCAATGGTTTGTTTCCTTCCGGCAAGATGCGCGGTCAGCGGCGGCAGAAACGCATACGGCGTTTTCGGCGTGTTCCAATCGTCCAAGACGGCTTCGTGTTCGAAGAAATGAACGACGTCTATTTTCTTTTTCTCCCGGTCGACACGGAAAATTTCGTGGCAGCGGCGCGGCGGATTCAACGCGATGACGCAAAGTTGCTTAATTTTGCGAACGAGGACTTCCGGGAGTTCTTTGCTCCACCCTTCGGCGCAAACTTTCGCCGCGCCGAAGGGGAAAGCGGTGCTCACAACGCCGCCGCCATCGGGCAGCTGAAGCGAAAGCCCCGATAGCGTATCTCCATAGACCACACTTCGAATCTGTTCCGGCTGACGGTTGAACACCACCAGCAACGGACGCCCTTCTCCTTCCCGGAAAAGCAGCATCCACGGAGCGCCCCATTTCCCGTTTTTGCGAAGGTCGTAAACCACCTGGGACGGAGCGGAAAGTTTCCGGATCGTTACCTTGCCGTCCGGCTTCTGCCAGGCGGCGTAGCGGCCAATGTTTTCCTGTGAGAGAAACAGCGTTTTCGAATCGACCCAGTGTTCCAGAAACGGTGACAGCAGCGATTGCCGCACATCCATATGGCGCACGTTGTCTGAAACGCGGCAGACCCGTCCGGTCCAGTTGATTTCCGGCACGGTCACGCGCAAACGCAAATTAGGCTCCTTCGCCGTCAAACGCGGTACCGACCGCACGGCGGCATCGCCGCGCAGATTGCCGACCACCAAACGAAGACGGTTGGGTTTTCCAAATTCGATCTTTTTGGGGGGCAGCAGGTAGCGGCGCGGAGCCATCCAATGGTTCGGCGTCTCTTCTCCGGTGCGTCCCGCGGGTTCATTATTCCAGAAAAATTGATCGACATCATCGATTCCATCCAGAACTTCCAGGGCGATCTCTTTGCCGCGCCAGCTTTCCGGCACGGTGATTTCGGTGGTGTATTCCACCTCGCCGACGCCGCTCCACTGGGAAAGAATTTCAGGCGTTGGAGGGAGCTTGATTGTCGAACTTTGCGCCCGAAGCGTCCACTTCGGCAGCGGCAGCACGTCGCCGGAAGAGGCGGAAACTCGATAGCTTTGATCCCCGATCGAGAAGGAGAGGTCGTCATTGAGCACCCCGGTGCCAAGACCGACGCCGATGCGCCACCCGAAACGGCCGAAGTTCCGTTCCGAAGCGCCCAGCTGGTATCCGTCCGGCGAGACACCTGCTGCCGACGCGGCACGGGTGACGATCTGCTGTTCCCGCTTGGTCCGGGCGGCGGTCACGCTTTTTTCGCGGGCAATCAACGCTTCCCACTGTTTCGGAGAACGGGCGCTGAGCAGACGAAGCAGAAATTTGTCAAAGAAAACTTCACTTTTTTCAACCGTCGCGCCAAACGCTCCGGTGAGATGATACAATGTTCCATTCGCCGTCAGATAGGCGCTCCGATCGTCACCGAAGGTCATCCACATCTCGACGCCCGGCCGCGCATCGGCGTGCAGAAACTTGGCGAACTTCGCTCCTGTGACCGCCGGCGCATGCAACCGGGTGCGACCGGATTCGGTCAGCGCGAGCGAAGCGCGCGGCGGCAGGCCGGTAATCGGTTTCTCGGTGATGGCCGAGCCGGAAAGCGCCGCGAGCGCTGGATCGGGAATAACGCCGGAGGCAATGACAATTTTTCCAGCCTTCAGCGCTTTCACAATGCCGTCGGCATTTTTTCCGGGGGTCACGCGAGCATAGAGAATGATGTCGGCCTCTTCCAGACGGGTGGTTTCGGAGAGGATGCCCTCGGTGTTCACCAAAATCAGATCGGCAAATCCTGCCGGCAGACGCGGTTCGGCTCGGTTGATCCAACGGTTGAGCCGGGCGCCGCCGCAGGAGGGCGAACGGTCGTCATTTTCCAATTCGAAAAAGATTTTTCCGGTGTTGGCAACCGGTCGAGGCGAAATAGCGGAGGGAACGATGGTCATTAAATTGGTGTTCGTCCCCTCCGCGGCATTTCCGATGCGGATATCGGAAATCTTCACTGTGATCGGGGTTTTCACCGGGATGGCGCCGCCATTGAGTACAAATTTCACCTGCCG
Source organism: Victivallaceae bacterium (assembly GCA_028691615.1). GTDB lineage: Bacteria > Verrucomicrobiota > Lentisphaeria > Victivallales > Victivallaceae > JAQUYX01. The sequence goes on from JAQUYX010000156.1 coordinate 2,816, forward strand.
GATCGTATAAGCTCCGTCGGACAAACCAAAATCGGAATCAAGGCCCAAGGTGTAATTGCGAAACTCCCCGTTTTGGATCGAAAGAGAGGGACCGGTGGCCGCCTTCCATTGATTGGAAATACCGTCTGTATAACAGATTACGATGGTAATGTGGGAGCCTGCGCTGTAATCCTGCCAGCCGCAGACCCGAAACATCAGTTTTTGTTGCGCGGTAACTGGCTGTGCCAGATTGGAGCAGGCGATGATATAGTTCCCTTTTTCCACAGATTTCATTTGAAGCACAATGGAACCTTTCTGAACTTCGGAGAGGGAGGCGTTGGCCGCATTTCCATGTTTCAACAGCTGATATGCTCCCGGAAGCGGCGCGGCCTTCGCAATCGAGAGTGACGCGCAAACAAGAATCAGGATGATTGGTTTCATTGCAAAGACTTTCTTGAAATGTCAAAAGCGAGATTCGCTTGTGTTCTTGTCAGGCGAAGACGATGCCGTTCGCCTCCCGGCTCTCCGGCCGGAAACGATCGACGATTACAGACACCATCCATTGGTATCGGTATCCAGATTGATTCGGGCGGCCTTGGACGAGCCGAAGAGTTTCCAAATGAAGACATCCAGATTTTTGACTTCGATTTTTTCTTTGTATTCGACATGGCCGTCAAAGAGCAGAAAATTCCGGCCGGTCCCGGAGGAATGGCGGTTTGCCGCAATATTTCTTTCGTGAAGCAGATCGGTGGTCGGGACATAATTGTCGTATGTCGGATTGGCTTTTGTATCGTAGATGGCCACCGTCTTCGAGGGGCGTTTTGCCTCCTGAATTTTGATCCAGATCCCCCAGATATAACTGAGGCGGTTCATTCCATAATGGGTCGCGGTGCCATCGGCGTCGGGACGCACTTCCGAGGGGCAGGCCCACCCCGGAGTCACCGGCTGCGACGCGAGCGTTCTGATCGGCGACATGACTTTTGCATCGCTGAAGCAGTGGAACCAAAGCCGGTTGTGCGTGTCGTCAGCCGACGGAACCCAATCTTCAAACATCGTGGTATACATCATCATCGCCATGCCGATCTGTCTGAGATTGCTGGTGCACTTGATGTTTTTGGTGCGTTCGCGCGCTTTGCCCAAGGCCGGGAGAAGCATTCCGGCCAGAATGGCGATGATGGCAATCACGACCAGCAATTCAATCAGGGTAAATTGGGATCTTGGTGTTGTTTTCATCGTCAAACCCTTTCCGATTGATCGGTTTCTTGAAAACGATTCCGGGATATTTATTGCAAAGTGCCTTCCGTTCCCGGGGACACCGCATATAAATCCAGCGGTGCGGATAGATGTCGGACGGAGGGATCCCCCGCCAGCACCTGCCGAAGTCTTCCGGTCATCGCCCGGGCGAACTGTGTCCCTTCAAGAACAGGTACGGCACGCCATTTTGTACCGCCGACAAATGACGGAATGCCTCGATTTGCGAGGCGAATTTGCCGGTATATCGCTTCAACAGGTGCGCGGAGCAGCGCACGGCATCCCCCACCACCAGACTTCGAGCGTGACTGTTACAGAAATTTTTCCAGAAGGTTTCCGGCAGCCCGTGTTCGGGGTTGAGGATCTCAATTTCCAGCGGATATTTTTTTTCTTCTGCCATTTTGCGCAGAATCGGAACTTCCTGATCGCTGATCTCCGGCGGAAGCCAGAGCAGCACACTGTGAAAATCATGGGTGCAGATGTAGTCGAACAGACTCTCCAAAGGCTTTTGCAAACAAGGGGTTACGGTGTTTACATCCGGCAGGAACGGGGAATCCGCAATGACGGGAATCCCGAATTTTTTCAGCGCTTCGGTGAAATCGGTCTGGCGGTATGCGCCAACCCAGATCAGAGCGTTGATCTGATTGTCAAAAATTTCCTGTGCGGTCTCCGCCGAAAGAGGACCGGTTAGTTCGATCGACCGCATGTTCCACCCCTCGGCAAAAATCATATCGCCGATCGACCGGAACGTCTTCCAAAAATCGGCCCCCATGTAGAAGAACCGTCCATCTCCCCCCATCACCCCGATCAGCGGCGGCATGGCGCGATCCTGATAGATGGCCATGCGAATCGGATTGGTGAAGCTGCCGATTCCGGGACGCGAAAAAAGATATCCTTCCTGCGTAAGCTCCTTCAATGCCAGCGATACGGTGCTTTGGGCAATGTCAAAATGTTTGGCCAGTTCCCGTGCGCTCATAATCTGGACGGAAGAATTTCCGGCCCGATACATCTGCGCAATTACATAGTGACGGATCAACAGTGTTTTTTTCACCGTAAGTAAGCTCCACGATTGAATTCAAGTGCGGAATGTTCCGTTTTCGGAACACAATCGGAACACTATAATTATAGCAAATTTTTCATGTATTGTCAAGAGGCAAATGAAAAAAAGACGCTTTTTTGCTGGAAATCGCAAATGGGAGCGGCACTCGGCAAAAGCCGCGCCGAGGGATTTTTATCGCAACAAATTTGAAAGCAAAATCGCCGCGACCGGTTCGGTTTGGGACTTGTTTCCGACCAGGGCCTGACAAAAAATCATCGTGCCTTTGCCGTGCGGCTGTTCCAGCATCAACAAAGAACAATCGGGCGCGACATCCGGGTGTTCAATCGGCATCAACTCATTATCGGCAAGACCGTTACATAGTGAGAGCAGAACGCGGCTGTCCCGATGCAGCGACCGGTTGGAAAGGTAGTTCACTCCGACGTAGGTATCGCCGTTCCACCACTGCAAATCCGCCGCCTTGACATTTTGAAAAAACGGATGCTCCGGCTTGACCGGATCGGCTCGGTCGGCATAGTAATTCAAATTGCGCGCCCAGCGCGACCAGTAGGGCTGAAGTTTGCGCACCACGGTTTCTCCGAGCATGTCGACAGGATTGCAGCCGGCGCTCTGTTCCAGAATCACCAGCCGCCCCCCCGCTTCCACAAACTGCAACAAGCGCGAGGCCGCAAGTTCCACCCGGCGATCCCATGCGTAAGGTCCGATCACCACCACCGGGGCCTTGAGCGACCCAAAATCAGCGATCCGTTCTCCGGCCTCTTCCGGCAACAGCGCGGCGGGGTCGTAGAGCAAAGCCTTTCCCGAAAATACCGGATGCGTATAAAATCGGATATCCAGAATATTTTCTGCAACGTTTTGTTCGTTGGAAAATGCCGAAATCTCCAACCTTCCCCCCAGTTCCATCTGAACCGGCAACTCCAAAGGCAACGCGATCGACTGGTGATACGCCACCGTCGCCGTCCCTTCCCAGAGCGTCTGTTTTCCCTGTCGAATTTTCAGATGAACCGGAAGAGGCGACGCCAGTTCCACATTTTCATGATAGAAGCGTAGCGTGACCTGCAGTTTGTCCCCGTCGAACAGATGCCGGTGCGTACACTCCAGCTGCACATGGCACGGCCCCAACACCCGCCGGTAGGTTTCCCAGATGATTTTTGGTTGAATTGCGTCCGCTTCCGAGGAGAACGGATGAGAAAACCAAGTGTACTGACCAAAGGGAATATAGCCGGAGAATGCAGAACCGGGACGGCGCAACCGCCAAAGGGTTTCCGCATACTCCTTGAGAATGGTCGACTGAACCGCCTGATCCTCCTCCGGCGTGCCGTCCAAACGCCCCATGCGCTGGCGGACGACTTTGCGCTGGCGGACGTCTCCGTCTTTGATGAAGAAGCGGCCTTGATCGTCGGTGTAGGCTGCGACGCTTTCGGTCACGATAATCGGGGTGTTTTCGGTGTCGTGCTTTGCGACGATCTCGGAAAAGTGCTTCAAATCGCCGAGGTTCTCCACATACCAGCCGCCGTATTGATGGACGCTGTCCACATCTCCGACCTGAAAACGGTTGGAATCCACGCCGTCGCCGTTGGAACTGGGAAGGACCGGCCGCGCATCCAGCCGATGGACTGCGGCAGTCCAGTCGTTCAGAATCGTGAAAAGCGAAGCGGCCAGCCCGATATCCCGCTCACAGCTGACGATCATCTCATTGCCCAGACTCCACAGGAGAATGCAAGGATGGCGGCGATATTCGCGCACACAGGCGAGAAGTTCCCGCTTTGCTGTTGCGACAAATTCTTCATGGTC
>JAQUYX010000157.1 GCA_028691615.1 Victivallaceae bacterium
GGTGTTGCAGGGCATGACCCAGGGCGCGATCTCCTCTTCGGGCGTCGCTGCTTCGGAACAGAAGGAGGGGACGCGAATGCTTTTGTAGGTGCGGATGTATTTCTCGCGAACGGTCGCAAGGAGCATTTGTCTGCGTTTTTCCGTCGAGGGTGGCAACGCTGCGTACGCCGCATAGCTTTGGGTGCTTTGGCTGATCGACGGCGCGCGCCATTTGCGAAGGCGGATTGCTTTGCCGTCCACGTGTGCCGAACGGATCGGACAGCGCGGATCGGTGCGCAGGAAGAGTTCCCAGTTGAGGCGATTGCCTTCCACCTCGAAGACCAATGTGTTCTCCCCCGCGCGAAGTGCCAGCGGCAGCGTGGTGAAGTCGTACATCGGCTGGCGGCACCAGTTCGGTGTGCGTGTTTCGGTGTGCGCGGTCGATCCGTTGACGAGGATTTTGACTCCTGCGTATGCGGCGTACTCGAAGTCGTAGATTCCCTCTTCCGGCGCTTGAAGGGATAAACTTAGTTCCGCACGCGGCGCGAACCAGACTTTCTTTTCGCAGGAAAAATTAACCAGCCATGCCCAGCGCTCGTCGGGCTTCTTTTCCGTATCCGCCATTGTGCCGTCGCTGCGTAGATAGCGATGCAAAAATTCTTCCGTAAGAAGCGTTTCCTTTGTCTTTGCCGCGGCGGACGCTTCCGCGTCGCCAGTTAATTCTTCGAAAAACGCGAGATTGCGCCACGCAAGAATGTATAGCGCATTCAGTCCGCAGGAACTCTTCTCCTTGGCCAGCTCGAACGTGTTGTCCAGATAGAGGAAATCCGGCGGCGGCGGATTGGTCAGCAGGTGTCCGGCGTCCTCGAGTTTTTCCGCATCGGCGAGCATGATCCGCAGGTTGGGGAGCAGCTCGAGAATCAGCGTGCGATCTTTGGTCACTTCATAATACCAGCGCAGAAATTCCGTAAATACCATCGCATAATCCGGGAGCCAGCAATCGCATTTGATGCTGGGGGAGAAAATCCGGTTGTGAACAAGCGTGCCGCCATATTGGGAGAGGCATTTGCGCGTAAGCGACAACGTGCCGTGCAGCGCTAAAGCCGCCTGCGCGGAAATGAAGGCGTCCATCCATTGCTGGCGGTCCCGGTGCGGGCAATCAAAATAGACATCCTCCATGCAGACTTTCAACGTGGCGTCGGCAATTTTGCATAGCGTGTTCAACTGCGCGTCGCTGCACTCGAAGAACCCTTTCTCTTCCAGCGGATAGCGATATTGTGCGAGACGAACATGCAATCCTTCCAACTGCGCTCCGATGATCCGTAAATATCGGCAGGGGCGGATGTGCGCAGTCTCCAGTTGGAACGCCTGTCCCGCCGCGACGGTGAAACGGTCGGCATACATCGACTGCATTCCTTCGGGACTGATCCAGCCGTAGCGCAGATCTTCGAGATATTCCAGCACGACGGTCGCGCTTTTTGCAATTCCTTGAATTTCAACCCGACCGGAGGTCATGGCCGGGAAGGTGGCCAGAATGTTCGTCCCGTCGGCCTCGGTTTCGAGCGAGACAGGTGCTTCGCGCGTCTCCTCGAAGAGTGGAATGATGCGTTTATGCATCTTCTCCAAAGGGAAATTCGGATCGGTGCGTACCGCAACCGCCTCTGGAAAAACCGTTGTGCGCCAAAAACGCTGGCTGCTTTGCCAGTTGACAGATTCCGCATGGCCCGTCCCGGAGTTTTCCGGCGCATTCTCGTCGAACATGGTAAAATAAGCCGCCGTGAATGCCAGCGGCACGACTTTTCCATCCAGTTCCAGCTCGAAGGCAATTCCCGGCGCGGTGGCGTCTTCGCACAGTTCCCGCAAGGCGAAGAGATGCTCTCCGCAGGACAACTTCTCCGGGGCAATCGGGCGTTCATCGTAATAAAGCAAATCGCCCGAGCAACTGCCCGGTCCGTGATGAATCGTTGCGCCGTCGAGGGCGACGGTCGTTTTGCCGCGTGCGAAAAAACGCAGCAGCGCCGATTTTGGCGCACTGGAAATTGTAAACTTCGCCCAATAGCCGACAACAGAAAAATTTGTTTCCGTCTGCTTGGGCTCTGCGAGAATCCATCCGTTCTGAAACATATCAAGGAATCCTGACTCGGAAGATGATGAAAAAGCAATACAAGTTTGTTACAAGTTATATTGTAACGCCGAAAATCGGGAAAGTCAAGGCTTCTCGTGTGTTTTTCCGAAAAAAGAAGGGTTTTTTTGTTTGTAAAAAAATGTAAAGTGTGTCATATTCTTTCCAGATTCCAAGTTAAAACCAAAACGGAGGTCCGCTTGAAGCAGACAAATGAAACGGTCGTCCTGCTGAATTTCGGTTGTACCGACATTCAGAAGATCGCGCGTGCGATCCGCGACAAACACATTTATACGATGGTGATGCCTTTTACGGTATCCGTCGACCGGCTGATGCAGGAAAAACCAATCGGTCTGATCGTCTGTCGGGAAGACGCGGCAAGCCATGCCGGAGAAATGGCAAAATTCACTTCTCTGTCGCTGCCGATTCTGGAAACGACCTGGAGTGCCGGAAACATTTCCCCGGCGGATCTTGACCGCTGCGTCAAGTTCTGTTTCGAAAAATGCGGCTGTCATGGCCTGTGGACGGTTGACGGTTTCATCGACGAAGCCGTCCGGGATATTCGCAATCAGGTCGGAGACCGGACGGTTGTGCTCGGGCTTTCCGGTGGCGTCGATTCTTCGGTTACGGCCGCGCTGATTCACAAGGCGATCGGGGATCGACTGACCTGCGTCTTTGTCAATCATGGTTTGCTGCGCAAGAATGAAGCGGAAATGGTTCAGGAGATTTTTAAGCGGAATTTCAAAATGAATCTCTGCTATGTCGATGCGAGCGACCGCTTCCTGGATAAACTTGCCGGGGTTTCCGATCCCGAGCAGAAGCGCAAGATCATCGGGAAAGAGTTCATCGATGTCTTTGCGGAGGCCGCGGCAAAGACCGGCGCGCCGTTTCTGGGGCAGGGGACGATCTACCCCGACATTCTGGAAAGCATTCCCATGGACGGCAATCCCGCCGGAGTCATCAAGAGCCATCACAACGTCGGCGGACTTCCGAAGGATCTGAAATTCCAGCTGGTGGAGCCTTTGGAGCGGCTTTTCAAAGATGAAGTTCGCGCGGTGGGACATGCCCTCGGGCTTCCCTCCGAGATGATCGACCGGCATCCGTTTCCGGGACCGTCGCTGGGCGTGCGTCATGTCGGCGCGATCGAGCGTCGGACGTTGGCCATGCTGCGGGAAGCGGACGCGATTGTCACTGAGGAGCTCTTGAAGTCCGGGTGGTATCATAAGACTTGGCAGACTTTTGCGATCTTTGTGCCGGTCAAAACCGTGGGGATGAAAAACGGTCGCCGGACTTATGATTATGTCATTGCAATCCGCTCGATCAACAGTGTTGATGCGGTTACTGCCAGTGTGGTGCGGCTGCCGTGGGAGCTGATTGAGATGATGGCGGACCGGATTGTCCGGGAAGTCGAAGGGGTGAATCGTGTCGTCTACGACGTGACGGCCAAACCCCCGGGCACGATCGAATGGGAATAATCCGTTTTTCGAACGGATATCAAAAAAAGCGGAATTTCAATGATCTGAAATTCCGCTTTTTTTTATTGCGGGAATTAGAAGCAGGTCTCAATCCGTTTCTTTCCAATCCCGCACGGGAAGACGCAGAGATGCAGGATCTTATACGCTTTCTATCATGATAAATCATAAATTCTGTATTTTTGCTTCATTCGCGCGGCCTTGCGCGCGTCTGGTTACCTCTGGTAGCCAGATACTTGCAAAACCACGCGATTATTGCAAAAATTACGCATTTATGACATCTCATTCAAGAAAGCGTATTACGCCTTGGACACGCGCTCGGAATAGTCGCCGGTGCGGGTGTCGATCTTGACGATGTCGCCGATATTGATGAAGAGTGGCACTTGAATTTCGTAGCCGTTGTCGATTTTTGCCGGCTTGAGCACGTTGGTGGCGGTGTCGCCGCGAGCGCCCGGCTCGGTATCGACGATCTCTTTCTCGATGAAGGTCGGCAGCGTGATTTCAATGGGTTCTCCATTGTAAAGCACAAATTTGCAGAGATCGTCTTCCATCAGGAAATAGGTCTGCTTGCCGAGAAATTCCGCGGAGACGGTCATCTCTTCGAAGGTGTTCGGATCGCTGAAGACATAACTGTTGCCGTCATAATAGGAATAATGCAGTTCGCGTTCCTCAAGATCCGGCTTCTCAATCTTGTCGGTGGGGCGATAGGTTTTTTCCATTCCGGCGCCGTTGATGAGGTTCTTCATGCGGCAGCGATAGAGAGCGGTTCCTTTGCCGGGTTTGCAGAAATCAAATTCGGTAATAATCCACGGGGCGCCGTCGATCTGAATTTTAAGTCCTTTTTTCAGGTCGGAAGCATTGAACATAGCCATAATCAGAGAGCTCCACAATTGCGTGTTTTTGCCATAAAATATTTCATAATATAGCACTGCTTGCGCTGCTTTACAAGTGCTTAGGCGCAATTTTCCCCATTGTCGAATGGAGAATGCGACAAAGCCTGCCGACTTGTTGGGGCGACACTGCCCAAAGTCGCGCCGTGTCTTCCGGCGGCTCGGAAACGGTCTGAAACGGTGGCTTTTCGGGGCGTTCCTCTCTCGAGCAGCGACGCTCAAAGCCTCCACTTCATTCCATTATCCGATCCATCCTCGGAATTTCTGCGGGAACTATTGCGCGTTGACAGTATAAATCCACTGCCCTTTGGCGGCATCGAAAGAACGGCTCACGCACGGGCAGTTGAAGGCCGCTTTGTCCAGCAGGCGCCCGAGTTCCACGGCGTGTTCCTCTTCCCCGATGTTTCCGGCCAGTTCCAGCGCCGTTCCCTTCATGCCGGGTTTCAGACCGGAGACCATCTTGTCCCGCAGTGTCAAAATGCCCTTGGCGGCCAGCTTGTAACTCTGTACGCCCGGCTGGTGGAACGCGTTGATATGAATAAATTCCGCATAAATCGCCACCGCCCGCTCGTAAAGGGCGATCACCATGCCGAGATTAAATTCGTCGAGTTTCGCCAGTTCCACGGAAATCACCTGACGGCCTTTGCCGGTGAGGGCGGAGGTCAGACCCTCCTGGAAGCCGTGCAGGTAATCGCCCATGCCCAGATTGCCGGTCAGCGGAATCTGCATGGCGTTTTCCAGCACCTCGATGAACGTCACAAAGAAGTCGTCCCGCCCGTCGTTGAGCTGCTGAATGAAGGCGTGCGCATCGGTGCCGCCTTTGTTGCCGAAAACGGACAGCCCCTGATGCACGGTTTTGCCGTCGAGATCCAGCTCCTTGCCGAGACTCTCCATGACCAACTGCTGAAGATAGCGGGAGAGCAGAACCAGACGGTCGCAGTACGGCACGATGACCATGTTGCGGTCGCCGCGGCCCTTGCCGGCGATGTACCACATGGCGGCGAGGAAGCCGGCGGGATTTTTGGTGTAATCGCTGTTGCGCGTGAGTTCATCCATGTGGCAGGCGCCTTCGAGGAAGCTCTGGAAGTTGATGCCGCAGAGCGCGGCCGGAAGATGGCCGACAATGCTGGTTTCGCTGGTGCGTCCGCCGATGGATTCGGCCATCTCGAAGATCTTGAGGAAGTTGTTCTGCAGCGAGTGGGCTTCCAGCTTGCTGCCTTTCATGGTGATGGACACGGCGTGTTTGCCGAAATGCAATCCCTGCGCCTTATAAATATTTTCCAATGCGGTCAGATTGTTGGTGGTCTCCTGCGTGCCGCCGGATTTTGAAATGGTCAGCTGAAGGGTGCTCGCCGGATCCATCACCGCAAGCAGATCGGCGAAACCGGCGCTGTCGGTGTTGTCGAGGAAGTAGAGCTTGAGGTAGCCGTTGCGTTTTTCGTCGGAAAACTCGTTCCAGTAGGGGCCGTTGATGGCGAACTGCATGAGCTGCGGGCCGAGGGCCGAGCCGCCGATGCCGTTGACCACGGCGGCGGTGAACTTCTTTCCGGTTTCGCCCTTGACCGCCCCGGTGCGGACGGCTTCGGCAAATCGTTCGACATCCTCAAAAAGCGCGCTGCCGATATAGTTTTTGCGGTCGGTGAAATGGGTGACTTTGCGATGTTCGTCGGGATTTTTGACCGCGCCGGCTTCCAGATTGGCCATCTCCCGTGCCGCTGCGGCGAATTTGTCCTTCATGCCGTCCAGATCGGCTGCGGTGAATTTCATGCCGGAAAAATTGATCGAGAAGTTGCTGGCAGCGTCGCTGATGGTATATTCGAGCGAACGGTTGACTTTGTCATTCATCGGTAAAGATCCTTTCTTTCACTTCTGTTGTTTGTTCTATCTGAAATATCGTGTGACGAAATTCATCGACGGGACTTTTTGCACTATCGTCTCAATATACCCTGTTTTTACGTTTTTTTCCATTGCCTCCGCTGGAAAAATCGGATTTTTTCATGTCCGGCATTGCATTTTACGGAAAAGTGACTATAATGTACTATCTGGACGGTACGGATCTAAAATCGCGCCGCGCCTTCGGCGCCTCGAAATCAGTCCCGCCCAGCTGAGGAGAAATGATTCAAATGAGTGGAAAAATGAAATTGCCCGGCGGCAACGAGACCATTCTCATTGTGGACGATCACGAGACGATCTGGGATTTTCTGATCGAAGCGCTGCAGGAGCTCGGTTATTCCGTCCTGCTGGCCGAAAACGGTCAGGATGCCATCGACATTTATCGCGATAATCCCGGCGAGATCGATCTGGTGCTGCTGGATA
>JAQUYX010000158.1 GCA_028691615.1 Victivallaceae bacterium
GTCGGTAATGGCGGAACGCTCGAATGGCACTCCGCCTTCCTCCGTGACCTCGGACGGATCGTCCCACCGCGGCAGATTATCCATGCCGCAGCCCCAGCTGTCCGAAAAAAACAGCCCGTCGGAACGCCGGAAATGCGTCCAGTTGAAATGGTGTTGTCTGGCCAGCGGTTCGAACACACGCGCAAGCCTGCCGGGAACAAATTCCGCCAGTTCCAACTCCGCCCAAGCCAGCAGCGGAGGCGCAAATCCGAGTGTGGAAGAGGCCTTCCATTTACTGATTCCGTTCGGTTTGATTTGCCGACTGATGAATCCTTCCGCATCCTGACAGCGATAAAAATTATCCAGACTGTCTTCCACAGGAAAAATATCCCGGTGATAGCGCGCCCACATGGTGCAGAACGCGGTGTCCCAAAGGAAAATATCCTCAAAGACTCCTCCGGTTCCCAGCCGAGGCGAAGACAATCTGCTGGGCTTCTCGTCCCGGAATAATTTGTGCTCCGCGATCTCCAGAGCCGCAGCGTAAAAATCGTTCATACTGTTATTTTCTCTCTGCATCCGGCACGATCAGAAAACGAATCGGCGTTCCATTTTTGGCCGTGACGCAGAACCCGTATTTTCCGGTTCCATATTCGACTTTGCCCCGGCTCTCGCCTTGAAATTCCACTGCAAAGGTTTTTTCGGCGTCTCCGTCGCAGAAAACGATCGAGCGGGCGTTTTCGGACAAAGGCGCCTTCTGCGGCGCACTCAAGTCCGCGACTTTATCGTCAATGCGCAGTTTTTTGCCGGCAAAGAGATCCGAAAGCAGCGAAAAGGAGAGCCGTTCTCCTTGGTTCGCGGAGAAGGTACATTCCACTTTGCCATCCTCTCGCAACGCGATCAAGAGCGAGCATGCCGGATCCTCGGCAAACCGATATTCCCAACTTTTGTCGCCGCTCTTCTCCAATGTTCCGGAGAGAATCTTGTTGTTTCGGGTCATAACCAATCCGCCCAAGCGCACCATTCCTTTGGAAAAAGCCAGTTGAACGGTTCCTTGATTGGCCATCGTGACGGTCAGATTTCCTCCCCGCAGATGGGTGCAGACCCTCCATTTGTCAATGCCTGTCCGATGCAGCGTCGGCCCTGCGGCATGAATTGCGACACACCCCAGTACCAACAGCAGAAATGACATTAGATATTTCATTATACTCCCATTGCTCCTGAGAAAAATTTATTGGAAGTAACCCAGTTCCGCCTGCGCACCGTCCTGCCAGCGTTCGGCCGGAGTCACTTGACGTACGCTGCTGTCTCCTCGCAGCACGTTAATGACATTGCTGTGAAATCCGCCAAGGACGATCCGGCGCTTGTAGCCGGTGCTGTCGGCATCGAATGTTCCGGTGTCGGCGGTCACACTGGACAGCAATGGTCCGCTGACATTTCCGTCCCCTTGCCAGTTGTTGTAGAGATCCTCGTACATGATCTCCGATCTGGGGAGAATCTGATGGACTTTGCGCGGCATCAACATGGTGGCATCTCCGTTGTCGGCGGCGGAGGCGCGGAAAAACCATCCGATTCCGGGGGTTTTTCTCGCATTCGTGAGATTGCTCCACCCCAGAAGCACTGGCGCATAGTTGGTGAAATGAACCCGATTGTCTCCCGGAGTTCCCAACACGTTGGGCACGCCGGAAGTCGTATAGGTCGAGAGGGGAATGGCCGGACAATAAACGCTCTTGTGATAGGGAGCATAGGAGTAGTTTTTGGCGTTGTCCCAGCTTTCGGTCGGCGGCTGTTTGGGCAGGATGCCCAGTTCCTTGCCGACAAAATAACTCCAGCCGAAACGTTTCCAGTGCGGCGGCATAAAATCATCATTATTGGCGTTGTAGAAAGCGATTCCATTTCCCATGGTTTTGAAATTCGACGCACAGCTGATTTTGCGGGCGGTCGCGCGTGCTTTGCCCAGTGCAGGCATCAGCATTCCAGCCAGAATCGCGATGATCGCGATGACCACCAATAATTCGATCAAGGTAAAACAATTCATGCGAAATTCAACGTTTTTTCTCATCTCATGAACTCCTGGTTTTGTTTTTTTGATTTGACCGGCAAGGCCCAATGATAACATTTTTTGATTGATCGCCAACTTTTACTCCCGCACTTGAAATCGATTGATCTGTTGTCCTAATTATATCACGGGAGAGGAGGAAAGAAAATGGATTTATTTATCATTATATGTATTTATTTGTCATCGTGCAGAGAGACTTAGAGGCGTAAGGAATGAAAATACGACGATTGTCAACCGCAACTTGCCGGAGGGGAGGGCGCTCGATCAGGCGGGAAATTCCGGGAAAACGTCCATCTCGCGATAACGTTCCGCAAAATTTTGAGCAGGAATTTGGTCACATTCGACCTTGAGCACCGGAATCATTCCGGGCGCGCGTATGGGGAGGTCCCCAATCACCAGTCGATCCGTCTCCTGGCGGAATTTCAGAGAACGACCGTGTCCCAACAACGACACGCGCCGAACATGACAGGCAAGCCGCCCGATTACGATTTCTCCTTGCATATTCCATCGTTCCACCGGAAGATAGAGACTGTTCCCGCGCGCGGTCACGCTGTTGCCCAGCAGATTCCATGTCATTGCATGCGGCGTGCTTGCATAAATCGCTTCCCCGTTGGTTTGGAGCCACCGCCCGACTTCACGCAACAATCGTTCGGCGCGCGGCGGAATCGCCCCTTCGCCGTCCGGCCCCACATTCAACAGCAGATTGCCGCATCCTCCCGCGCATTCGCAAAGTCTGCCGACCACGTCGCGCGCGCTTTTATAGTGGTGATCGCCCCGGGTGAACCCCCACGTGTCGTTGAGCGTCATGCAGCTTTCCCACATCCGTCCCGCGCGCCTGACTCCGAGCCCCTGTTCGGGGGTGCCGAAATCCTCGGAAGTCATGCCGCGATTGTTGATGAGGATCGTTTTCTGGAGGCTGCGAACTTCGCGATTCAATTCGGCCATGCCCCACTCTTCGGCGGTATAATTTTGCGGCAGGTCATACCACAGAATATCGATCTGCCCGTAATTGGTCATCAGTTCCCGCACCAAACCATGCGTGTATTCCATGAATCGCTTCCGCGCGGCGGCATCGGAGCGATACCCTTTTTCCCAATCCGGATTGTGCCAGTCGCCCAGCGAATAATAGAGTCCCACCCCAAGGTTTCGCTTGCGCATGGCCCGGGTGAATTCTGCGACAAAATCACGCTTCGCCGCGGAATGTACACTGTTGAACAAATTGATTTTGGAATCCCAGAGCGAAAACCCTTCATGGTGCTTGGTCGTCAGCACCGCATAACGCATTCCGGCGGCTTTCGCCAGCGAGGCAATGGCGTCGGCGTCGAACGCGCGTGCGGTAAATTGTTCTGCGAGTTTCGCGTATTCTTCCGGCGGAATCTGTTCCCGGTTCATCACCCATTCTCCCCGGCCGAGAAGAGAATACAACCCCCAATGCAGAAACAACCCGAACCGGCTTTCCCGGAAGATTTCTCGAAAATCATGCGCCATCTTATCGAACCTCACTGCGAGTCAACAACGGTTCTCCCCAATATGCGTGGTTGTGCCAGAAACTTTTGCCATCGTTCTGGTCGCACACCTTCAAGGTCAGCATTTTTGCCGCACCCAGCGGGACGGCTATTTCCAGTGCCGCGCTTTGTGCGTCAAAGCGCTTTGACTGATACACCTCGCGTCCGTCAAGCTCAACATGAAAAGACACCGCCCCGTCCCGGGCAATCTGCCGATTCATGCCGATGGTCGCGGTGAATAGGGAAAAGACCTTCTGCGGCAGCGGCCAGCTGGACCATGCGTGCCGTTCGCCGACCATCCCGCTGCCCGGCAACATTCCGATGCCGGGAATGCGCATCCCCCGACCGTTTGGCAGGAGCAATTCGCCGGGGACAAGCGGGCCGCCGGCGGGGGGGACATCCAGATTGCCGTCTGTGATCGCCCCTCCATAGACCATGTCGTGAAACTCCGCCGAAGCCGGAATGGTTCGCAAATCCAGCATGACCGGCAGCCCGGCAGAAAATTCCACCGGCGAATCCACCATCCTTGCGACGCTTTCGATCGCATCGCGCGTGAGTTCCGCCGCCAGAGTCACTGGAATACCGGCCAATTCCTGCGCCCGCTTCTCGTCGTGGGCAAAAAGTGCTTCGATCGTCGGAATCAGAAATCGCCGGCAGAATCGGACGCTTTGTTCGCCCCGGTATGCCAATGCCCACGCGCACTCCTCCGCGGACGCGCCCAGCGCCCGAAATCCGGCGAGCGTCGCGCGGCATTCCCCCGTGATCGCCTCGACCGAACGATGATAATGAAACGCGGCAAATTCCTTTTCCGGGGGAGGGGGCAGCAGTTCCCGCAAGATTTTTCCATTCGGGTCCGGTCCGAGGTGCGCGACTTGCGTAAAATCTCCAATCGCATGCGACAAACATCCGGCATATCGCACAAAATCACGATCGCAACCGGATCGATACGATGTTTCCATGCGCTGGAAATAATGCGTATAAAGTGCCATGCGCGAATATTGGTCGGTCATCGGCGCCGGGAAAAAATGAAGTCCCGCAAATGCAAAATCACCACTCAAGTCGCAGAATTTACGCCATTGCGGATCTATTTTACATTTATCCGGTTCCGGACGGGTCGGATCGTCAAAATAATCCGGATAATTCGGCGCGCGGAACAGCAGTTCCTCCTCTCCCGAACACCGTCTGCCCAGCTCCGGCTGCAACGCCGCGATCGCGGATCGGAAAATATTCGCATGTGCCTGCTCATTCATATCGCCATCTCCCGCTTGTTTTCAACGATCGCCCGAAGGCTTCCAATCCGCCATACTTGCGGGGGGATTTCATCGGACAACTCCGGCTCCTGCCGATCCCGTTCGATCAGAAACGCCATTCCCATTCCGGATGCCAACGGGACGCGCACATCATCGTGCGGATTGTCCCCGATCGATGCACACTGCTGCGGCGAGCCTCCGGCACAGCGCAAGACGTTGTGCCAGAATGCGGGTGTGTTTTTCATCGCCTGCATCCGGGTGGCACCGAAGAGATCGGTGAAAATCGATTCCGGCACTCCCGCAAGCCGGAGCTTGTGCCGGATTCCGTCTTGCGGGTTGTTGCTGGCAATATAGAGCTTAACGCCATTTTCTGCAAGTGCCTGGAGCGTTTGTTTCAGTTCCGGTTCCGCGGGGCGCAGATACTTTTGTTCCTGTTCGAGCGCATACGGCCAGAACTCTTCGGCCGTCAGTTCCAATGGCGTCAGAAAATCGCTCCAGCTCCACCAGGGAATGACGTGCTCGCAGATGCCGATTCTTCGGATCGCCTCCTCCTCGGGAAGTCCCCGGAAGTCTTTTGCCGCATGAATCAGCACCGAACGCAAGCTGCCCGTATTGAGCGTCTTGTCCGCCCCCGGCACAAACCGGATCAGCGTATCGTCAATATCGATGAAATAGGACTCGATGGCATTCATCGGGAATTTGCTCCCCTGGTGACGATCGCCAGAAACAACGATTCATCGGCCGTAAAATGGATTGTTCCAGACATGGGCTCCTCCCGGTAACAGACGCCTGCAAAATCATAACAGCGAAGGGTTCCGGTCACTCCGGGCAGCTCGACGCTTCCGGCGGGGCGGGTCATTTTGACAGGTCCATGTCCGCGCGAAACAACGCCTTGAATGTGACCGAGCGCACCGTTTCCGATTTTTGCCGGATCGAAGAGGAAATCGGTGTTTTCCCCTTTTCCGACCAGCGTCAGAATCACCTCCGCGCTTTCGCGCAAAGGTTTTCCGTCGCGCGACGCGACCCCGAAGAAGGCAAAGTCGCAGGAGAGTTTGCTCAATCGGACGTTGTCTTGGAAGGGAACGCCGTCTTTGAGAATCCCGACTGCGATTTTGCTGGTGGAATTGTCCAGGATCACCTGATTGCGCTCGGGACTCCAGCAAATGTCCGGCGAAGCGGAAACAGCCGCGCGATCTTCCGCACAGGGCGAAAACGGCCCGGTTACGCGCATCGCCGGCGCATTCTTGTCGGCGTCAAACGCGACGCTCAACTTGCTGCGGATGCTGTTGCGCATGAACCGCTGGTAAATATCTGGCATGGAGTGCCATTCGGCTTCGCCGCCCGCCAGCGTCAAGCCGTCGGGAAGTTTTTTGCGGCCGATCGCATACCGCTGGTAGACCATTTCCCGCCACGCGCCCGGTCCGAAGGTGACGACGGTCGTCTCCCGGTTCGGGGCGATTCCGTTGAGAAACGCCTGCGAGGTCAGCGCCAGAGTGGCCATCAGAACTTCATCGCCGCCGGAATGGAATCCCGCGGTGTAGCCGACATGATTTGTGGCGGTCGGAATCGGCAGGGCGGCCCGCTTGAATCCCTGGCCGGAGTAATTTCCGTCGGTAATGGCAAACCGCTGTCCGAAACTGTAAAGATAGAGGGCGTCCCACCCCAGACCGGCAGCCATAAGGGTCAGTGCCGGAACCCATTCCGCACGATATGGATAGGGGCGGAAGAAGCTGTGCTCGTAGACAATGAAGGGCTTGCCCGGCATGCTCTGAAAATTCAGATTGTAGAAGTAGGGGCGTTCCGAGAAGAAGGGCTTCGACGGATAGAACGCCTTCGTTTTGTCGGTCGTGTAGGGCGTCTGATAAACTCCGCAGGAAAGGGTGTCGCCGCCGCTTGACGCATAATGCGCATGCAAATTCAAATCCGCATGGGTATTGTGCACGATGGGCGCGCCGTTGATG
>JAQUYX010000159.1 GCA_028691615.1 Victivallaceae bacterium
CAAGTCGGCAAAGGAGCGTTGAACCATGATTTATGATTCTTTATTGGATCTCATCGGCAGAACCCCGCTGGTTCGCATCCATCAACTGAACGACGGCCACGCCGAAGTCCTTGCCAAGCTGGAATCCTTCAATCCCGGCGGGAGCAGCAAAGACCGGATCGCATTGGCGATGATCGAAGCGGCGGAAAAGCAGGGTCTTCTCAAGCCCGGCGCCACGGTGATCGAGCCGACCAGCGGCAACACCGGCATCGGACTGGCGCTCTGCTGCGCGATCAAGGGGTATTTCCTCGTGCTGACCATGCCCGATACCATGAGCGAAGAGCGCCGGATGCTTCTGGCTGCATACGGAGCAAAAATTGTACTGACGCCGGGCAAGGAGGGAATGTCCGGCTCTATTGCGGAAGCCCAGAAGCTGCACCGGGAAAACCCGAACTCCATCATCCCGCAGCAATTTGAAAACCCGGCCAATCCGGCCGCCCACGAGCAAACCACCGGCCCGGAAATCTGGGAGGATTGCGACCATCGTTGCGACGTTTTCGTCGCCGGAGTCGGCACGGGGGGAACGCTCTCGGGCACAGCCCGTTATCTGAAACGCATAAATTCCGGTTGTGAAATTGTCGCAGTCGAGCCGGATACCTCGCAAGTGCTTGCCGGACAAGCGCCCGGCCCCCATAAACTGCAGGGAATCGGAGCGAATTTCGTCCCGGGCAATTTTGACCGTGCTTTGACCGACAAGATTATGGCGATTTCCGCACAAGATGCGGGACGGACGGCGCGGGATGCGGCCAGACGCGAAGGGATTCTGATCGGGATCTCCTCCGGCGCGGCGCTTTTTGCGGCGCTGGAGCTAAGTCGCGATCCGAAATATGCCGGCAAACGCATCGTTGTTTTGCTGCCGGATTCGGGAGAACGCTATCTGTCCACCTGGCTTTTCCGCGAAGCCTGATTCAAACCGGCAGGGGCGTTTGTCCGTCCCGTCTGATGGAATCATGCAGGTCGTTTTTTTCATTTTAGGGACTATATTCATTTTTTTATATCCAAACATAACAAATTAACATAAACCAAGAAAATAAAAACAAAGGCGGTATTTTATTCGATAAAGAATCGTTTTGGTCACGATTCCGGACAGTCCAGACTTCAACGAAAGGATGCGGAATGAAAAAGAATTTCACGTTGATCGAGCTTTTGGTCGTCATTGCGATTATCGCGATTCTCGCGGGAATGCTGCTGCCCGCGTTGAATCAGGCACGGGCGGCGGCACGTGGCACAAAATGCATTGGAAACTTGAAGCAGCTGGGCTTCTGTCATATCGCATATTCCATGGATTTCGGCGAGAACTTCGTTTTCAAGATCAAGAACAGCGGCGAATGGCCCGGCATTCTCGGAGGCGCAAACTACATGCCGCTGAATTTGGCACTGCCCAATACCACGCACAAAACCGCGGCCATTCTTTACTGTCCCTCGCTGATCGGCAAAGGCCGTGTGGACAATCCGCAGACCTCGATGAACTATGGCTACGGAATGCCGCTGTGGTTCTCCACCGGCAACCTCTACGGCACGGTAAAAGCGGATCTTGGCGATTTCCGGGTGCTCGCCGATTCCGGCAACACCATCTACTATCGCATCGGACGCATGAAAACTCCGGCCAAGACGCTGCTGCTTGCCGACACCAATTTCGGTAAAACCGCCGCCGCCGGGTATGTCGGCCTCGGCAATTATCAGTTTGAGGCGCACAAGATCGGGGATGGCGGAAACGCCCTGCGTCTGATGCATCGCGGGAAATGCAACACGACTTATTACGACGGCCACGTGGAAAGCAATTCCAAAGAGGAACTCAATGGCGGCCCCAACAATATCCGAGCCTTCTGGAATGAAAGCAACGATTCCGTCGTTCTGACGAAATGACCTGCCAAGGATAAAAATTATGAAAACATTCTGGATCGCAATGACCGCGCTGTTTCTGTCGACGGCGGTTTTTGCCGCGCAGTTGGATTACAACGCCGGGATTTGCACCGTCGGCGACGACGGAGAGATTCTGTTGCAGCAGAAAAATGGAGAAAAAGTCATCATCTCCGCGTGCATCGTCCTTCCGGGCTGGAGATTCTATCACCATCCAAATCGGGAAATTCAAGTTCGACAGATCTCCGCCAGCGAAATCCGTTTGGATGGGAAATGGCGTATCGGCAAAGATTACTCTCCCTTTTCCGGTAAAATTACCACCGCCAAAGGCGTTCTGCATCTCTCCTTCGAGGGGACGGTACCGAAATCGACAAAAACCCAGAACGATCTCTCCATGCTTGTTTATATCCGGGGCGACAGCGTCCGACATCCCGCCGGAGCGCTCCAGATCGGCAACACCGTCGCAAATTTCAGTCAGACCAACGTCTGGGGCAACGGGCGATCTGTAAAGCTGGCGCCGCATGGACTCTCGTTTGACTTCGGCGACGGCGTTCGCACGTTTTCCTTCTGGAGCAACCCGGCCAAGCAAAGCTGGAACATTCGAAGCAATACCGACGCAAAAACCGCCGGTGACAATCGCATCTATCATGCCGAGCTAAATATCTCCGCAGCCACCGTGAAACTCACGCCCCCCGCCAACATGACCGCAATCAAACAAAAGCAATATCTGCGCCTTCTGATTCCTCCGGCCGAACCCTTGTTTCATCCAGAGAAGATGATCCGCGTTCTGGAGAAGAAGAATCCGACCGCGAAAGAGGTGGAAGCAATCGAAGATCTGCTGGACGCGCGTAGCCGCCTCTATTGGTGTCTTGACGTACTCAACCACAGTGAAAAAGCAAATTCCGCCCCCCGGAAAACGCTTCAGGATGCCTACACTGCGTTGAATAATATGGACCTCGCATCCTTGAACCGGCATCTGGAATTGCTGCAACAACAAGTACAACCTCTGCTTGCCGATCGCCCCCTCGCCTCGCTGAGTCCCTATTCGTGGATCAAGTCCTTCACCCAGTGGGGATTCATGAAGCACCCGGACGGCATGTCCGTCTATGAACCGAATCCCTTCTGCGTCATCTGGCAGGACGGTCTGCGGCTGAGTCTCTGCCAGTCGCCCGATGTTGCGCAGGGCTGGACGACCACAGGCGACCCGCTCTACCGGGAAACCCGGTTTGCCAAAAGAATCAACGCCGCCGTGGAACGCTCCTGGGTCGATTCCCGCTGGCGGATTGACGGCAAGACAATCACATTCAGCGTCCTGCTGCCGCTGATCGATGTGGACGGCACGGACACGTTGGAACTCGGCGGTTTTCAGGTTTTCCCGGATAAACTTCAGTTCATCACGCCGAACGGCTTGTCCTCGACCATTCCGCTGCAAAAAGGGGTGAAAACCGCTTCCGAAAAAGTGGCCAGCGCATTGATGGATCACTCCAGCAAAGAAAAACTTGTCTCCTATGCCGGCCCCGGACTCAAGGCGATCGATCCTGCGCTGGTGGCGCGTCCCTGGCTGCGTTTGAGTTCGCCGTCGGGGTGGAATTTGCTCCTGTTGCCGGGAGCGCGCCCGGTCGCCGCCGGAATTGTGAATGGAAAATTCATTCTGAAACTGGAGAAAAAATCCTACGTCTCCATCGTGCGGCTGCCGCCGAATCTGCATTTCCGGGAGGCTCCGCAGATTGCGGAATTTTTCGCCGCAGTCGCCGCAGCGCCGCCGTCGGTCTGCAAGGAAACAGTGCAAAACGATGGGACTACCTGGACATATCAACACAAAATCCGGCCGAACGCATGGTCGCTGGAACCGCGCAAAATCGCACCGGTTCCGCCTCTGGCGACACTCGCCTCGCAGACCGCTGCGGGCGCAAAGAAAATCAAGTATCCATCCAAATACGGACTGCTGGAATTTTTTGACGGCGATCAGGCGCAGGCGCGCGCCCCGGAGAATCTGGCTGCGCTGCCCCTGCTCCGGGGGATCAACAGCTATCAGAACGAAGCGGAGGCGATCCGGGAGCATACAAACTCCGGGGCCGGATGGATTCGGCTTTGCCTTGCCCGCAGACTGCCTGAAGCGGAGGTATACCGCAACTACGAAGCGCTTCTTGATTATGCCGCCAAAAACAATCAGAAATTTCTGGTCGATCCGCACAACTTTCAATACGAGGTCTCCTGGACCGGCGGCTTCTCCACTGACGCGGACAAGGAACAGAAATTTCTGACACTTTGGGACAATCTGTCGCGCATCGGCGCAAAATACCCGAAGGCCGTCGCCGGTTACGATCTCTACAACGAACTCGGCGTCCGCGAGGGCGCGGAGATGAAGTGGAAGCAGCTGGCCGGCAAAGCCGCGACGATCATTCAAAAGAATCATCCTGCCGCGGCGATTTACATGACCGGCATGAGCGGAGCCAACCCCAACGGGCTTTTCAACTTCCAGCCGATCGCGCAGGAGAATCTCCATGCCTCGTTCCATTTTTACACTCCGCACTCCTTTACGCATCAGAAGACGCAGACGCTCAAGCCGCTTGATCCGACGCTCTTCTATCCCGGCTACCTTCCGCCCATCGACTGGGGGGCAGGCATTCATTACGGCGGAACCAGTGTCGAATGGTTTGACAAGTGGACGCTGGGGGCTTCGATGCTTCCGGCATTCGAGCTTTTCGCCGAACAGAAGATTCCGTTGCACTGCGGGGAATTTGCGGTAGTGGGTTACGCCAACCGCAAAGCGCCGTGGAGTGCGTTTCTCTGGACGCGGGACACCATCGATTTGCTGGAGCATTGCCGCATCAGCTGGAATTTATGGAACATGGGATTCGGGATGCGCAATGTCCATGTCCGCGACTATTTGCATAACCTCTGGAAAGAAAATCCTCCGCAGCGATGAATCGGTGTAATCAAAATTCAACGGGTCAGGGAAAGGTTCTTCTCGCGGTATTCCCGGGGAGAACATCCGGCGAGCTCTTGAAAACTCCGGTAGAAATAGGAGAGATCGCAGAAGCCGGATCGTTGGGCTGTTTCACTGACCGGAAGGTCGGTTTCCACAAGGAGGCGCTGCGCTTCCTGAATCCGGCGTTTGCGCAGTTTTTCGGAGATGGTCGATCCGGTGCGTTTACGCAATTGCGTGCAAAGATGATTCTGCGAACTTCCCCAGCGATCCGCCGCGCCGCGGTAGTCGAACGGTTCCCGGAAATGCGCCTCAATCTCCGCGGCGATGAAATCGGCAAGCGAGTTCCAGCGCTCCTTGGCCGCCCGCAGCTGCCTGCATCGGTCGATTCGAGTAATCAATTCGTAGAGGCAGGCGCGGCGGAACAGCCCGCTGTTGTTCCCGGGATGAAGCATCTCCTGATGAAGCGCGTGCACCAGACGGCGGATCTCGCGGGTGGATTGAAAAAGAAAAAAGCGCTCCGAAGTCGGGTCTGGAATGTGTTTGTCCCGGAAAATCGAAAAAAGTTCACTCGGCTCCTCCAGCAGCCCCAGCATCGGCTCGATCACCTCCCGCTTGAAAAGAATATGATAGATCTGCAAGGTGGTCGAACGCTGATTCTGTCCCAGCCAGTCGTCGGGATGAACCAGAAAAACGTCGCCCGGACGCATGGTCGCTTCCGCGCCATTGCAGAAGACGTCCATTTCTCCGCAATGCAGCATCGAGATTTGAAAAAAATCCCGAAGATACCGTCCGCTGCGGCCGTCGATTGCTTCGGGCATCCCGTTGTAACGCCATGCGATCACATCGTGAATGTGATGATCGCGACCGTTGTTTCGGAACAGAATACGATCGACAATGTATGGCGACTGCGACATAAAAAGACTCTCCGTAGATTCCCCCATCATTCCGGCAAACCCTCCGCGCAAGAACAAGAGGAGACCTGTCAAAAAATTTATTTCCGATTCCAAAGATAACCTGCAGGGAGGAAAATTTCCATTCATTTCCTCGTTTTTATTCCGAATTTTCCAGAAAAACGATTCAGGAGACGGCACGGACAAAAGTCCCGTCTCAGGAACATCTGATCAGAGATTTTATGAAAACATTCCCGGAAACTTTTCTTTTTCAAGACGCAAAATGGATCGGCAGCGGCGATATCCTCGGCAATTGGGACAATCCGGTGTTGCCCGCGCCTTTCCTCCGGACGGAATTTGTCTGGGACGCTCACTCAGACAAGCCCGTGGAAGTGTCCCTTTGCGGCCTGGGGTTTTACGAACTGCACATCAATGGCCGAAAGGTGGGAGACCATGTGCTCGACCCCGTATTTTCGCAATATGACCGGCACTGCCGTTATGTGACGCTCGACATCACGGAATATCTCCACCCCGGAGTCAACTGTATCGGTGTCACTCTGGGCAACTGATGGTACAACAGTCACGTCATCGGATGGCATTTTGACAAGGCGCCGTGGCGGGAATACCCGAAGATGATTCTGGCGCTTCATCAGGATGGAAAATGTCTGCTGACCAGCTCCCGTTCGTGGCAATACACCCTCGACGGCCCCATCGTCTTCGACGGAATGCGCAACGGCGAACATTATGACGCCGCGAGAGAGTTGCCCGGCTGGGACCTCCCCGGTTGCGACTGTCGGGCTTGGAAAAATGCCGTCATCGTGCCACCGCCGCCCGGCACACTGGAACTTCAGCAAATGCCTCCCTGCCGCATTTGCGCAGTGTATCCGGCCGCGTTGAAAGTCGCGCCCCGGCCTGACGAGGAGATTTACGAACTGCCGCTGAATATGACCGGCTGGGCCAGAATCACCGTGCGCGGCCCGAAAAATTCGGAAGTGGTGTTGCGCTATGCCGAACGGCTCAACGATGCACA
>JAQUYX010000160.1 GCA_028691615.1 Victivallaceae bacterium
GTCAAAGTCGTCAAAAACGGTTCTCCAAACGGCGTTCGCTTTCTCAATCGTGCCGAACGCGCGCTGCATCTCTTTGGCAAAGGCGGCAATATTGTACCGGCACTGGCAGTTGTAAACCGATTCATTAAACAACTCGTAGACGAAGATATTTCCGCCATTCTTGAGCGCGGATGCCGCGCCGGCGATGAAATAATCCCGGTAATACCGGTCGCCCTCGGGATCCTCGGGGCAGAAGGGAATAAACTCGTGCCATCCGCCGCACTTCTGGTCAAGCCGCTTGTATTTCTCCGGTTCGTACTGCTTCAGAGCGAAATTATAGCCGAACGCAAAGTCCAGCACCAAAGGCATCCCCTGAAACAGTTTATAATAATCGGCAATCTTTTTTTCCGTCTGCAAATAGGTCACCGGCACAGGCAATCCGTGCCGAACCTGCCCCGGCATCGGATGCGCGCCGGAAATCTGTGCGGAATTGAATCCGACAGCATCGAAAACCGCCTTCCCCGGCGGTTCGTTATAAGCAATATGCTGGATCTTCAGAGGATTTGCATGCGGTCCCCAGTCGTCGTGACGCGGATAAATCCACGGCCCCTGAAAAAAGTGATATTTCCCATTCAAAACCCATGTTCCGCGGTCGATCGAAGGGCGCTGGAACGAATCCTCTGTCACGACCGCCGGATCGGTGTAGCTGGCGATCATCTTTTTCACGTCGCCGGGATCGGACAAGCGGGGAGACCCGATGTATTTGTCCGCATTGATCTGGAACTTGAAAATACGGATCACCGTCCCCGCCGGCATCGGGCACGGAAACTGAATGCTTGCCCCGCGCACCGCCCGGAGCATCGCTTCCCCGCCGAGCGCCTTAAGCCCCGCCCGGTAAAGATACCGGCCGTCCGGAAGCTTTTCGCCTTTCTGAAAAAACACCTCGTTGGGCATGTCCGCAAACCGGAGCTGAAGGACGGTGTCCAGATTGAGCACGCATTCCATAACCAGATTTTCCGGCTTTTCCCGCCCCAGATCATAAGTCCCGGTCAGGGCATCCGTCCGCACCAGAAACGCGGAATACGCAATGGTTTTCGCCGGAGCGTAAATTTCCGCGTAATCGCTGGCATCGGTCGGCCGGTGCTTGAATGCAAAGCCGCCATGGAGCTGGTAATAAAATCCCTTCGGCGGTCCGAAAAGCGGAAAAAACACGCCTTGCGTTTGTTCCGGACTTTCGACCTCTTTTTTCTCCGGAACGGCGGTCACAGCCGCAGCCGGTTCCCGGGAAGCGGCTTTGATCTCGTCCGGCAGTTCTCCGGCAAGAATCACATCGTCAAAATACGCTTCCGCCGTGCGTCCCCACCCCGCGGCGCAGTTGATGTGCAGCTGACCGCCGTCGGCGTCCTCGGGAACGCGAATTTTCACCTGAAGACATTTCCATTGCGTTTCGCCGGTCACGTCGATCGAGGCGGAGTCGGATTTCGCGCCGCTTTTGCCGCGAGCGCTCAGGGTAATACCGACACTGTTGGGCTCCGACGCCGACATCTGCTTGACCCACACGGCGCAGCGAAGCACCTTGCCGCGATACGGCATAATCTCGTTCCCGGCGATCTGATACCAGACGGAATGGTTGTAATTGCCGCGAACTGCATCTTTAATGTGAAGCGACCAATTTCCCGAGTGCTTCTGCTCGCCGGAGCGCTCAAAAGCGGTAAAGCCATTGGCGCCGCGCTCGGAAAATCCCCAGCGCCATGTCACGGAGTCAGGCAGATTGTGCTGCGTGCTCCATGTCTCAAACCCCGGAACGGAAAAGAGATTCCGCTCCGCCGCGACCGCGCCGTAACAAAGGGCAGCCACTGTCATTCCCAACAACAGTTTTTTCATCTTACATTCTCCTTTTCTGGTTGCAGCAATAATTCACTGGTCAGCAGCGCCGGTACGATATACGGCAGGATGCACATGTGCATCGGACGCCGCCGCAAATATTCCGGGTGATGAAACGACGGCATTGTCCCGCGGCAGTTGCCGGCCCCGAAGCCCCGTTAGAACTTCGTCAAAAGCGCGGCGGGGTACATCTCCAAATCGTCCGGGACGCAGGTCGACACCGTTTGTTCCGACCAGCCGCGAAACAAGATCTTCTGTTCCAAAAGCTGGTGCACGACCGCGCGTACAAGCTCCGAGTCGGGCGAATTTTTGGTGATAAAGAGAATCATGATCCCGACTGCTCCGTGCAAAGGATCGTTGTTGTTTTGCCGGTGATTTTCAGCGGCGGGACAAAGACTTTTTCGCCCGCGGTTCCGTCCGGCGCGACATAATGGAATTTTTTCAACTCAAACATGCCATCTTCGGTTTCCAAAGTTACAGTGGCATCCTTCCAGCTTGCTTTGGCGCGCAGCAGCGGTGTCAGGACAACGAGGGTTTTCCCCAGATGGTCAAACCGCAACGAAAGCGCTCCGGCGACGGCATCCATCCAGCACCCCGCAAGCGCCTGATACAGCGACCATACGCTCATCGCCCGATAGTAATGAGGGCCGCATTCAATGTGGCAGTAACGCATTCCCGTGCGCTCGTAACGCTC
The DNA here is from genome assembly GCA_028691615.1 of Victivallaceae bacterium. Classification (GTDB taxonomy): domain Bacteria; phylum Verrucomicrobiota; class Lentisphaeria; order Victivallales; family Victivallaceae; genus JAQUYX01. The sequence goes on from JAQUYX010000160.1 coordinate 2,558, forward strand.
AAAAACATTTTTTGCAAGCGCAATGCCCTCCTTGGCCATGCCGCTGAGAACCAGCTCCGAAGCAAAGGCATATTCCACCCCGCTCCACGGCCAGTCGGCCTGATTCGCGGTATGCGTTCCAATCTGGATTGCGTCATTTTTCGGCCAGGCGCAGTTGCGCAGATAACCGTTGGGCGCCGCGCAGTATTTCAAAATGGACCGGAGTGCTTTTTTGCGCTTGGCATCTGCGATTTGCCCCGGTGCTCCGGCAAGTCGGCGGAACCAATCGCCGACCAGCTGATCGACCATGACGCCTTCATTGTGCAAGTTTTCGGGAAGATCGCGGGAGAGAGAATAATATTCTCCGTTCCACAACCGGCGATCCAGCTCGGGCAGCAGCGTTGCGACCTGTTGCTCGCAGGACGCGGCCGTCTCCTCGTCTCCCATTTCTTTGGCAAACTCTGCGACGCCTTCCAGCGCCGCGGTGTATAAAAATCCGGTCATCGCCGCAGTTCCCCGGATCGGAAACTGATCGTAAGTCTGATCCCGTCCCTGATGGTACGGCAGTCCGGCCGCGTCGGTGCAGCACTGAGAAAATCGCTTCCATGCGGCTTGGATGACCGGATAGAGCTTCTGTGCCAGACGAAAATCGCCGGTGGCCCGGAAATCCCGCCAGGCGATCAGCAGAAAATCAATCGCCAGATCGATGCGGTTGAGGTCGTTGACGTCGCCGGCATGGAAATTGCCCGGCATCGTATGGGGGATGTCGCCGTGATCGGAAAATTTCGCGGTGAGGCTGATTTGACTTTTTTCCAGTTCCGGAAAGAAGTCCAGAACCGCGCACGATCCATACAAACTGACGTCAATGGTTTGCAGTCCGCAAAATCCCAACCCTTCCCAGATGCCAAAGCGTCCTTTCTCGTCCAGCCAGGAGGATCGGATCATCGTGGAAAGCTGCGACGTGATTGCCGGAAGCAGAAATTTCTCCATGCCGACCGCTTCGAGATCACGACGGAATTCGAGCGTTTTGCGGCGCAGCACCGGGAATTTTTCCTGAAAATGCCGGAATACAGCTCGGGAATCCGCAAAGAAATTGTGATAATAATGCCCGATCCGATGGGCGCGGAGATCTTTTTTCCAGGAGTAATGCCGTTCCCTCATGTCGGGGAAACTCCAGCATAAGGCGAAGGTCACATCCACGGTTTTCCCCGGCGCCAGCAGAAACGTCGCCGCGACCGCCGACAGCGCCATGCCGCAGGCCGGGTCCTGCCAGACGGCGGCTCCGGCATTGCCGATTTCCAGCTTTTGTTTTCCGAAATCCAGATTTTCCAGCGCGTTTTCCCGCAACAGAGGCTCCCAGACATCCCGCAGCGTCTTCGCATGACTGCAAAACGTCACCTTGGTTCCCTCGGTTCGCGCGGCGACGCCGAAAGAGAGATCTCCGTCATCGTTCTGGGCGGTTTGCTTTTCCCTGCCCAACCGGAGAAAAGAGCCGTCGAATTCCGAAGTGGAACGGCTCTTGCCGGAAAGCCCGGAGAGATTGCGCTGCGCTTCAAAGAGCGAACAGCTGATTTCCCGGTCGGTCCGATTGGTCACCGAAAACGTGAAAAAAGCTCCGGGCAAGGAAGAGTTTTTCACGTCGTGCGGCACAAATGGAGAAAAAACGCTCATCTTCACCTTGACCGGAAAATCGTTCCCGCCGTCGCATTTGAGCTCGGTAAAAGGCCACCGGTCGATTGCGTCAATCTGCGGATATTGGACAAAAGCCTGGGCGTAAGGATCATTCAGTGTCTCGTCCCAGCGCATTTCCGGACGGCAGAAAAGCATTGCCCGTCGATCGGCAACCATGCCAAAGTGCGCGGCATCCAGCGGCACATTTTCCTTCGGTCCGGCGCCCCAAGGCTGGTTGTTCATGATATTCCAATCGCGAAACGTTCCATCCGGGCAGAATTCCACAAATCCCGTTCCGATTCCGCCCAGCGGCATTCCGCTGCCGAACCACTTTTCCATCTTGCAAACCCTTTCTTTTTCCTTTCAACCGGATCAATATTGCAGTGTAATCGAATAGGATGCCACCAGTTGATTCGTCCCGTCGGGAAAGTGAATCTCCTGTGGCCGCGCGGTATGATTGACAATCAGCAGCGCGCGTTTTTCCTGATATTCCCAGCAGGAAATCTCCACCGCCGGGAACATGCGAGCGGCACCGCCCTCGACGACGGCGACCTGAGAACATTGGTACGCCGGAGTCGGCTGCCGATCTGCATTGCCGAGAAACTCGGCATTTTCCTCAAACACCCGGCAGCGCTCTTTGAAAAAGGCAAGTTCTTCCGGATATTTGCCGAGGTCGGCGGCGTAATATCCCTGCAGCGAGGGGAGAATCCCTCCGGAAAGATCCAGACTCTGCCCATGAAAGAACTGCGTCTTCTGGTCAACGGACGTTCCAGTCCCGTACAGCGGGACAAATCCATGATAGATCATGCTGAAAAATGGAACCGACCGGGCCTCGGGACCGAATGCGGCTTCCGGGGAACATGCCGCCTGATAACCGAGCAGAAGATCAAAATCTCCGAGGTAGCACTCGGTCACCGATTCAGAGGAGAAGAATGCCTCCGGATGGTCTTTGCGAAGATTTTCCCGCAACTCTTTCATGAGGGTGCGATAGCCTTCGCTGTAATAATTGCCGTGAAGCAAATGTCCGTGGTCGTCGGCTTTGCAGACAATGGCGCAAGCCGAGGTGATCTGGTCGAGATAAACGCCATCCAACTTGAGGTTCAACAGTTCCTCGACCTTGTCCCGGAGCGTGTCTCGCCAGAATGCCGTGGCGGGGCACATCACCGCGAAAGGTCGATCCATATAGGATTCCAGATAGTAGCGGAAAGGTTCTCCCTCTTCGGTGGCGGCGAGCCGGCAGGCATACCGTCCGGCTTTGCGTTCCTGCCAACTAGGGGTGTCGATGTTCCACAAGCGCCCGTTGAGATAAGCGATGACAACAATCCCTTCGGAATGGAAATTTTCCAGCGCCTGCCGCAGACGAACGGTCGCTTTTTCGTCGAGTCGGTATTCCGGATAGTCCGTGTCGGAACGTTGATTGTTCCATCCGTACCAGTGCAGTCCGGGGGTCATGCCGGTCTGCCGCTTGAGCTCCTGCAAAACCGGAAGCAGTTTCTCCGGGCCCCCCTGGTTTTCCCAATCGTTCCAATTCCAGCACCAGAGGTGTGTGTTCTTGATCCGGGACGGAATATCCGCCCGTTCCGCAATCCGTCCGCGCGCGCACCAGGTCTGCTGATGGGCCCATTGACGGTACACGAGCGACGCCTGTTCCCAATTCCCTTTGGCAAATCCGGTGACCACGTCATATTCCATGGCGTAGTCTCCGGGATTATCCGGGTAATTGCGCATCATCATCGCCGGAGAGTCCCCATTGCCGTAAAGCCCGAACCGTTTATAATTTGCTTTCCCGTCGTGCGCGGCAAAATAGAAACAGCGTTGGGAATATTCCAAAAGCAAATATTGCATGGAAAACATTCCGGGATATTCCGCGGCAAACACATGTCGTTTGCGTTCATGGCCGAGCCAGACATATTGCTCCGGCAGCTGGTCGCCGGCCAGCGCTTCCAGCGGCCGGGGAATCTTGACGCCCCATTGCCAAGGCAGGTACAGTGCGTCGGGTGCGCCGCCGACGCCAAGCACGGGATAATCCACTTGAATCAGGCCGGGACAGTTCCATGTCTGGATGCGCCAACGGGCGAACGAGCCTTCCAGACGAATTTGCGCTTCGATCCGGCGCTCTTCCCAGAGCCATGTGATCTGAAGAACCTCCGGGCCGACTTTCCGAAAGGCGGGCGGCGGCGCATCGAGATTGGTGAGGGTTTTCCGGTCTTCGAATTGAAGCGACCAGAGAACTTTGCTTTCGAACATGCCGAGCACTCCGCCGTGACGCGGATCGAAATGCAGCGACGCATATCCATTTTCGATTGTCGTATTGTCTGGAATCACAAGAAAAAATCCTTATCGCTCGATGATTGAAAAGCCGTCCCAAAAAGCGGAAAACATTGAATATTATACCTGATAATAACCTGAATCCGTGAAATAATTGGTGAAATCGACGATAAAATAGAAGAAAAAGATGTTGAGTCGCAGTATATTATGTATGTGTTTCGAGACATGGATAAACTCAACCCGACGGGTGAAATGAAT
>JAQUYX010000161.1 GCA_028691615.1 Victivallaceae bacterium
GACGAAGGTGCCGTACTGTTTGGGCAGCGCGTTGACGCGCACGCGGCAGAAGGCGGTGAAGTCGGTGAGTTTTTTTGCGGTTTTGAATTGAATGAAACTTTGTGCGCCATCGAAGGAGAGTCCGTCGGCGAGGTAGCTGACATTCTTGGCCGCAGTGCATTTACCGATTGTTTCGATGGCGGCGACCGGGGATTCCGTCGCGGCGGCAAGGGTTCCGGTCAGAAGTGCGGCGGCGCATAAAATGGCAAAAGTTCTCATTTTCCTCTCCTAATTTTGGGACTTGCAGGAAACCAATCCGGCCCCGTCGACGGGGCTTTCTTGTAGTATAACGCCGATGGCGCAAAAAGTCAAGAAATTTTATGGGGCGCCGTCGAATTTGCCGGCGCGGTTTCCCGGCGGAATTTGTCCGCCACCGGCATAAGCATCCCGCCGAGGCTGTTGCCCAAGGTCATCAGCGCGACGCATCCGAGCGCGGCGAAACTCCATTTCCCCGCGACGGAAAAATAGTACATGGCCGCAATGCTGTGTTCAAATCCGCTGAGAATGAAGATGACCACGCAGAGAAAAACCACCACGGTTCGGAGCACTGCGTGCAGCTCCTCGCGTCGGAAGGTTTCGACGGCGACATACATCAGAATCCCGCAGAAGAACGAGAGCGCCAGAATGCTTGCCGGAGAATCCGCAAGTTTCTGATCGCAGAGCATGATCGCCCTTCCTTCGATCAGATGCAGCGTCCGGCTGGTGCGAACCAAAGTGCCGACGGCGAAGCAGCCGAGGAGATTGCCGAGCCAGATGCAGCCCAGGACACCCAGATACGGAAACGTCCCGCGCCCCTGACACGCGAGATAGCCCACCGCGCCGGTGAAGAGTTTGAGCTTGTAACAGAGGATGGTCAAAAGGCCGAAGCCGAAGAGAAACGCCCCCAGCCCCGGATGCGGCGTTGCCAGAAAGACAGTTCCGGCGATGCCGATGAACACCCCCGCGAGAATGCCGTTGAGAAAGATTTTTGTCACTTTGGAACCCTCGGATAAGTTATGCGACTTTTGCAAAAATTACGCATTTATGACATCTCATTCAAGAAAGCGTATTCGGCGAAATCCCGCGCTGTCCGAACGACCGGACAAGTCGGAAAATCGAAAAACAGAAATATACTCTATTTGATTGAAAAAATCAATCTTCTGTTTGCTTTTTTGGGAGATTGGAACAGATTCTTTTCTGAGAGAAATGTCCTCTGCAATATGGGACGGCAATAAAAAAAGCAGATGGAGAAGTTTGCATCATGATCAAATGGGGAGTCTGCTGCCTTTTTGCGGCGTCCGGTGCGCCGCGTTTTGGTTCTGCGACGATGGCGCAGCTTGCCCGTTTCGCGCTTGACCAGAGGCGGCGAAAGCTCTCCACTCTGGCAGCGGACAATGCAAGCGTGCTGCTGGCGCTTCTGGAACAGAGCCGCGCGTATGGTTTTGGGGGATTCCGCGTCGGCTCGGCGATCATTCCCCGGATGACGCATCCCGCGCTGGGGTTTTCCTTCGACGAACTTCCGGATGCGGCGCTCATTCGTGATCGTTTCGGGCAGGCAAAATCGTTCGGCTTGCGACTGAGTTTGCACCCGGATCAGTTCGTCACGCTCTCCTCGGCGTCGGAGACGGTCTGGCGCAATTCCCGGCGGGAGCTGCTCTGGCAGAACGAACTGGCCGAAATGCTGGGGTGTACGGAAATAAATCTGCATGGCGGCGGCGCCCAAGGGGGGAAAGAGGCAGCGCTGGAACGCTTTGCCGCGCGGTTTTCGGAACTGCCCGACTCGCTTCGGCGACGGATCACGCTGGAAAACGACGACCGCATTTTTACGCCCGACGATCTCCTGAATTTGACCGAAGAACTGGAAATTCCGCTGGTGCTCGACGTACATCATTGGCGCTGCAATCCGGGTAAAATGTCGCTGGAGGAGGCGACCTGCCGGGCGGAAGCGTCGTGGCATTTCCGCGGGGAAACCGCGCACTTTCATCTCTCCACCCCCGATGCGCCCGGCTCGCGCAAACATGCGGAATATATTGATCCACGCGATTTTCCCGATTGCTGGCGCAAATGGGATCTCTTGATCGATGTGGAGGCCAAGGCCAAGGAGCTTGCCGTTTTGCGTTTGATGCGAAACAAATGCGCGGGGATATCGAATTTTACAAGGGATGCTTGACATTTTCAGTCGTGGAGATATTGTCTCCCCCAGTTGCAAAAGGAGGGTGTTTGATGGCAACGATAAAAAAATTTTTCTGCTGTTGTTTGGGGCTTGTGGCGGTAACGGGCCTGGGGCTTTTCGCCACGGAATCGGAATTGTCGAAGACGGTTCATCCCCGCCGCGTGGATCTTGGCTCGATCTTCAGCGGAAAAATCGAATACGCCAGACGCAACTTCATTGCGTTCGAGAGCGCCGGATTGCTGACTTATGTGGCACGCCCGGGAGTGGAATTACCCGGTGCGGTCTTTGACGGCGCCGGGCGAATTGTTTCACATGGCGGGTTGCTTGCCCGGCAGGATGATATTGTGCAGCGGGCGAATTTTGCGGCGGCGGAAGCCAAATTGCGGGAGGCGGAGGTCGCTCTGGCGGAGAAGAAGGAAAATTTCGAGCGCGATTCCAAACTCGCCAGCAAGAATGCGGTGAGCATGCGTCAATTTCTGGAAAGCCGCATTGCGTACGAAAGCGCCGTGTGGAGTCTTGCTGCGGCCCGTGCTGAACGCGACCGCACGCAACGGCTGATCGAAGGGCGCAGCCAGTCGGCTAATTTCCCCTGTCTAGTCGAATCGGTGACGCTCGCAAGCGGAACGGTGGCTGATGTCGCCCAGCTGGTGATGACCATTGCCTCGGTCGAGGCGATGAAGCTGGAAATCAAACTTCCGTCCTATGCCGTCCGGCTTCTGGATCAGAGTACGCCAATTCTGGTTTATCCTTCGGGGGCGGGCACCCCTGTGGCGGGGTGGTTCGACCTGTCTGGAATCGGCGCGGATTCGCTGGTTTGTTATGTGGACAATCCGTTGGTGATTGAGCCGGCGGAAGGGAAATGGCAGGGAATGCCTGCAGTGTCCGGATTTACCTTTCTCTTTCCGCCGATGCCGTCGACAAAGAATCTGGCGCCGGTTTGGGTGATGCCTGCGGCGGTGATGTGCGATGGCGGCAACAACAATTTTGTCTGGAAACTCGAAGGGCTTCGCGCCTTGGAGACCGCAGCGGCGCTGCCGCGCGAATTGACGCTTCGCAAAATTCCGGTGGCGCGCCGGAATCTCTTTTTTGATCAGGGTATTTACCGCTTGGAGGGCATTGCGCCGGAGAAGCCGGCGGATCTGTCGCCGTTCGATCTGGTGGCGACACGCGTTTCCGGCCCGGTCACGGACGGCGGGAAAGCTGTTTACCGGGCGGAAAAACGGCTTTTCCTCGCGGGGGAGCATGTGGCGGTTCAAATTAAATTCCCGGCGGGAAAGCCGTTCTGGAAATTGCCGCGCCGTGCGTTGCAATGCGGTGGAAAATCGGGGTTTTTCGTGCGAATTTTCGGCGATTCCGGCGTGGAAAATATCCCGGTCGAGATCCGGGAAATTACGCAGGAAGAGGCGGTTGTGACTTCTCCCGGGCTGAATGCCGAGAGTGAAGTGGTCGTCAATTAGTTATGCTTGCGCCGCAAACTGGAAGAGGGAATATTCATGCTTTCCCGATACTTTGCCACAGTGCGGCGGGCAACTTGAAATCCTTCCTCCGAAAGAACTTGCGCAAGTTTGTCGTCGGAGAGCGGAATGCGAGGATTCTCTTCTCCGATCAGATCTTGGATGCGTTTCATCACCGCCCGGGTGGAAACGCTTTCGCCGTCGCTGTTGGTGGTGCCTGCGGAGAAGAAGTAGCGAAGTTCCAAAATCCCCTGCGGCGTGCGGATGTATTTGCCTGAAATCGCCCGGCTGACCGTGGTTTCGTGAACCCCGATTCGTTCGGCCATGGTACGCATGGTCATGGGTTTGAGCTTCTCCACGCCGTCGTCAAAAAACGCTTTCTGCGTCTCGGCAAGCACCTCTCCGATTCGCCGGAGCGTATCGGTACGCAACGCCAGAGACCGCTGCAGATCCCGCGCGGAATTGAGTTTGCCGGTAATGTAGCTGCGATCCGCGCCGGAGAGCATGGGATTGTCCAGCATTTTGACGTACGCCTCGCTGATTCGAATGCGGGGGAGATATTCATCGTGTCCGATGACTTTGTAGCCGCCGTCGCCGTCCGGTTCGATCGTCAGTTCCGGCACGATGAAATCGCCTTCGTTCAAGGAGGAATACTTGGCCCCCGGGTGCGGTTCGAGCGTTCGCAGCAGCGCCAGATCCCGTTCGAGCGATTCCATGGGGATATTCATCTCTTCGGCGATCTGCGGAAGGTGATTGCGCCCGATCTGCTCCAGATGATTGCTGATTAAATCCTCAAGTTCCGGGGTCAGAAGCTGTTTGCGCCGGAGCTGAAGGATCAGGCATTCTCCGAGGTTGCGCGCGCCGATGCCGGGTGGGGCGATGCGCTGAACGGCCTGAACCGCCGCTTCCGCCTCTTCAAGGGAGGCGTCGCAGCTTTGGGCCAGATCGGCGGTATTCAGTTGGAGATAACCGTTTTCATCGATGCTGCCGATGATCGTTTCCGCCAGTTGTCTGGATTTGCCCTGCCAATCGGTGAAGTCCAATTCGGCCAGGAGCTGATCGGTAAGCGACGGGGGCGCGGCCAGACTGTTGAAGAGGTAGTCGCGCTTTTTCTCCTCGTCCGAACCCATTTCAGAGGAATGAAGAACCGGAAGCGAGTCCTGCCACTGGTCGGCGGCGGAGGCCAGCAGATCGTCATAGTCGTCCGCTTCGACTGCCGAAGTCACCGCGTCCCGGTCGCCGCCGTCGTCGGAGGTGAGATCGCCGGAGAGTTCCTCCAGCGGCGGTTCGCCGACTTCCAGAAGGGGATTGCTGTGCAGCTCGCAGTTGAGCTTCTCCTGAAGGGCGAGGGCGGGCAGCAGCAAAAATTCCAGCGAATGCAGCTGCCGCACGGAAAGCTGCTGCTCGAGCGTCTGGGAATTTTGTTGTACAAGTTCGTTTCCAGGCATAAAAATGAGTTGTTTTTTTCTGATTTTGAATTACATTACTGGAATAGACGACACTGCAAAAACTCGCATCGTGTCTTCCGAATAAGACGACACGGACAATGACCGGAGCGCTCGGCGACGGCGTTTCGTTGATGCTTCGGATCGACGTACCAAAAGAATTTACAAACTTTTTTCTATTTTTCAATCCCCGAGTCGTAAAAAACCCGGACAAAACAGCAGATCTTCATGACAGAAACGGAAAATTACATTCAAATCGGAATTTTAGGCAGCGGCAGCAAGGGCAACAGCATTGCCATTTCAAGCGGTTCCGAGTCGATTCTGATCGACGCGGGGTTTTCCGCGCGGGAGCTCGAACGCAGATTGAACGTCGAAGGCATGTCGATCGCTTCCGTGCGCGCGGTGCTGCTCACCCATGAACACTCCGATCACATTCAGGGCGGACGGGTTTTTTGCAACCGGCGCAAAATTGCCATGTATCTGAGCTGCCGGACGGGAGATTACCTGGCGGACACCGGAAAGTTGCCGGAGCAGTTATGCCTGTTTGAACCGGGCGACACGGTCGGCATCGGGGAATTTTGCTGTCAACCATTTTCGGTGCGGCACGACGCCGCGGACCCGGTGGGATTTTGCATCCGGCATGTTTCCGGCGCCCGGATCGGCGTGGCCACCGACCTCGGCGAGCTGGACAATCTGGCGAAGGCGCGGCTGTCCAACTGCGACGTGCTGGTGCTGGAAAGCAATTATGACCGGCAGATGCTCGTCGATTCCGACCGGGAACTGCGGCTCAAGCGCCGGATCATGAGCCGCAGCGGGCATCTTGACAATGTCGCGGCTGCCGCAGGATTGCGAGAGCTGGTCGGGGCGCGGACGAAAGCGGTGTTTCTGGCGCATCTGTCCCGGGAATGCAACCGGCATGAGCTGGCGATGTCGCTGGCACATGCCGCGCTTGAGGCGATGGGGCGAACGGATGTGTTTTTGGCGGCGGCGGGGCAGGACGAGCCGCTGGAACCGTTTTTCCTTCCGGTGGTCTGATTCGACGGCACTCGGCAAAACTCGCGCCGCCTGCCTGAAAAAACAAATGGTTGTCTTGATTTCTTGCGGAATGATGGTATATTGTTCAAATTGATCAGCAACTCAAAATGGAGGTATGGATGATGCAGCAGATGGCAAAACTGGCCTACCTTGTGAAGCCCGGAGAATTCGAGTTCCGCGAGTATCCCATTCCGGAGATCAGTGACGATCAGATTTTGATTAAAGTCGAAGGCTGCGGCGTATGCGGCACCGACGGACACGAATACAAGCGCGATCCCTTCCAGCTCTGTCCGGTGGTGCTCGGGCATGAAGGTTCCGGGGAAATCATTGCAATCGGCAAGAACGTCAAGGTCGATTCGACCGGCAAGCCCGTGAAGCTCGGCGACAAGATCGTCACCTGCATTATTCCCTGCGGCGAATGCCCGGCCTGCAAAAACACCCCCGCGAGAACCAATCTTTGCGAAAAATGCGGCGTCTACGGACTTTTCCCCGACGATGACGTGCATCTGAACGGCTATTTCGCCAGTCACATGGCTGTGCGC
>JAQUYX010000014.1 GCA_028691615.1 Victivallaceae bacterium
GTTTTCGCGCCGACCACGTCATCGCCCTTGAAGGTCATCTGCATGAAATTCTCGCCGGGATTTTTGTACCCGGTGGTATCGTTGTCATTGGAGTACCAGAGCCGGGGCATGTTCGCCGACGGAAACACATCGTCGCTGGCATTGCTGTAGATCATCACGGCGGTGGCGACCTGCTTGAGGTTGTTCGCGCATTTGATCGCATAGCTTTTCTCGCGCGCCTTGTTGAGCGCCGGAAGAAGCATTCCGGCCAGAATCGCGATGATCGCAATGACCACCAATAGTTCGATCAAAGTGAAAGACTTAACGTTAATTCTATTCATTCTTTCCCGTCCTTTTCTTTTCTGGGATTAAAGTTTTTTGGGTTCTATGATCATTTCACACCATGTAACTGCAGCGCCGGTTGCGTTGTCTCCGATGAAATCAAGGATGTTGTCCCCGCTGTGAAGCGCCCCTTCCGGAACGTCGAAAAGTTCCACGCAAGATACATCCGAGGGTAGCTCAAAGGGAAACTCCCCCTGCTTCCGGGCGACCGCCGGGTGTCCGTTGATGCGTAGCGACAACGCGTGCGCCCGGTCAAAATGAAGGGCGACTGTCGCACGGGTTCCCGCCTCGACTTTGCCGACGGGAATGCGTAACGAACGCTGCCAGCCGCGGGGCGCAAAGGGGAGAATCGCCGGCTTCGCCGCGCCCGCCGGATAGGAGAGAAAATCCCGATAGCCGAGCACATGCCGCCGGGTTTTCCATGCGCCGTCGTCGTTGGCCAGTTCCGCGAGCATCGACGGCAGCGCCTCGGTGGGATGCAAATTGCAGGGCGGGCCGTCCATGTGGTTGAAAAGGTACAGCCCGTCGCTTCCGCGCGCGGAGTAGTTCGCGGCGAATCCGCGCAGGATCTCCGGTGTGTTGTGCAGCGAGCAGCTCATGGCGTCCGAGGACCGGCAGATGATCTCGAGCCCGGCGGTCACCGGAACCGCGTCCCGGAGGAGGCGGCGCCAAAGCGCAATGGGCATGGCGTGATCGGAGCATCCCCAATAGGTGGTGACTGTAACGCGATCGATCCAGCCTTCCTCACTCCAGTGCGGGACGTCCAGTCCGCTGGCGATGGCGTCCTCGGGGGCGGCGTTGACGCGGACGAAGAGTTCGATTTTATGGCCGAATTTCTGTTGTGCGGCATCGGCGAAGGCGCGCACCTCTTGCATGAAATTGTTCAGCACGCCGGAATTGGCTTCTTCGAATCCGGGCTGCAGGTGGGGCGGGGTGCGCATCCAGTCGAGTTCCAGTCCGTCGATGTCGTGCGAAAGGTACTCGGCGGCGAGCGCGAGATGGCGGCGATAATTTTCCGGGACGGCGTAATTGAACGTGCGTCCGTTCCAAGCCTCGAGCCAGGGGGAAGTGAGATTCTCCTCGTGGGCGTAATTAACCGGGTCGTTCCACGGGAAGAAGGGATCGGACGAAAAATGAATGTCGTTCATACGCATCCCGGAAAAAACCTTGATTCCCCGGCGGCGGCCTTCGCGAACGCGCACGGCAAGCGCGTCGGGAATCTCTTCGGAAAGCCGCTTCGCGTTGGCGATATAAGTCGCGCTCTGAAGCTGTCGGTCATCGAGTTTCCGTCCCCGGTAGAAGACGGCGCCGTCCCGGAATTCGACGTTTTTCCAGACCGGTTCAAAGGCTTTGGAGGCGAAATTCGCCCGCATTCCGTTTCCGCAGAAGATAATCGTGTCCGCCGCGGCATACGTGGCCATCTGCCGCAGAAGTCCGGCCTCGGACATCTCTTCGGGGGGGTGCGCCAGAAAGAAGTTTTCAAAATCTTCGTTGAGAATGACTTTCATCGTGCCTTCGCCTTTCCTGTGCTCTCCCGGACAGTGAAAACCGGATCAAAAAAGAGTTGGCGGTCGGACAGCGGCTCGTCGGCCACCAAAGTTCGCAGCATCGCCAGAGAGTGTTCGATCAGGGGGACATAATCATATTCAATGGCCGTGAGCGCCGGAGAAAATTCTCTTGCCTCCCAGTCGGCCGTCTCGTATGCAATGACGCTCAGATCCTCCGGTACGCGAAGACCGCGCCGGAAAAACTCCCCCGTCAAGGCCTTGGCCACGACGCCGGATGCGCAGAAAACCGCAGTCGGACCGGAGGGAGCAAAGAGCACCGCGTCGGCGGCACGTATGAGTTCGTCGCGAAAGTTGCCGCGCGGATCGTCGACCGCCGCCACGACCGTGCCGTGGGGAAGAAGTTTCTCGGTAATCAGTCTCCTGAAATTGGCATGGGCGGGCAAAGAATCCGGCCCGGCGACAATGGCGAAGGCCTTGTGCCCGAGGGAAAGGAGATGTTCCACGGCCCGGTTCAGCGATTCTGTGGCGGCATACGAGACGCTGTATTCGGCCACTTCGCCAAGCTGAACGTAAGGGATTTTTGCACTATTTCGCAGGTAATCGAGCGCGGCCTCCGGCATGACTCCGGCGATCAAGAGTCCGCCAACCAGACCGTCGGTCAGAAGCAGCGGCAAACTGTCGGGGTGACGCGCGGGGTCGAACCACTCCTGCCGGCACGGAACTTTCAGATCGCGGCATTGGCGAGTGAACAAAATATTATATGCCTGAAACGCGGCATTTTCCCGAATGAGCGCCTCGGATTCAAAGATCAGCAGTCCGAGATCTTCAATGCGCTTGCTTTTGAGCAACCGTCCTGCGGCGTTGGAGTGGTATCGCATCTTTCTGGCGATCTCCTGGATCTCATGGCGTTTGGCGTCGCTGATCCGTCCGGTTCCTTTGAGAACCGAAGAGACGGTCATGGCCGAAACCCCCGCGACGCGAGCGATTTCCTTGAGTCCGATTTTGCCACTGGGCGGCATATTGCAGGGTTCCCCGGAGAAAAATTTGTTTCTTTGGTTTAACGTTAATTCACATTATATTATATTCGCAAAATCGCTCCTTGTCAAGAGGGAAGAGGTGCGAAAATCGTTTTTTTTTTGCCGTTCGGGAACAAACCCGGACGCATCGGTCGCGTCCCCCCAAGCATCCCAAATCATCGGATGGGAAAGGAATGACTTTCCCGATTCTGAGTGTAGCTACTCGGAGAGTAACTCCCGAAAAAGCCGGGTTTCAGGCCCTTTTCCGAGCCGCCGAAAGACACGGCGCGGCGTTTGATCGCATCATCTCAGGATGGTACGAGCAAACGTCCCGTCGATGGATTTCGGATGGATCGGGAAGGGAAGGAAATTCCCGATTTTGAGTGTAGCTACTCGGAGAGTAACCACCGAAAAAGCGGGGTTTCAGGCCCTTTTCCGAGCCGCCGAAAGACACGGCGCGGCGTTTGCTCGCACCATCTCAATTATAAGGTTCGCCCAGACGGTGCAGTTTCAGACGGAATTTGCGCCAGACCGCGCAATCGCCTTCCATGGTCACGCCGGACGGTTCAACCTCTTCCGAGCGCGGAAGAATCTCCAACGCGCCGTTGACAAAACACTCCAGTTTGTCGTCAAAAATTACCGTCGTCAACTCCGGGGTGTTCCACAACACCGCTTCCACATAAGCGCGCCCCTGATCCATCCCCGACTCCCAGACGACTTCACGACCGCGAAACCGCCCGTCGCCCGGATGAACCACCGCACGGTATTCCCCCGAAGAAAGCACGAAAACAGACCTTTTCCCCGCACATTCGCACACCTCGAGTTGCGCATCCGGCGCCGCCAGCTCCAAGCGCACCGCCAGCTTGCGAAACGAAAACGACCCTTCCGCATTGCGGTCCAGATGAATATGAAACGCCCCCCGGTCGGTCAGCGCGCCGACCGAAAAAAGACAGGCCGCATTTTCCTGCTCCGTCCAGACTCCGAGGGAACAAAAATCCACCCCGTCACAGCGCGCCGCCGCCTTGAGCATCGCCGGAGTTTGCGTCCGGTTGACCCAATAGGCGAGAATCGGACGCCGCTGCGCCCAGAAACACTCCCGATTCACCGTCCCCAGCGTGACTTCTTCGCTCAAATAGGTGGTCGCCCAAAACGACCGCTCCTCCGGCTCCACCTTCAGATACCGCTGCCGGATCTGCTGCGCTCCCCCGGTCAGCCGGGCAAACCGTTCAGCCTGCGCCTTCGGACAAGGCAGATGGTTGATTCCAGTGTATTCCCAATTCGTCTCGTTTCCCGGTTCCGGCGCTTTCCGCATGACAGCGCCGCCGGTCGCGTCCGCAATCCGGTTGGCCGCCTCCGCCGAAAGATCGTCCCGATACGCCCGCGAATGCGGACCGGCCAGTTGCCCGGTCGCCGGATGAAAATGAACGGCAAGCTGCTCCCAGATGTACCCCCGCAGCCGCTCGGCAATTTCCCGCAGTCGGGCGTCGTTACAAACTTGCAGAATCGCTTCCACGCCGTCCAACGCGACAAAGGTATAAGTCGGACTGTTAAACTCGGACAACCCTCCGGTTTCCAGCGTCTGCGCCAGAACCTTCCCCAAAAGCGTCCGGGCATATTCCAGCAGCAAGGGATTCTTAAAATACTCCCCCGCAAACCCCGTGACGCCGGAACCGATCACGGCAATATTCGTATATCCGGGCGTAACATTCCTTCGGAAGATCGACCACGCCGCCCGTTCCAGCGCGGCCACCGTCCTCCGGCGCAATTCTTCGGGCAACTCCTGCTCATGGCTTTGAAGGATCCGGCAAAGCGCCTCGCCAATGAAGTTGGCCCAGTTCCAGTCGGGCGGATTCATCTTCTCGACCGGTTCTTCGTCGAGCCACGGCCAGATGCCCCATGCCGGATTGCATAGATCGACAACCTGCGAAGAGAGCACCCGGTCGATGACCTGAAAGGCCCGCTGCCGGTACTCGGGCATCTTCGAATCAAGCAGTCCGAGCGCATAGAAAATATTATCCCGGGTCGGGTGCGCATGAGTCCCGTCGGGGACGCGCGTGTGATATCCCGGCCCCTTCCATTTTTTCCAGATCAATCCGACCTGAGGATCGAACCGGACGGAGTGTTCGGCAATCTCTTCCTGCAACGTTTTCATTCCAATACTCCCCAACCGAATGCGTTCGGATTCTTATTCTTCCCGATTCCGCCCTGCCATTCCAAATAGCGGACCCGGCCGGAACCGTCGTTTTCATTGATCAGGAAGTTGAAGCGGAAGATCGTCCCGGAGGTACTGGGAATGCCGAGTTTTTCCAGCGGAACGCTCCAGCGATAGATCGTCTCGCTGCCCTTGCGCGTCACCGTGCACGGGTCATTCCATTGTCCGATGCGTTTCTTGTCCGGCGTGATGTGCGCATAGATGCGTCCGGGACCTTTGCCGTCGCCGGAAACGGTCAGCTCCGTATGCTTTCCGCCGAACTCGAACGCGATTTGAAGACTGTCGTCTTTCCATGCGTCGCCCGCGGTGGAATTCATCACATGCCGGTTGTCGCGAACGGTCAATTCGACGGAAAGACTCTGATTCTGATGCGCCATTCCCAGCGAACAGGAGAGGTCGTCCGGCCCCATCCAGCGCGGGATCATCGGATCGAAGGAAAGCTCCGAAACATTGCGTAGCGCATTGAGTTTGAGGAAATTTCCGGGACGTGTTCCTGCGGCCACCGGATAGCAGACATTAATGCTGAACGGCAACGACAGATCGTAGGTTTTGCCGTCGCAAAGCCACCGGACGCGCCCGGTCGTCGCCCAGATTCCGTTGGGCTGCCCCGCCGGAATGCTCCGTTTGACCATCACAACGCGCGTCGCCCCCGGCGGCAGCGTGACCGGAGCCATCCCGTCCAAAGTCGCCTGCGCCGTATGATCGAAGATATTGCGCAACTCCACCGGCACGGAAACCAAAGAACCGGCCGCGCCGCCGACAATTTTCCGCAATCCGGCAGGCGCCGGAGATGGAGTCATGCGTCCGTTACGAATGGTGACATAGGTGGTTTTTCCTGTCACCGGAACCAGCGCGACATTCCCGATTTGCTGCACGGCAAGCGCCTTTCCGAACATGTCGCAAGCGACGATTTCGCCCTTGCCGGAGAGCGCAAAATAGCTCTCTTCCCCGTCGTTGCCGGGGATCACCGCATAGACTTGCCGGGGCGACTCTTGCGTGCCGATGAATTCGTAGATCTGACGGCCTTCCGGATCGTCGATCTTCTTGCCCCGCTGCGTATTGCCGAGAGCGGCGATAAGGGTGTTGTAAGCGGCATACGACGGCTTCGGACGGTTTTCACTGGTGATCAACCCGAACGAATCGTCGGCGTTGAAATCCATATCCCAATAGTCCTGAAGCGTGAACCAGATGTAAAATTCCGTATTGCGGCTCTTGGCATAAATCAACTTGCGAACCAGTGTGGTCGCCTGCCGGCGCAGCTCCGTCCAGTTGTCGTACCCGCTGCGTTCTCCGGTTTCGGTGTTGCAGACGGGACGGTCGATGCCCCCCGCGGCAAGCCACGACTCGACCATCTTCTGCCGGGTTTCATATTCCGGCAGTCCGCCGTGCGCATGGAAGCAGGCGATGTCGAAATAAGGTTTGCCCTTGAGATACATGTCGCGTGAAAAATTCTTTTTCTCCCGCGGATGCAGCACGGTCACGCCGCCGGTGGTAATTTTGATCCGTGGCGCGACGGCGCGGCCCTGCTCAAAGACCACTTTGAGCGCCGCCAGATACTGTTCGGTCGTGCCGACCATGAAACCGATGTCCGGTTCGTTCAAAAATTCCAGATAGCGCACCGAAGGATATTTCCCGATGCACTCGAAAACCTTTTTCATGTGCGCGGAAAACTCTTTTTCCCGCGTCGGAACCTGACGGGAATGGCTGCCCGGTTCGCGTGTGTACGCAGGGGCCCCTTCACTGTAACTCAAACAGGCGATCATGCCGTTGTCCCGATTGGCGCGGAGAAACTTTTCCACGCCGGCATAGTTTTCGCTCGTTCCGTCTTCGAAACGGCCGCCAGTCAACCCTACCCGTTCGATGTCGAATCCAGCCTCCCGCAGCCAATGGCTGTGCAGGGCGTTTTCGCCTTCGCCGTTCCAGATGGAGGTGTCCTGGACGCCGAACCACATCGGAACGGAATTTTTCCGCCCCATATTGGCGCGGCCGACCGCCACGGTATCAAAAAAGGAGGTCGCAAGTTTGCCGGACTGAAAATCGATCTGCACCCGATAGCACCCTTCCGGCAGAGCCGGGAGCATCCATTGGCTGTGGACAGGGCGGTTGCCCGCGGGAAGCGAGAGGGACGCTTTCTTTTCAAAAACCTTGCGTCCGTCGTAATCGATCACCTCGCAGCGCACTTCCCCCAGAAGCGGCTTGTCGCCCGCATTGCGGAAGCGATAGGTGCGGGCGATCTCTTTGCCGGGCGCGCTGATCAGTCGGGCCTCCGCCACCGGCCGGATCGAAACGCGGCGCTTGCGGCTGGCGTCGCCGACAAGCGCGATGTCGTCGATCAACACAAAGTTTTCTCCGGCAACCTGATCGGCGCGAAAATGCAGCTTGTGAAATTTGTAGGGCGGCGTCGCCTCCTTCGGGGGCGCGAACTCCAAACGGACGCGCTGCCAGTTGTTCCCGGAAATCCGTTGCGGCTTCGTGGAGAAGCGTTTCCCGGCGGCATCTTCGATGGTGGCGCGAAACTCGCAGGAGATCCCCCGGGGATCGGCGTCGAATTCGACCGCGCGGAGAAAAACCTCGGGAAGATACGCCTTGAAACGCTGAAAATCAATCAGCACCGGTTTCTTCGAATCGGCGGCGTGAAACCGGATTTTTCCGGCATATTTGTCATCCCGGGAGCCGTCGGGCGTCGCCCCCAGCTCCAAATCGGCGGAAAACCATTTTCCGGGCGTGATATTTGCCAGCGGAGCCGTCCGCCACGTCCCGACATCGGAGAAATCTTCGATGATCAGTCGGTCTTCCGCATGCAGGAGAGGAGCCAATCCCGCCGAGAGCAGCAATGCGCCGAGAAAAAGTTTCCGATTCATAAGTTACTTTCCTTTGCCGACCGGTTCGATTTCATCAATCCATTCGGGCGAAAGAGCGCCTTTGTAGATGCGAATTTCATCGACGACAATGCGCGATCCGCCGCTGGCCTTGAGCCGTCCGAGCATGAAATGGGAGAAGTCGGCCAATTTGCTCATCGGCGCGTGCCGCATGACGCTTTTGCCGTCGAGGACGATCTGGCAGCGTTTGGTTTTGCCGTTGAAGACGATCGCAAGAGAATAGAAGGCGTCTTTGGGCGCTTGGGGATATTCGGAAGCCATGCCGGCCTCCTTGCCGTTGTCACCGACCGCGCGGAAGGCAACGCCCTTCTCCGAAGAGACATCGGTGAAAACCATCTGTTTCCAGTCGGCGGGCTTGTTCTCGGCAGTCAATCCCATGCGGAATTGAACGATCTTCGTCTTTTCCTGCTCCTTGAGACGGCACCAGATGGTCACACCGTCGGCCAACTCCTTGTATTTGGCCAGATCGGCGACCAGCGCGATCGCGCCGCCGAGGGTGACAGTCCCGTCGTCGTGAAGCTCAAACAACGTGTCGCGTCCGCAGAACGTCCGGGCAAGGAGCAGCTTTCCGACATCGTCGGTGAGGGCCTCCTTCGGATCGGCGGAATTGAAAGTCCACCGGGCGACCATATTCTGGGTGAAATCGGCGAAAACGCTTCCCGCAAATGCGAGGAGAACCAGGAACATTGATATTTTTTTCATGAGGAAAATCTCCTTTTTTCTTTCTCTTGCTTCCCTTAATATGGCTCAATCTTCAATGGTGAGATAATAACCGATGCCGCGATTGGGAACCGTTTGCGTATGGCCGTCCACGGCGAGCACGTTGTCCATATTGTTGTGCCGGAGCGCGGAGACGTTGCTGCCGCTATAAAGGTAAGAGTTGCTGGGCAAAGAGGTTTCGTCGGCCGCCGAATCGATCGCAAGAAGGATTTTCGCAAGGGGGTACTTGCGGTATTCTCCGTTGTTGCGTTTCGGAATCAGCGAAAGCTTCACGCCGTCGCAGCGGAAGTTGCTGATGTCAAAGGTATTCGTGCGGAAAGAGACGATCATCTTGTTGTTGGACGGGCAATAGGTGACTGCGCCGGGAAGGTGTCCGCACAGGATTCGATTATAGTCATTGGTCTCCCCCCGGGTGACGCCGATGTAGCTGCGAATGCGGTACTGCCAGCAGTTCTGCGGCCATGCGAGGTTCTCGGTGGAGCGGCCAACCGCGATGTAATCGTCAAAATCGTTTGCATACATGGCCTGGACCACGCCGATCTGCTTGAGGTTGCTGGTGCACTTGATGGCGCGGGCCTTTTCTCTGGCCTGATTGAGCGCCGGGAGCAGCATCCCCGCCAAGATGGCGATGATCGCGATAACCACCAGCAATTCAATCAACGTGAACGAAGTCTTTTTCATTTTTCTCACCTTCATGTTTGTGATTTTTCTTCTCAAAACCGGAAAGGATCATCTTGTTGATTCGCCATAAAAAATAACTTTATCAGGATCTTCCGCACGGAAGACCAGCCGTTTCGGAGATTGTTTCTTCCCGAGATAGTGTTCGAAAATCGGGTCGAGCGCCGGATTGATGTCCGGAATGTTGACCACCGTGATCGAAGGACAGAAAAGCGTCGCCCGCTCCGGTTCTCCGAACGACACGACTTTCACATCTTCCGGCACGCGGATTCCGCAATCAAGAAGCGCACGGATCGCCCCCATCGCCTCGTCGACGTTGGCGCAGAAGAGCGCGTCCGCGTGAAATCGTTCGCGCTCAAGCACCTCCGCAAACATCTGCCGGGAAAACGCCTGCATCGAGATCGTTAAGGAGTGCTCCCGAAACAAATGAGCGGTTCCCTGACAATTGTATTGAGCAATCGCCTCTTGCCACATCTGCTGGCGGACGCCCTCCTGCCGGTTGTTTTCGGGTTCCTTCCCGAAATAATCAATCGAATGCACCCCTTGCTTGGCAAGCATTCCGATGAGTTCCTTGATCCGCTCCGGGCTTGGCCCGTCAAGAAGACGAATGCCGTATTCGGTCAGATCGGAGAAGAGAGTGACAATTTTATTTTTGTGCCGCTCCAGCTTCGAGATGAGCAGTTTTTCGCGGGACATGTGCATACAGAAAATCAAATCGAAATCACCGTCGAGACTCTCGAGAATCACCGGATCGATGCAGGAGGTGAAGACAATCTCCTGAAGATGGCAATGGTATTTGCGCGCCGTGTGGGAAATCGCCTCAATCCATTTATTGGGCGTACTCAAGTACGCGGGACGCAAAAAAAGCACCTTGAGCGTGGAGTGCTCCACCGGGTTGTCCGGGGAGATCTGAAGCCGGTCGGATTCGCTCCGAATGAGAATGCCTCTCTTGAGAAGCAGCTGAATCGCCTGCCGCACCGTCAGATAACTTGCGCCAAGTTCGTTGGCGAGCTTCAGCGCACCCGGAATATTGCCAAGCCGGTAATACCCCTTCTCGATCCGCTGTTCCAGAAGGTCGGCAATCTGAATATATTTTGCTTGATGTGTCATGAATGCCTTTTTCTGTACGGTTATTAGTTTATACTGTTTTTAGTATATTATATCATAAAAAATCCCGTTCGTCAAGAGGGGCCCGGAAAAATCGAGAAAAAAATCGGCACTTGGCGGCACACTTGCAAAGCGCCGCAAGAGAAGTTATATTGTGTTTCAAAAAACATTCGAGTCGATCATGATTGAAAACCGCCACCATTGTTTGCAGCTGGTTCGTCCCGCGCCTCAATATCTGGATTCGTACCGGGAGGCTTGCCAGGAGACGTTCGCCGCCGTCCACAACTCCTATATCCTTCACAATCCCGACACGTTCGCGCAGTGGAAAGAGACGATCTTCGCCGATTTCGACCGGCAGGAACACGGCATCGATCTGCCCTCCGGCATCCTGCCCTCGGCGACCTTCTGGCTGGTCGACAAAGCGCGCTTCATCGGCGCGATCAATATTCGCCTCCAACTGAACGACGCGCTCAAGGACTACGGCGGAACACTCGGCTGCTTCATCCGCAAGAGCGAACGGCGCAAGGGATATGCCGCAGCAGCGCTGCCGCTGGCGATCGACCGCGCGCGTCAACTGGGCGTCGATCCGATTCTAGTCACCTGCATCGAGTCGAACACCGGTTCGCTGCGTTCCCTCCTGGCGACGCCATGCCGCAAAATGCAATCCGCGGTGACGGTTGCCGACGGGGTGCGTACACGCATTTGGCGATTCTGGTTCTGACCCCCTGCCGATTTCACAAGGCAAAATCAGCGCTTTCGGAATCCGGCTTGAATCCCGGAAAGGAGCGCAAAGTACCCCCTTGCCGGAAAGAGCAGACCGCAGCTGGAAATGAGCCGGATCAGCGGCCACGCCAGACGCTTTGCCCAAGAGAGATACGGCAGCATTGCGATCATCCCCGGCCGCAGCTCGGCGGAGGCGACCGGCGAGCTTTCATTCCAGATGGCGCGCCATTGCGCACTCGGAAATTGTCGGGAATACCGCGGATTGAAAAAATACCAGAATAACGCATTGAACGTGTGATTTGCCCAGAATCGGCGAACCTCCGACGGCATCCGCGACTGATTTGCGACAAAGAAACAAGTCATCCATCCGGTGGCCTCCGCCACGCTTCGCAGCGAATCCGGCGACAGCGCGGTGGTCATGGTCCCGCCGGAACGCACGTAATGATAATAGATAGAATCGCACGCGGCAACTTTTTCGGCGGCAAAGAGGACGCGCGGCAGCCACTCGTTGTCTTCATAGAGCGAGAGGGTTTCCTTTTGCAGAAGCTCCTTTTCCAGCAGGAAGGCGCGCCGATAAATCCCGGAGTAACCATTGCAGACCAGCTGCCGCTTTTCCCGCGCGATTCGGGCCAGAAGCCCGCACCCGGAAATCACCCCGGCAGCAGAGGAAAGATTGTATTTTTCCCCGGTGGAAATCCATTGTCCGTCTTTTTCAAACCCGCTCTGAAACCGGGTTTCCAGCACATCCGGATGGCCGCCGCGCTCCACAGAGGCGGCCAGCTGCTCCAATGCGCCAAGCTCC
The DNA here is from genome assembly GCA_028691615.1 of Victivallaceae bacterium. GTDB lineage: Bacteria > Verrucomicrobiota > Lentisphaeria > Victivallales > Victivallaceae > JAQUYX01. The sequence goes on from JAQUYX010000014.1 coordinate 11,967, forward strand.
AAGGTGTCATCGGAATCCATGAAAATCACATACTCGCAAGACGCCATCGCAAGCCCCATATTCCTTAGAATCGAAGGGCGTCCGGTGTGAGGTTGCGCGATCAGGCGGAATCGCGGATCCGCGTCAATCATCCCGCGGCAGCGCGACAGTGTGGCATCCGAAGAGCCGTCGTCCAGCAGCAGCACCTCGAACGCGTCATAATTCTGCGCCAGAATGGAACGAAGACAGCGTTCGATCCCCCGCTCGATGTTGTACATCGGGATCACGATGCTGAAGGTGACCTTCCGGAGGGCTTCCATCCGCAAAGAATTCGTCATTTCTGCGCTCATTTCAAGGCGTGCTTCCGAAATTTTGAAGTTATTTTGCGGATCGTCGGGGACGGCGCAAAGCGGAAAAAGAGCGCCGCATAAATCAATGCGGTTCCAATCGCGCCGGCGATCAGTTGGGTGAACTTATGCTCCGGCAGGAAAAATTCAAGTGCCGCCAGATAGATCACCACCGGAATCCCCAGCATCAGCGGAAGGACAAACATCTTCCGCAGAAACACCCAGAGCGAAATTTTCAAAAATTTAAGCATACAAGGGAGAATCATGGCAAACGATATGAAAACCTTGATGCCGAGGCTGTTCCATACGACCACCTCCATCCCGAAATAATGCAGCAAAATCACATTGAGCACCAGATTGAGCACCGCCTCCGCCATCGTGATGCCCGTGGCCAATCTATGTCGGTCGGACATAATCATAAATCGCTGCGGAATACTGCGCATTGCGGCCGAAAAGAACATCGAGAGAATAAACAACCGGCTCAGATGGCAGATGAACGGCGTACTCTTCTTGAAGAGAAAGAGCAGAATCGGGTCCACCAGCATGAAGGCCGGAAGCATAATCAAAAATGCTCCGATGCTGTTCATGACCATGGAGTTGAAAATGATTTTGCGAAGCATGGCATTCTTGCCGCGTTTGTGCAATGCTCCGGTCAGCGGGGAGATATTTTCCTGATACTGGTTGACCGCCTGAAGGCATAGTTCAGCCACTTTGCTCGACAGTTGGAAGATTCCGACATCGGCCAGCCCATAGAAAATACTGATGAGCAACCGGCTGGATTTATTGAGCACCATCCGGCCCAGTCCGCCCAGATAGACGAACAAGCTGAACGAGGTGATCTCGCGCCACGAACCGCGATCGAATGCGAGTTTCAGACGCAAAGTGTGGATGCATCGGAACACAAACACCGCCATGATGCTGTTGGCCAGCAACCCCAGCCCCATCCCCAGCGCAATGATTCCGATCAGTCCGCCCCCCAGCGCGAAAACCACAAATACGGCTCCCAGTTCAATGACTTTCACCGCAATGTTGATGTAATTACGCAGATAAATTTTCTGCAGTCCCACCAGCATTTCCGAAAACATCCCCGTAGCGAACATGCAAGTCGCCCCGATCCCGAAGAGCCAAAAGCATTTCGAAGCGTATTTCAGCTGCGCCGGGTCGTTGATTCTCAGCAGTTCCGGCAGGAAAAACGAGACCGCGAAGGTGACCGAGAGGATCAGAACCGACATGGCCAGATGAAACGTGAAAATCGTCGAAATGATTTTGTTGAAACGTTCCGGTTCCTTCTCGTAAACCCCGCCGGCCGTGTATTTCTGCGCCGATGCGCCGCAGCCGAAGTCCAGCAGCAGCGCGTAGACGAAGAAGCTCCAGAACAGCGTCCAAAGCCCGTACGCCGACTCCCCCAGATACCCAAGAAACCAGCGGGAAATCAAAATTCCCTCCACCAGTCTCACGAAAGTATTCAAATAATTGGTAACAGTATTTTTCCAAATCGGAATCTTCACAAGGTCATCCTTCCGCCGCCATAAATAAGAACATGAACTTTTTCCATCAGGGGAAAACAGGGAACGACCAGCGCGAAAAGCACCGCCCCGGAAAACACAATGTCCCGCGCTCTTCCATGCACAATCAAAGACAGATATCCAAGGAGATTGCCGTGTGCCAGCATCAGTTTTCGAAATTCCTTCCTGCGCTCGGCCAACGGATAAAGTTGTTTCCACGCGGGAGAAAAGAACTTGGACACGGCATAGAGCTGCCAATGCGCGAACGCGCGCTTCAGCCGCGGCGGAAAATCGGACGCCTTATAGAATTTCAACGCCGAATCAATATTGGCGGACACATCGCGCATCGAGGAGGTCGAGACAATCGTCGTCACCGAACCGGCGCGCTTTAAGTAGTGGTACAAAACCACCCCGGAGATAAAAACACGTTTCGCCGCGTAAAAAACGCGCGGCGTCCACTCGTCGTCCTGATGCCGCCGCCCCGGAATCTGGCGCAGATTGCTGTCGCCGCGGAGAAACTCGGTCCGATAAATATTCCGCCAGGTCGCAGAGCGGTACGTTCCGTCCTCCAAGGCCTCGGTCAATGCTTCGACCCCGGAAAGCGTCCTTCCGACATGGCGCAACGGCCGCTCGCCGCCATACCGCACCGAAGGCGCTCCGGGTCTTTCCCCCCAGTTGACGTACTCGCACGCGATCACGTCGGGATACGCATTTGCTTCGGCCAGCCGGGCAAGTTCCATCAGCGCTCCGGGTTCAAGCAGGTCGTCGCCGTCCAGAAAAACCAGATACTTTCCCCGGGCGTGTTCCATTCCGTAATTGCGCGACACCGAAGCCGACCCGGAGCGCGGCAGGGAAACGATTTGAAACCGTTGGTCATTGCACGTTGCGGCGACGGCATTTTCGAGTGTGCCGTCCGCGCTCTCTTCGCAAACAATCAGCGTCTCGAACGAGACGGGCGACTGCTTTTTGACCGACTCCACGGTTGCCGCGATGTACTTCCCGACCCCGCAGGCGGGGATCACCACTGAGAAAAACGGCGGATCCTTTTCGTCGCTATGCCCGGACATTTTGAACGCTCCGCAACAAGGTCAGCCCGGGCAGGAGAAGGCGCAGGTAAAGGAAGCGGAACATCCCTTCCGCCATCCCGAAACAGTGTGGAAGCCTTCCGATTCGAAAGATCAGCAGCAGAATTTTCTTGGAAATTCCGCCTTTGCGCAAAACTGCGGCGCAACGCTGGAAATCCGTCTTTTTCCCCGCCAGACGCAAAAACTGCGCTTGGCGCAATTCCCTGCTGTAATCGCGGACATACAAATCGGCGAAAAAACAGGTCATGTTTTCCCCGCACCAGTCGGCGAGGGGTTTCACCAGATTCGACGGGATTTCATGCGTGTCGATAAAATCGAAACAGGAGATGATATTGTCCGTAAGATCCAGCATCGACTTCGGATTCGGCTTGGTCGTCACGGAAGACGGTCGCTTGCGGTAATGATAGTAGCAGTACGGCATATAGACGACGGTTTTCGCCGCGAAATTGACCCGCGGCATCCATTCGCAGTCCTGATGTCTGCGGCCGGGAATCTGGTAAAGATGGTTGGAACGCATAAATTCGGTTCGGCAGACATGCGCCGGACTTCCCGGCTGAAAGTGGGTCTTGAGACGCAGCGCCAGCGAATCGGGACCGTTGAACAGTTTTTCCGGCGGAAGGTCATGATTGCGGATTGTCTCAATGATTTCCCGCCCGTCGGAGGTCGTCCGATGCAATATCCAGTCCAGAAGAACCAGATCGGGACGCTGAAATTTGAGGAGGAATTCTGCGATCTTTTCGAGCGCCAATGGTTCGATCCAGTCGTCGCCGTCGACAAAAACCAGATACTCCCCCCGGGCGTGTTCGATTCCATAGTTTCTGGAGATGGAGGCCGACCCGGAACAGGGCAGCGCAATCAGTTCGAACCGGGGATCGTCGCCGATGGCGGCCGCCAGCTTTTCGTAAGAATCGTCGTGACTTTGTTCATTGAGAATGAGCACGTCAAAAGGTTCGTACGTCTGCGCTTTGATCGAGCTGACCATCTCATCCGCATAGGGCGCGATATTGCAGGCGGGCACCACAATCGTGAAAGAAAGTTTCTCCGACATATCATCTCACCAGCACATGTTTCACTTTATTTTTGATCCGGAGGAAGGTGCACCAGAAAGTCAAATGCCGGTGAAGCCACTGGTATTTGCTGTTCAAGGCGAACGGCAGACGGCAGAGGATCAGTTTGTTCTCCCCGGCCCACGCGACGATCCTCATGATCTGGTTGTAATGCACGAGAGAAAACTTGCCCCACCATTGCCAGGGTTTCGGGATGTTGGCCATGTGCCAATACATCTGCGTCTCGTCCTGATCCAAGAGGAAATCGGCGGGGCGGGGGGAATTGTCCATGAAACACAGGAGACTGTTCAGAACCGACTCGTCGAGCTGATAGTAAGCGGTTCTCTCATTGGCGGTCACGCCGGTGTTGACGCGCGGCAGAACGCGAAGCATCTGTTCGCGCCAGCGTTCCAGAAAATCGCGCCGGCTGCGGTGCATGGAGAATGCGCAGGCGGAGACGCACCGTTTCAGATGCGGCACGGAACTCTCGTTGACATCCTTGCGCCACACATCAAGCACCTTGCGCGGAATGGCCCCATTGAAATCCTCGGGCGCATATAATCCACTTGCGTTGAAGACCGCGGCGTTTTCCGCGACGGTGCGAACCCGGATGCGAATGGAATTGATGTCCGGCGTCAGCAGTGCGCCGGAACAATTCCCGACGAAAAAGGCGTCGCAATCGATCCAGGAGATGTAGTCCGTCGTGGCCAGGAGCATGGCATCGGCTTTCCGGCAGGTCATATTCCGGCCGGAAGCGGGCGCATCGACGATGGTAATATCCTGAAGTCCGGCAAGCATCTTGCGCATGAGAGTGGTGAATCCGGTCTGATAAATCAGAACCGGCTCATCCATGTGATTCATCCGCATGGACGCGGCAAGGAGAAATGCGCCCCAGAAATACCGTTCGTCGCATGCCATGACAACTGTATTGTTTTTCATCTTATCGTCCGTTCGTCGCTCTGGATTGGTTCGTTTTTTTTGAAGCAACATTCCGCGCTCGTCAGAGAAGGTTCGCAGAGCTGAATTTAACGCATCCAACCCATCCTGCGGCCGAAAACAGAATTTTCAGGCGTGCGCAGGAACTGTTTTGTTTCAGAAGAAATCCCCAAGAGATTCTCTCTGAAAAATAATTTTATGTATTTAAAATACATCTCAGGATGCTATTTTACAAGGATTTGATCCAATTCCCCCATCACTTTTCGGGTGATTTTCACAAAAAACCGGAACTTCATGACCTCTCCGGCAGGAACTTTTCGCGCGTGCGAAAGTTTCCTTGTGTTTCTCCTCTTAGAAAGTTGAATTCTCTCCACGGTCATGATATAATACCGGTAAAGCCACGTAAAATAAAGACGACACTGGGGAAATTATGGGACAGGAAATTGTCACGACGCTTGCAGGCGTTCCCGATATGGTCGGCCGGATCAAAAAGGAACTGGCAAAGCAAATTTACGGACAGGACGAACTGATTGATTTTCTGCTGGCGGGAATCTTCGCGCAGGGGCACTGCCTGCTGACCGGCGTGCCCGGACTGGCCAAAACGCTTCTGGTCGGTTCGATTGCCGCAATCGCAGATCTCGAATTCAAACGGGTTCAATTCACCCCGGACATGATGCCGTCGGACATCACCGGAAGCGAAATTCTCGACCTCGACCGGGCCACCGGAGAGCGCAATTTTAAATTCATGCCCGGCCCGGTCTTCTCCCAGCTTCTGCTCGCCGACGAGATCAACCGGACGACTCCGAAAACGCAGGCCGCGCTGCTGGAGGCGATGCAGGAACGCTCCGTAACCGTCGCGGGCAAAACCTATCGACTGAAAGCGCCGTTTTTCGTGCTGGCAACCGAAAATCCGATCGAGCAGGAGGGGACTTATCCGCTGCCCGAAGCGCAGCTCGACCGGTTTATGTTCGGCCTGACCGTGGACTATCCGGATTTTGAGAATGAACTGCGCATCGTGCGGGAGACCACCGGCGAAGAGCAGCCCCCGTTGAACAAAATCATTACTGCCGAAGAGATTCTTTCCATTCAGCAGGCGGTGCGCGCCATTCCGGTGCCGGAATCGGTCGCGCGCTTTGCGACCGCGCTGGTGCGGGCGACCCGCCCGGCCCCGGAAAATCCGACTGCCGCGACCTATTTTCGCTGGGGCGCGGGACCGCGCGCGGGGCAGAATCTGATTCTCGCATCGAAGGTGTTCGCCGCCTTCGACGGACGGCCGAATGCGGCCGTCGAGGATGTCCAAAGCGCGGCAATCGCGGTGTTGGGACACCGCGTCGTGCTCAATTACCGTGCGGAGGCGGAAAAAGTTTCCATCGCGGAATTGCTGCCCGATCTGATCGGGCATGCAAAGGAGACCGTCGCGCGATGAATGCGTCGGCGCGGATCGGGGATTGTCTCTCTGTCGAAGAGCTTGCCAGGCTGCCCGATCTTTCTTTTCAGGCCAGATACCTTGCCGACGGGATGCTGCAAGGCATTCACGCAAGCATGCAGCGCGGATGCAGCATCGAATTCAAGGAGCACCGGAAATATACGCTCGGCGACCGGATTCAGGATATCGACTGGAAAGTTTACGCCAGATTCGACCGCATGCATGTGCGCATTCATGAGGTGGACGCCAACCTGAACACCTTTTTTCTGCTGGACAACTCGGAGTCGATGATGTACCGCAACCCGGAGGCGGCGATTGCCAAGATCAATTATGCGCGAGCGCTCGCGGCGGCCATGCTTCTGCTGCTGTATCGGCAGAAAGACGCGGCGGCGCTGCTGCTGCTGGAAGAGGAAATCTCCGGCTCGCTGCGTCCGTCCGCCTCCTTGCGCAGCCATGAAAACATGCTCAATTTGCTCCTCACTGCGGGAGCGCCCCCGGCCTTGACGGAGAACAATGTCCCCCGGATGCCCGGACGCGTCGCCCGATGGGATCGGACAGAGCCTTTGTTCGCGGAGAAGATTCCGTCCCGTTCGATTGTGGTATTGCTCTCCGATTTTTATCTTCGCCCTGAGGAGTTGAAACTTCTGCTCTCCCCCCTGCGGGAAAAACAGTGTGAAGTTCTGTTTTTCCATATTTTCGACCAGCAGGAGCGCGATCTTTTTCCCGGCGGAAACACGAAATTTCAGGAAGCGGAGACCGGGGCGAAACGAATGGTGAATGTGGATCTGATCGGGGAAGATTACCGCAGACTTTTCCGCGAGCACATGGCGGCGCTGGCGCAGTTGGCCCGGAGCCTGGGGGGAGAATCGATTTCATTCTGCACAAACGAGCCTCCGTTAAGCGCATTCGGCGCATGGCTGAAAGCGCGGCAGAGATACGGGAGGAGACGCTGATGCTGCACTGGGGCTTCCCGGGATTTTTTGCAGGGCTGCTGCTGATTGCGGCGCCCTTGCTGCTGCATCTGCTGAAGCGGCGGCCGAAAACGGTTCTGCCTTTCCCGTCCTTTTTCTTTCTCAATGACAAATTGGTGCGTAAGCAGCAGCGCAACAATCTCCTGAAGATTCTGGTTTTATGTTGTCGGATCGGGTTTCTCTCCGCGCTTGCGGCGGCATTTGCGTGGCCCTATTTCTCCGGCATCGCGCCCAGACCGGAATCGGCGACAGTGCTGGTAGTGGACGGGTCGTTCAGTATGCCGGAGCGTGCCGCGCTTGCCTTGAGCAGTGCGGAGCTGTCATCGATCGGCGCGGCGCACCCAATGCGCGCGATTGTCGCCAAGACGACATTTTCCGCCTCCCCGGAGTTTGTCACCGAGGGAAGTATGCTGCGAAAATGGATTGCGGAAAACGCCTCCTCCGAGGAGACGTCCAAACTTTACAGCGCGATTCTTGCCGCCGATGCAATGCTCGGAGAGATTCCGGCGCAAAAGCGCAGAATCGTCATCTTTAGCGACCGCCAGAAAGTCCCGTTTCAGAATCTTCCGCGCGGCAAAAAATTGCGTTTCGCCACGCAAATTCTGCTGCGGACGCCGCCGGGAACCGCGCCCCGGGGCAATCTCTCGGTGGGAATGGTTCACTTCGCGCCGGAGGTGCTTGAGGAGAAGACTCCCGTGGAGATCCGAGCGACGCTCTGCAACTTCAACGACCGCGAATCGCCTGCGGAGGTTGAACTTTTCGTAAACAACCGGAGCGTCGCACGGCGCAACCTTACGGTGCCGCCGCGCGGCTCCGTCGAGGAGTGTTTCACCCTGCCTCCGGTCGCCGGAGAGGTTCCGTTTCTGGATGGCAAATGCGTAATTCGCGGATTGGACCGGGACAATGCGATCGCTGCGGACGATGTGTTTTACTTTGCAATCAACCGGCGCAGCACAGTTCCGATTCTCTTTTCCGGGGACATGCGCCAATCCTTCCTGCCGGATGTTCTTCCGCTGCAAGCACTCAAGGCGCCGGACAAGGCGGACCCCAGCGCCAATTTATGGATTGTGGAGAAAATTTCGCCCGGAGAGGCGAAAGCGTTTTCCCGTGCGGCCAAACAATTTCTGCAGCAAGGCAAATGCTGCGCCGTGGTCTGGGAAAACACGCAGGAGATGTGCGATTTTCTCGGCGCATTTGATTTCCGGGTGCGCCGGAGAAGCACGCCGGAGGTGCGGAAATTCGAGATGATCCGGTTCGACCACCGGCTTTTTCAGGATTACCTCAAGGTGAACGCGGGCAGCTGGTTCGAACCGCTCTTCTTCGACGTGCCGCAGATCGTTCCGCCGCACACGGCGGCGGTTCCGGCGCTCTTCACGGGCAATCTTCCGGCGGTCATGGAACAAAAGGAAGGAAGCGGAACGCTTCTGGTCATTGCCGCGGCGACCGGCAAAAATCATTCAAACTGGCAAACCTTCGGCAATTTTCTGCCGTTCTGGCGCGCGCTGGCCGAAGGGGTAAAACAATCGGGGGGCATGCCGGAACACCTGACGGTCAACGGTTCGACAGTGTTCCCGCCGGGGGGAGAGAGCATCCGGCTAGTCAAAGCCGGCAATGTGTTAAGGATGGGCAAACAGTACAGCGTCAACGTCCCGGCGATCGAATCGGAGAACGCGCTGCTGCCCGAAACGTTCACGCTGGACGATTGGATTGATCCCAACGCGGCCGGACGCGCCGCCGGGGAGCATCGGTCGTCTCGGACGGTGCTTTCGGCCGCCGCGAACCGGCAGAATCACTGGAAAATCTTCCTCTGGGCGGCGTTGCTTCTGCTGCTGGTGGAAACGGCTCTCTCCAACAAGGCGGTGTGTTGAAATGAAGGATGCATTCCAGACACTCTCCCGGAAGTTGCGCCGCAACCGGAAATACAACAGATTTCTGGCTGCCGTCATCGGGATTTTCACCGTGACCGCGCTGGTTTCCGGCACCGATCCCAAGTTGCGCAATCCGGCAGCTTGCGCCGCGCTGATTTTGACCGCCGCCGCCGGATGGCGTTGGATCGACCGGCGGAGCAGGAAGGATTTTGTCTGCGATCTGGACAAACTCTGCCATGGCCAAAATACCCTCGAAGCGTGGTATGAAGCGCAAACGACTTGTCATGTGCTCCGCGAAGTCCTGCAAAGCCGGGCGGAGGAGCTGTGCCGGAAACGGAAACTGCCGTGGAAAGACCGGCTCTTCCCGGTGCTTTTGTCCGGCGCAGTTGTCGCCGTGGGAACGGCATTGTTCTTTTGTGCGGCGGGATGGAGCAATTCCGCCGGGAAAGTTCCTCCCGCGCCGTCCCCCCGGACGCCCGCGGCGGCGGAGGCGAAGTTGGAACCAAAAAAGATTGTGCCCTTTGACGCGCAGCTCATTCTCTCCAAACCGGAACAGGAACTGCGGGCGAAGCCCCTGGATGAAATCGACTGGGAGGGCGCGGGGCACTCCACCGGCGGATTCAAAAATCTCCGGCTGGTCGTTTCGGTCAACTCCGAATTTTGCCGGGATTTCGCCCCGGAGCAGCGAGAGGGAGGCAAAAGCGCCGCGGAGAAAGAGCTTCATTTCTCCGGTTTTCTTCCGCTGGACGAATTGAAGGTCAAGCCGTTTGATCTGGTGAGCATCCATCTGGCGGCGACGACCCTTGAGGAGCAGTCCGGCGCGGCGGCGCCCAGGACGGTCGAAGTGTTGAGTCTCCCGCAGTTCATCGAGATCCGCCCGTTCCGCGAGGACGCGCTGCTGAAGAAAGCGCGGGCGATGTCTTCGGAAGTTGCCGGGCAGCAGCAGATATTGCTCGATGTTTATGCGAGGATTCATCTGATTCTCGAAACGCAGATTGAACTAAATAAACTCCTCTTTCGCATGATGATTCTGACGACCCGGAAGAGTTCTGCCGAAGCGGAAGCAATTCACACAACGCTCCTGCGCGACCAGCGGCAGCTGGCCGGCGATCTGAATACTCTTCTCAGCGAAAACCGGAACCGCACAATCCCCGCCGACTCCATCAACCACTTGGAGCTGGCGATGGAGTCGATGTGGAAGATCGAGTGGACCACCGCCCCCCTGGAGATCCGCAAATTGCAGCAGCTGGCCCTCTCGGAATTGATTCTGTCGCTCAAATCGACGCAAAAAGTTTTGATTCTGGGGCAGGACTCTGCGCCGTCCCCGCCCCCCCAGCCATTTCAAGACCGTCAGGAATATTCCCTTGCCGAAAAAGATTCGCGGGAAAGCCGGCTCCAGCAGCTGCGCACGCGGCAGTCCGAGCTGAACGACCGCATGAAAGGCTCCCCCTCCGCCGGGCAGAGCCAGCTTGCCGATGCGCAGAAGCAGCTTAAAGAGCAGCTTCAGTCCATGCGTTCCGGCCGCACCGGAAGCGAGAAGGAAGCCCTCGACCGGATTGAGAAGAAGATGGAGGAAGCCGAACGGATGCTTCGATCCGACCGCAACGCGCACGCTTCGATCGCCGGACAGCAGGCGGTTGCCATGTTGAACGAGCTCTCCGGCAAACTCCGCGCCGACGGCGACGCGATGCTCCGGGGCGCCGTCGCCGACGCCATGAACCAGTTGGATCAGGCCGCCGAACCGCAGCGGAGCCCAGATGCACGGAAAAATCGATTGGAGAAGGCAGGCCGGATTCTCGCGGAGGCCAGCCAAAAGCAGATGACGCACGGCACGTGGTCGAATGCCGGACAACTGAATGCGGCGGCGCAGGCGTTTCAAAAAGGCGCGGCGCAGGCGGCGGCGGATACAAAGGCGCTTACACCGCTGCGTGAAACGCTTCAAGCGATGCTGATTCCGCCCGAGGGCGCCAACGCCCTTCTCCGAACGGTCGCGGAGCATCTGGAAGAGTGGAAAGACGAGTTGAAGTTCCATGCGGCAAACCTTTCCGAAGCGCAACCGGAACCGCCCGTGGGGATGTCCGATGAGTTGAAGATGCTTTTCCGCGAAGCCGAAAGCGCTCTGGCTCAACTTGCCCGGGAACAGCCGTCGGAAAAGACGATTCCCCGTTTGCAGCAGCGCCTCCGGGAGGCGAAAACCTCCTTCGATCGCGCGGGGCAATCAAAAAGTTCCGGCGAGAGCGCCCGTCGCGCCTTCGCAAACCTCGCCACGTCTCTAAATTCCTTTGTCAAGGACGCAAACGAATATCTCGCACAAATTTGTGTAACCGGCCATGTTCACATCTTCAATGCCAATGATGTCCCCCCCAAATACCACCGGGATGTCGCCGCCTATTTCCGCGCGCTCTCCGAAAAACACCAAGAGGGAAAGGTGCGCCCATAATGAATAACATTCTTTGGGATTTCCCCGGCGGCGCACCGGGGGTCTTTTCCGCGGTGATTGTGCTTGCGGGGGCAACGATCTTTTTCTATTTGCGGACGGTTCGAACGCTCTCACTTGCGCAAAGAATTTTGCTCATTGCGCTTCGAACCGGGGTGCTTTTGCTGATTCTGGGCGCGCTGATCAATCCGCGCAGGGAAACCATCCGCTCGCATCAGGAGCGTTGCCGTCACAAAATCGCCGTATGGATCGACCGCTCCGGGAGCATGAGTACGCCGGGATTCTGGAAGCGGTCGCGTCTGGACGACGTGCGGGATTTCTGTGAAAAAAACTTCCTCGCGAAAGATCCGGCGCGGGAGTACCACTTTTTCTCTTTCGGCGAAACCTTCCGGCGCGCCGACGGCCCCGGAGCATGGCGCGAAATCGCGAAGACCACGGAAAAGACCGATTTCTTCGCACTGCTTGCCGAAGAAATTCCCAAGTTGCAGCAGGAACAGTTCAGCGGTCTGATCGTCATGACCGACGGGATCGACACCACCGGGCGAGGCTCATTCGACGAGGCGCGTTCGGCGTTGGCCGCGACCTCCGTCGGGGTGGTGTTCGTCCCGATGACCGCCGAGCTGGCGGCGGCGCCCGCGCTGGAACTGGTCAAAATCGAATCGCCCGTATTCGCCTACACCCGCACGGAGATCGCCTTGAACTTCATGATCCGCAAAACCAATCTGCCGAAAAATTCCACAACAATGCTCCGTCTTTGGGCGGACGGCCGGAAGATCGCCGAACACTCCATTCCCGGCGGAAACACGTTGCGCACGGTGCAGGAGCGCTTCGCGGTCGAGCAGGTCGGGATGACGACATTTCAGGCGGAGCTGCTTCTCGACGGCAAAATCGTGGCGTCCGAACGCTGGACGCTGCAGAAGAAAACCCGCAAGGAAGAGAGCCGCATTCTCTTGTACAACGGCGCGCTGGAATACGGCAACCGTTTTCTGCGCAACGTTTTCCGGGACACCCCAAAGATCGTCATCGACCTTGCCTTCGCCCCCGGCATCGTCAACAGCAAGGGCAAGCACGAGGAGAACATTTCTTTCGATTCCACGGAGGAATTGAAAAAATACGACGCGGTCGTCCTCTTCAACGTCAATCGGGCTCAGATGAGTACGCCAATGCAGCAGAATCTGCGGCAATACCTCTCCGACGGCGGCGGCTTGCTGTTCATCACCGGCAACCCGGCCATTGCCGGGGATTACGCGCACTCCGCATTGGAAAAACTCCTTCCGGTGGTCTTTTCCGACAGCATCGAAACCGACAGGCGCTATGATGCGCGCACCTCCGGGATCGTCCGGCTGATCACCTCCGGGCACCGCCCGACCAACTTCGACTACGACTTGCAGCGCAATTCAGAGATGCGCTACAAAGCGCATCCGCTGCAGCCTTTTGTTCTGACGGAGACCGGGCGCGCCAGCGATCTTCCACCGCAGCGACGACGACGCCAAGCAGCACTCCGGCAAAACGGAAATTGTGCCGAAGTTTGAGGATTTCGCCAAAATCGAACAGGAGAAACACGGTGCCAATGTGCTCGCGCGCCACACCGCGCCCGACGGCAAAAGTTACATTTTGATGGCCTGTCAAAACTTCGGCGCCGGCCGGAGCATGGTTCTGGCGACCGACCCGTTGTGGCGCTGGAAGCTGAAAACCCCGTCCGGGGACAACAGCTGCGAACTTTTCTGGCGCAATCTCTTCTCCTATTTATCCCTCGGCAAAAAAGCAGACGCGTCATGGCACGTGGCAAACCGGATCATTCATGCAGGAGAGCCTTTGGAGCTCGAATTTTTTCCCGCCTCGTTCCGCGCGATGTTCGCGCAGATGAAGTTTGAACTTCAATCCCCCGACGGGACGGTTGCGCCCCTAACCATGACCCGGCCGCCGTCGCCGGGTGCGCATTGGCGCGCGAGCCAGAGTTTCGCCAAGCCGGGATCATACACCTGCGCGGCATATCACGAAGGCAAGCGGATTGCCGAGTTGAACTTCTTTGTCACCCAAGCGCTCGCAAAAGACCCGGAGCAATCCGCCACCGAACCGGATCTGGCGCGCATGGAAGAGTTCGCGATGCTACCCAACGTCGGCATCGCGGATGGAAAAGACCTGTTCGACGCGGAACGGTATTTTCCCGGCGAGGAGTTCTCCGTGCAGGAAAAGCACTCCGTTCCCCTGTGGCACACCTCGTTTCTTTATCTGTTGATCGCCGGAATGATCCTGCTGGAATGGATCGTCCGCAGAAAATCGGGAGGATTGTTATGACTGGACGAGTCTTTTTGCTGCTGGCGCTCACGATGCTGCTGACACTTCCGGCGCCGCGAATGAGCGCGGGGAATTTAACCTCCCCCGAGGAGGCTTCCTTCGAGAAAACCCGGGGAAGCCGCCTCTCGTGGGCGCGGCTGAAATTTCCGACGACCGGATTCCGGCGGGGCGATTCGCTGGGCTGGTTTTATCATCCCAGCGGCGATATCATCATTGTGAATTGGCTCCGAACGAACACCACGATCAACATGATGCTCGAATGGAACATTGCGGACATCGACAATCTCGAGCAAATGACCGACTTCCCGCTCCTCTTTCTGAGCGGCAAGGGGGCGATCTCCCCCAATGCAAAGCAGAAAGCGAATCTCAAGGAGTATCTGCTGCGCGGCGGATTTCTCTTTGTCGATGATTGTGTCGCGCTGCGCCAGATCAAGGAGGATCTCTTCTTCGACAGCGTGAAGGCGCTGCTTCAGGAGATTCTGCCCGGAGTGCAATTCCGAAAACTGCCGCTGAGCGACCGGGTGTTCCACTCCTATTACGACATCAACGACTGGGCGCATTTGCAGGGAGTGAACAACGGCTTGTGGGGCGCGTGGGATCAGGGACGCCTGGTCGCGCTGATGAATTCGAGCGATCTGCATTGCGGGTGGGTCGGATTTCATTTTTCCAAACGGCAAAAGGATTTTGCGCTTCGAATGGCGGCGAATATTTATGTTTATTCCATGTTTCACTGAACGTTTTTTGGTACGCCGGAGGGGATTCTTATGAAAAAATGGATCATGCTGACGGGACTCTTGCTGGCCGGGGCGGTTTTTGCCGCCCCGCCGCAAAATACTTCGCCGGAGACGGTGCTTGTCGTCGCCGCGCGGGGCGGTTCCCCCGAACAGGAGGCAATGATCGACCGCCAGATTCTCAGCATCCGTAAAATCTGGCCGTCGGTGCAAATCGTCCGCAGCAAGGCGGAACTCGAGGCCGCCGGCCAGACGCGTCCGGCCATCCTGCTGCTCCTCGGTCACGGCACGCACAATGCCAAACGCACCTCGCTGGTCATGTCCGACGGACGCCTTGGCGCCGACGCGCTTTTGCGTTATGCGGGAACGCAGAGTGTGCTGCTCTTCAACACCATGGCGGCGGCCTTTGTTCCGTTTTTTGCCGATCGGACGCCGATGGTCCTCTCGGCGACCGATTCCACCGGGCAATTCAATCCGCCGCTGCTGACCGATTTTTTTCTCGCCGAGCTGGAGGCCTCCAATTCCCGGGATCTGGCGGAAGCCTTCCGGGAGGCGGGCAAAAAACTCGACAATTTCTTCTCGACCCGCCACCTCGCGCGAAGCGAAAAATCCATGATGCTGCGCGACGGGAAAGCGGTTCTTCCGCCGCCCCCCGGAGAAGGGCAGCGCCTCGCCCTGGTTTCCCCGCCCCCCTCCAGTGATGCCGCCGACAAACCAGCGCCCCCGTCGGAAGCGCTGCAGGATGCCACAGAGGAGACTTGTTCAATCGCGCGCCGCGCCGCGGAAATCGCGAAGAAATATCCGTCGGAACCGGGATTTTTCCTCTCCCGCCACTACACCATTTGCGTCAACCCGGAGAAGTCCGCCGTGGTGGAAATGATCGATCAACTGGTCTTTGCCTCCGGCGGGGGGCCGCGCCTTCCGATGCCCTCCGGACGGCACAACGGACGCCTGATCCGGCCGGACGGGAAATTTCAGGTGCTCTCGATGCAAATGATTCCTCCGGTTGCCCCCGGATCGGTTCTGGAACTGCACCGGACCATGCGAATCGGGGTGTCCGCGCACCTGCCGGAGCTGGAAGCGGCGATCCCGATTCAAACGGATCTCCCGGTGGAGAGCTATTGCATCCGCGCGATGGAGGGCGATTACCGGATCTATTTTCCGAACCTCGCAACCGCGCCGCTTCGAAAGAGTTCCGCCCCGTCGGAACGTTCCTCCTGGACAATCTATGCGTCGCCGCCGGGGAAATCGCTGCCGCCATGGCGCGACCCCCCGGACGAACATGCCGCCGCCGCGAAGCGCGGAGGCATACGGATCACCACCTGGAAAAGCTGGGATGATCTTCTGGCATGGGCAAACCGCATGACCAATCGCTCGCTGCACCTTGACGACCGCGCGCGCGCTTTGACCGGGAAACTCATCGCAGAGGCGAAATCCCCCCGGGAAAAGGTGCGAAAAATCTATGACTTTCTAAATTCTTTGCGCTATGTGAGCGTGCCGCTCGGCGGTGCGGCGTTTCGTCCGCTTCCGCCCGGCGAAGTGCTCCGCCTCGGCGCAGGCGACTGCAAGGACAAGGCGACCGCGCTTGCCGCCATGTGCGATCTGGCCGGAATCAAGGCGGAACGAATGTTGGTCAATCGCGGAAAAGAAATGAATCCCGACTTTCCCTGCTGGCAATTCAACCATATGATCGTCTATCTGCCCGAATGGGATCTCTGGCTCGATCCGACCGACGGATTCACGCCGATGGGCGATCTTCCGCCCGGAGACAACGGCACGATGGCGCTTTCGCTGGACAACAAGCGGCAGCGTTTCCGGCGCGTACGCGCTCAAGAGGGAAAAAATGAAATTGTCCGTACCTTCCAGTGGCAGCCGGACGGGAATTTTTCGATTACGACGCGCGCGACCGGCATCTTCGACTACTTCCAGAAAAAAACTATGCTCCTGCCCATGCTGCCGTACCAACGGGAGGCGGAGCTGAAAAAACGTTTGCAAGGCATCGTTCCCGATGCCGATTGGATCGGGTATGATTTTCACAGCGTCCCCGCGGGCGGCGAAAGCACTCTCGTCCTCAAAGGGCGTGCGCAAGTTCCGCTGCTGATCGCAGAGCCGCTGCCGGAACTTCGGGAAATTCCGTCCGACCGGCGCAGGCTTTCCGTTCGGGTGCTTTTTCAGCCGAGCGGCGGCGGCGTGTCGCAGGACCGTCGCCGCAAGGGAGAGGTCGTGGAACTGTTCCGCGACCGGACCGGCATCGGTTATGAGCTAAACAACAGAACCGATCCTCCGGTCAAGCTGGCAGAGGAGCTGAACAAAGTTCACGCGGCATGGCTTCGAACCCGTCTCCTTCCCCGGAACCCATAAGTCGTATCGATTCCGACGGGAGGAACTGCACTGCCGTTTGATTACTGTTTTCGGAAGAACAGCACCTCGCACCCGTGCGCGGGCAACGCGATCTTCAGACGGTCGCCGGGCTTCCCGGTCCAGATCCGGCTGCCCGCAGCAGTCTTGACTTCCCGGGAATCCAAAAGCGACGTGATCGAGTAATTGCCGGACGCCAGCCGATGCCGCGCAGGAACTTCCACCGTCAGCGGATTGCCGTGATAATTGCCCAGGAACAGCAGGAAGCCCTCTTTGCGCTCCACGACCTGAAGTTCGACAAAATACTGCCCCCCCGCTCCGGCGAGCTCGCCTACGGGCGCGACGTTCTCCTGATCCAAAATCGCTTTGAATACGCGCAAATAACATGCCGCCGTGGGTTCTCCCCCCAGCTGGTAGACGCGACCTTTGCCGAGCGAACGAACCGCCAGCAACGGCCGGTTGTCCTGATCCTGAGCCAGCGCGCGGCTCCCCGCGCGAAGCTGTGCTGCCTTGTCCACAAACCGGAATGCCAGTTTCTCCTGTCCCCACATGCCTTCCTTGCCCCGCAGCCCGATTTCGGACAGCGGTCGATCCAGCAGCGCATTGGAAACCGCCAGCGGGAAGAAATCGCCGCTCGCCAACGGCTTGCCGTACTCATCGCCCCGGAACGTCTCCGGCGTGGCAAGGACAATTCCGCCCTCCCGGACATACCGTTGAATTTCCGCAAAAACCTCCTCGTCCACCAGATGCGCTCCGGTCAGAAGCAACGCCCGGTAGGATTTGAGCTTGCCGCGCAAAATTTGTCTGCCGGTGACCAAGTCGAGCGGACGGCGGGAAAACACCCCCGCATAAAATTCCGTTTCCAGATTGAACCCGCGCCGGATGTCGCACATGGATTCAAACGAAACAAATTGGGCAATCGATCCGCGGAGGCGCGGCACCGGGGCGACCAGTTCCCCATAACGGTTCAACGATTTCCCGATTCCGGCAAGCGCCGCAAGCACGTCCGGTTCGTTATTGGCCGGGTGACAGACCGAATCCGCCGCCGGAAAGAAGCACCAGTAGGTCGGGACCACCGCCTGATCCCCGTGAATGATGTGCGCCCAGACGGCAAGCTGATACTCCGCGGCGGTTTTCTTCTCGCCGTATTTCACCATTGCGCCTTCCGTATTAACAATCGGCAGACGGTTTTCGGAAACACTGCGCATCATTTCGGTAAAAAGATACCCGGGATTGCCGATAATCAACGGCATCTCTTCCGGCGACACCCCCGCCCGGAGCGGCGTAAAGAGCCGTTCCGACGCCAGCACCTCCGCCACCTCCGGCATTCTCTCATAATCACAGCCGCGCATCGCATAACTATGCCGGTGCTCGCCGCCCGATAATGTGGCAAACGGCTGGATCGAAAACAGCATCTTCCGTCCGGGCAGCATCGATTCAATCATCTTGCGTTTGCGCAGCATCACAGCGGAATATCGCTCCCGCTGGAACTTCAGCCAATCGACAATCGGAGCGATTCCGTGCTTCACAGCCTCGGTACGGCGCAGCGCCGGAGGCTCGATTTCGTCAAACGACTGGTATTTTTTTATCCCCCAGCGCGTCCGAAGCGCCTCGATCGTCCGGTATTTTTTCGCCAGCCAGATGCGGAAATCCCGGCGGTTCTCCTCCGAATAGGAGAGATACAACGACTCATTGTCCAACTCAATTACGTTCAGATTCCCTTCCGCTTCGGCAAGATCGTCAAACGCTTCTTGGTAGAGCTTTTCCGCAATCTTCCACGTCTCCTCTTTCTCCGGGCAGCCGACCAGAGAATAGTTGGAGTTCCCCGGCATCAGAAGCGATCCGGGTTTGCGGATAAATTCATTGTAGGAGAAAAACACCGCGTTCAATTCCAGCGGCCAGCCATTGGCGCCGGCCTCCCGGACCGCGGAGCGGATCTCCCCGCGCCAGTCGCGCTTTTCCATCCCAGATCCGGGGGCAATTTTCGGATTGATCTTGCCTTCATAGCTGCGCAAGACCGGGAAAAGCGTCAGCACCGCATAATCAAATCCGAACAGCTGCGCCGCCGCCCGGCTGTAAAACTTGCCCAGCGGCGATGTCACACCGTTTCCCCCCTGCCCGGCGTATCCGCTGATCTCCGTGCCCCAGAGAATCTTCGGACGGCCGTCCACGCAGAACATGCCATCGCGCACCGTCAATTTTTTGGCGGGAATTTTCCGGTTGTTCGCCGCTGTCGCAGCAGTCATCAGATCTTCATACCGCTGCTTCTCCTCCCGGAGCGCCGCGCGAGCGGAGGCGATTTCACCGTCGATATTCGATTGCATCTGCCTTAACTGACCGCCGCGACGGATATTGTCAATGGTGAATTGCACCAGTTTTTGCGCGGCGTCGCTGCGATCGTGCTGACGCGGATCGTTCCCGGTACGCATCGGAGTGAAGGAATCCCGCCAGACATTGCGCATCTGCCGCAAGGCCTGCGGGTCGATCCAGCCGATTGCGCCCTTGGCATACAAATCGCGATGTCCGTGCAACAGCGCCGCGGAAATTCCGAGACGGCGCTTCTGTCCGTCCGTCTCAACCCATAGTTCGCTTAATGGCGTGATTTCCCATCCCGAAGCCCGCACGGCTTTTTCGTCCAGAATCCGGTAATCCCGTGCCGAATAAGCCGGCAGCACCACCTGTTCCGGAAGATCGGCAAGAGCCGTCTTTAGATAAACACACCCTTTTTTCACCCCGCCGGGCAACGCCACCGAGGTGCGAAAGAGCCAGTGCGAAGCATTGTTTTTGCCCACGCGCCACTGTCCGTCGGTTCCGCGCTCCATCGGGCGGCCGAACGGCAGCACGTTGACGACCAGCAACGCTCCGCCATCGCGCACATAACGCGCCAGCGCCGCAAAACCGTCCCCGGGCGCCTTCACCGAATCCGGGAAAGGATCTCCGGCAAACGTCAACAGCAAAGGAGCCTCTTTCGGCGTGACCTTCCCCGCGATCAAGCCCTCCAGATCGGTTTCAGCGATCTCCACCGGAATCTGCCGCAGCAGCGGTTCAACCTCCCGGCGGTGCTTGAAAAAGTGCATCAATTCCGGCTGGCACGCAAACGAGAGCAAAGACACCTGCCGCCGGTCGTTCCGGGGGACGGCCGCCTGTGTTTTCGACGTAGATTTCGCCGCGAACGAACCGGACGCCAGCAATTCGTTGACGATCCGGTATTCCTCCTTGGCCATCCGTAATTGGTCAAG
>JAQUYX010000162.1 GCA_028691615.1 Victivallaceae bacterium
CCATGCAGGATATGCGTATTCTCTGGGCACGGCGGAAAAAGCGCTGGCCTTTCTTTCGGGGAAACGCTTTGGCCGTGTCGTGATCCTTGCGCCCAGTCACCGGGCCTATCTTGCCGACGAAATCGTGCTCCCCGCCGCAGCCGGAGCGGAAACGCCACTGGGCAGGATTTTGTTCGACAGCCCCGCGATACAAGCGCTTTGTGCGCACCAAGGCTTTCGCTGCAGCGACAAAATTCATCTGGAGGAACATGCCGCGCAAATTCAATATCCGCTGCTGCAGACCGCGCTGACAAACGCTTTTTGCGTCCTCCCGATGATCGTCGGGATTCTTTCTTCCCGTGCGCGAAAAGAATTTGCAGAAGCGATTCGTCCTCTTCTGGACAAAGATACCTTGCTGGTGGTCAGCAGTGATTTCACGCATTATGGCAGTGATTTTGAGTTTGCCCCCTACGGCGCAGATGCCAGAAAGAAAGTGCAGGAGCTGGACGGCGGCGCGTTTCAAAAAATCCAAGCGGGCGATCCGCAGGAATTTTTGGAGTATCTAGCGGACACCGGCGCGACGATTTGCGGCGCCCATCCGATCGCCCTCATGCTGGAGCTTGCGGCAAAACAAGCGCACATTCAGGAGACAGCTTATGCGAATAGCTCCGATCTCGACCATTCGAACGATGACCGGCGCTTCGTGTGTTACCTCTCCGCAACTGGCTGTGTCGATTGGGCGAAGAGCCGCAAGGCAGCCGCGGCAGCAGCAGCCCAAGATGGGGACGCCGAGTTTCTGAACCATGCCGATAAAGCGACGCTTCTTGAGATGGCGCGCAAGGCAATCGAATATGTGTTCCGCAATCGCCGCGCCTGCCCCGCCACGGAGTTTCGCGACAGGGCCAAGGGAAAATTGCTTGAGCCGCTGGCGGTCTTTGTGACGCTCAAAGAGAGAAATTCGGGCGCACTGCGCGGGTGTATCGGAGAGTTGCAAGCCTTCCGTCCGCTGTATCAGTCGGTCACGGCGCGCGCCGTGGACGCGGCGTTCCGCGACCCGCGCTTTCCGCAGCTCCATTTGGAGGAGTTGAATCAGATCGACCTTGAAATTTCCGTCTTGACTCCGCCCCAGGCAGTTGACTCCGCGCGGGAAATTGAAATCGGACGACACGGCATGACGCTGACCTTGAACGGGCGTTCCGCCGTATTTCTGCCGCAAGTGGCGACGGAACAGGGGTGGGATCGGGACACCACGCTGACCGAACTGGCGCGCAAAGCGGGACTCGCGCCCGATGCATGGAAAAGTTCGGAGGCGAAATTTACGGTTTTTGAGGCGATCGTATTTGGCGAAAAGGAGTTTCGCACAGAGAAGTGATGCCGTGCGTTTTTTGTCCTGCCGGACGAATAAAATCAGTGGAGATTTCCGAGTTGAACGCGGGAGAATCCGCGCGCAAGCGCCTTGTCGCGAATACGCAAAAGCGTCTCGGGCGGCGTAGGTTTCGCGGTAAAACCTCCGGCAGGGAAATATGCGGAGAAGTGCAACGGTACTTCTTTCCCGAGCGTTTCGTCCACCCAGTCCAATAACGCTTGGATCATTTCGTCGGAATCATTCTCTCCGGGGATCACCAGATTGGTGATTTCCAAGTGCCCATGAAGTTCCTCGGCAAAAAAGCGGCAGCTCTCCAGCACCGGAGCGAGCGTCCCGGCGCAGAGCCGATGATAAAAATCTTCGGAAAACCCTTTGATGTCGATATTTGCCGCATCGATCAAAGGATAAAGTTGACTCCTTGCCTCCGGGGAGATCCAGCCGTTGGAGACCAGCACCGTGCCCAGCCCGGCCTGCCGGGCGGAACGCGCTAGATTGCAGGCGTATTCAAAAAAAGTCGTCGGTTCGTTGTAGGTCAGGGAAATGCTTTGGCAATTGTATTTCAGAGCGAGCGTTACGATTTGTTCCGGCGTGACTTCCGAAGCTTTTTCGGAATCATCGTACCCGCTTCTGGACAACGAGTCGTTCTGACAAAACAAACAACCCAGATTGCAGCCGAAACAGCCGACGGAGAAAGTTTTTGAGCCCGTTTTCCAATACGCGAGAGGTTTTTTCTCAATCGGATCAACCTGCAATGCGACCGGATGGGCATAACCAACCGCGATCAGCCGCCCCCCCCGGTTGCGGCGCACGCGGCAAAATCCGGTCTTGCCTTCCGCAATCGAACAGCGGCGCGGACAAAGCAGACAATGCACCGTCGGATCCTTCTTAGTCCCCGGAAGGAAAAACTCAGCTTCCATTTTGTTCTCCTCCTCTCAAAAAAGCGGGTGTTCAACGATATTTGCCAGGATTAAGCGTATAAACGAAAAACTTTTCAGCGACAGCAATCAAGCAAATCGAATTCTTGAAATCTATTTTTGGGAGCATTCCAGGACGGGAGATGGCTTGACCGGATTTTTCACAATCGATTCGGGGGAAATGACATTGCGGAGAATCGACCAGCGCGGCGGGCGGGGTTTGACGTTGATCCCCTTGATCCAATATTCATATTTACGATCGATCTCTCCATTGCCGCGCTTCAGTACAAGCCAGTAGTTGAGGTATTCCAGAAAACGCACGTCGTTGTTGGCGATGCCGTACGCAATCAGATCCTTATATTGACGCGCCGGAATGAATAGGGAATAGGCCGGATGCGCAATGGTCCAGGCGGAACCTTTTTCGGCACTCATCAACAATGCGTCCGCTTTGACCTTTCCGTCAAAATATTCGAGGTAATTGCTCAGCTTGATCCGGGGGTTATCGGGCAGCGCTTTCGTCAAACGGTCGTAATCCGCCCCCCTCATTGCGGCAATGGTGAATCGGTTGCTCCTCAGAATCGATGGGTCCTTGCGGATTTCCTCTTTCAGGTAATCCGGCACAACAAGCGCCATGGAGAGCTCCAGATAGTGATGAGTAAAGGTGATCTCCTTCAACCGGTCCGGGGTAATGGACAATTCACTCATGACGATATCCACCATATTCTCATTGAGCGGACGGGCCAGATCGTCGAAGGAGATCGGATAAAATTCAATTCGGGTGCACTCCAGATCCTCCGCCAGCATGTTGGCCATATCGATGTCGAACCCCACCAACTCGCCGTTCTTCTTGTAAAACGCAAACGGCATGACATTCGCATTGTACCCGACGCGCAGCACCTTGCTTTTTTTGATCTGATCAAAGCGGCTCTTTTCCGTCAGAAGTCTCCCTTGCTCTGGAAGTTGGTCGAAAACCTTGAAGTCGATTTTATGGTTCAACTCCATCGCTTCCAGCGTCTCCTGATTGCCCGCCGGTTGCGCCAACAGGCTGTTAAGCGACCAGCGCAACGTCAGCAGCACCGCGATCGTCACCAGAACAATCGTTACCAGCTTGACCAGCAGACGACGCCACCGGATACACATCTCGCCCGTCATCCACGCCGTAAAGAGAATCGAGAAACTGAATACCGCGAATGCTTCCACCGCGAATTTAATGTTGTCGGTCACGACACTGGAGATCAGGAACAACCCGAATAAATCGGCCGGCAATTTGAACATACTCAACAAAAACGGAATCGCCACCTTGGAACTACCGAACATCGTCAGCAGACCGGCGCCATAAAGCTCCAAATACTCAGAAAACGTCAACATGTTGTTGTTGAACCAGCTTGCGAAGACAATGAACAACAGATCCATCAACTGACCGGCACAGGGCAGGATGAAGGTGATCGGCACAATGATCTTTGCCATGTTGGTCGTCGCATCGTTTTCCATGTGGTGGTTGGCGAAGAGCTGTTTGATGTTGTTCACCAGCAGCGGCAGCACGATGAAAAGGTTGCCGGTCAACAGCACGGTCAGCATCGCAGTTTGGGAGGTCTTCATCACCTCCTGATAGCGGAAGGCAGTGAAGGAAGTCAGCAGCAGCGGAAGAATAAGAAAATACAGAAGTGCACCCATCGTGCAGAAGGTGGCCAGATAGACCTCCAGCCGACCGATTTCTTCCGGGTACATTGTTCCGGCGGCGTTGGCCAGCAACGCGAAAATGCCGATTGGCGAGAGCTTGACCAGCATAATGGTCAGCTGCGAGAGCACCTCAGAGATGGTGTCGAGCAATGAGAGCAAGTTTTGCTTTTGCGGAATTTTCATCAGCACGATGCCGCAAAGTATGCTGAATACCGTCACCGCAGGAACGACGTTGTTCGCCAGCGAGTTGAATGGGTTGGAGGGAATGAAGAGCTGGATGTAATCGACCGAGTTGTTTGAATCAAGCAGGCCGGGGTTGAAAAATGCCGAATACTCCCATTGAGGAAAACACAGCGGCATGAGCGATATGAGCAGGAACACAATGCTCCACAGCACCAGGATCATCAGAATTCCGCGTTTGGCCACGGACTGCGCCTGAGACGGTTCGAGGGTTCCGAAGCTTTGAATCAGAGAGACGACGATGTATGGCAGCACGCTGATCTGCATGATGGCGATGAACGCGCGTCCGACGATTTCCAAGTGTCGGCAACTTTCCCCGAAAAATAAACCGGTGGTTATCCCCAGTACGACGGAAAGGAACATCCACACCATCAGAGACGGCGATTTCAACTTCATTATCAGCCTCCGCAAAGGAATCGTTTTCTGAAGAATATCAAATAGAAAGAATACCGATATAATATACATTTCGAATCGCCAAATACAATAGGTTCTCCGCTGGGAAAAAGGGATCTCAGGAATCCTTTTCCGGCAGCAATCGGCCTTAAAATCCTACCGCTGTCTATACGACAAAGTCGAATTGGCCCCCCAGGTCATGGCAAGTTGCTTTGTTAATGTCCGACAAAACAAAAGCTGCAAGCCGGAAAGGGTTCGACAACAAAAATCGGCGTGTGTGTTTTGCAAACACTTTTTTGGTTCTTCTGCACTTTGTGAAAAAACAGTCGCTGTATAGCCGGAACCCCTGCGCAGTAAGGCCGCAATCCGGCATAAACGGGAGCGATGCTCCCGCCGTCCTTTGGACGGACTTTATTCCGTTTGTGGCCTGACAGCTTCGGGAACCCGTCTGGATTATTTTTGTGTTGACCGAAAAAATGATTTTTCGGATCAACTTTCGTGAAAAAAAAGCGACTGATTGCATCATGCTCTATGTTTTAGTTACGAAGCCAAACATGGAGGAAATACGATGCCAACCAGTCTTGCATACCATACACAAGGAATCATTGGATTTCAACACCAGTCGTATGATTTTTCGGGTGGAATTACGATTCAGCGCTTGATCCGTAAAGAGTTTCGCTGTCCACGGTGTTTTCATGCCGCAGTGAAAACCTATCCCATCCGGACTCGTCGGATTCAGGGCTTGCCGTATGGAACCAAACCAACATTTTTTGAACTTGACATTCACCGGATTTATTGTCCGAAGCGCAGCGAGGCGACCGTGGAGGAAATCCCCTTCATTTCTCATCCCAAGGCCAGAATTACGACGGCATTTGAACGGACAATCATCGAATTGAGACCGGAAATGACAATTTCCGCAATCAGTAAACATTTCGACCTTGACTGGCGGGTAATAAAAGGAGTCGAAAAGCGTTATCTCAAACGAAAGTTCAAGCATGTCAAACTCAAGCATGTCAAATATATCGGTATTGATGAAATTGCCGTTGGGCATGACAGCGAAGGGAAAACCGCATATTTGACGATTGTTCGAGACTTGGATTCCGGGTCGGTTCTCCATGTCGATAGAGGCAAAGACGGTGAAGCGCTCGGCGGATTTCTTAAGCGTTTGCGCCGTTCAAAAGCGAAAATTGAACTGGTCGCAATGGATATGGGGCGAGCGTTCCTCAGCTGGGTGGAAAAATACTTGCCGAAGGCGAATATTGTGTTCGATCACTTCCATGTCATTAAACTGATAAATGAAAAGATTGATAAAGCCAGACGAAGAATTACCGCAACGCTTGATGACAAGGAGAAGGAGGTTTTGAAGAAACAGCGTTTCACGCTTTTACACAATGAAGAAGATTTAGACGAGGAAGCGGCAGAACACCTGAAAGAAATCAAAACCACGTTTCAAGAATTGGCCGACCTTCACATGATGAAGGAATATCTTCGAAGCATCTACCGAGTGGCGACAAGCGCATGGAGCGCGGAAATCGCACTGCGGTTCTAGATCAAAACTGCAAAGGGTATGAAATCGGATTTGCTGCACCAAATGGTCGGAACTCTGGAAAAACACAGGGAAGGAATCTTGGGGTTCTGGCGGTTCGGCGGTGCGACGAACGCGGCCATGGAGGGATTCAATAACAAAGTGCGTACGATGTTGCGTCAGGCATACGGCTATCGGGATGATGAGTATATGATGTTGAAAATCTTCGATCTGCCAAACCGCAAATTACAGGTCGTCGTTTGAGCTCATTTTTTCACAAAGTGCAGAAGAGGCAGATTTCCGGATATCCAATCATTCTTCGGATGGCGAGGATTCTTCAACGGTGGGGGTAAGCGATAGCCAGTCGCACCCTTCGCCGTATTTGAATTCAGACCAGCGACGCCGGATGACGTCGCAGTATTTTTCGTCCAGTTCAATCATCCGGCATTTGCGACCGGTCTGCTCACAGGCAATGAGCGTCGAACCGCTGCCGCCGAAATTATCCAGCACCGTCTCTCCC